>CANBRQ010000044.1 GCA_947371955.1 Paracoccaceae bacterium | reverse complement strand
CCGATTACCCCGGCAATCGCCGTGGCAAAGCCCAGCACCACCAGCGTCAGTGACCCACAGAGCAGCATAAGGATGCCCAGCAGCAGGGGAAGGAACGCCGCATCCAGTAGAGTCTGGAACAGCCGACCCGTCAAGAAATTCCGTATCTTTTCCGTCTGTTGCATGTGCCGGGCCATAACGCCCGCCGGGGTCGTCTCAAACACCGAGAGGGGCAGCGCCAGAAGATGGGCAAAGCTGCGCGCCCCCATCATGGCATCGACCTTGCCGCCCGCAATCAGCATCAGGCGCTGGCGCGTATAGGTGAAGGCCGCGTCAAAAGCTGCCAGCAGGATGAAGATCGAGACGATCGCCACCAGAGTGTTCCACGCCTGATGCGCAATCACCCGGTCGATCAGCACCTGAAACAGCAAGGGCAGCGCGAAAGCGATCAGGTTGCCGGTGACGACGGCCAGTGCCACGCCGGACAACAGCCCCTTCTGCGCGCGCAAGGCTGGCAGAAACCACGCCAGACCAAAGGGTTGATCCTCGGCCTTGGGGGCGGGACGGGCCAGCAGGATGTGGCCATCCCACAGGCCCGTGAACTGGGCGCGGGTCAGGGTCTGTACGCCTTTGGCCTCTGCCGCCGGGTCAAGGACAGCGATCCCGTCATTGGGCAGCATCGCCACGACGATCAGCCAGGCCCCGTCCTTGGCCCCCACAAGCGCTGGATAGGCCGCCCCCAGTCCCGCGATCTTGGCCCAGGTCCCCCGCTCCACCAGCTTGACCTTGAAGCCCGAGGCCACGAGCGTCGCCATGACCGAGGGCGCAATATCCCCCTCCACCAGCCGGGGCAGGTCTTCGGGGCGCAGGGCCACGCCATGATGCGCAGCAATCAGGAACGTCGCCCGCAAGGCCGACATCTGGTGGGCGTGCAGAGCCAGTTCCCTGGCGAGTTTTGGGTCAGAAACACTCATGCCCGGACCCTAGGCTGTCTGCCTTAACGCCGGGTGAAGGCCTACACCTCCCGCGGGCCCAAGTCCCAAGGCGGGCCAAAGAGTCGCCTGCTTTTGCCTTGCATTTGAAGGACCGGGCCGGTCGCCTGCGCTCCACCGCCTTGTGGTCGCCCCCGCTTTGCGGCTAAAGCGCGCCAGACCGCCTTGGAACGAAAGGGCAAGAGGATGGATTACAGCAAATCCGGCAGCACGAAATTCGGCAAGGGCACGCCCCGGCATGTCGAACACAACGCCAAAGGCACCGACAAGAACCCCTATGGCACGCGCGAAACCAAGGCAGAGTTGCTGGCCCGCATGAAGGCCGCCGCCGAAGCCAAGAAACAGGCCTGACCGCAGCTTTTGCTCAGGTCCGCACCGGTCAACACTGCCTTGATAGCGCCCTTATCGCACGGAAAGCGCCCTCGTTTCGTCCATCTTTAGACCAATTTGCATGAAATTCAGGCGTTAACCCGGACATGGGATACCTGAAGCATAGGGCTGAACGATGAAAATGCGGAACCTGACCTTTTTGACCTGCGCGACGGCGCTTGTGCTGACCTGGGGCATGCCGATGACGGCCTTTGCCGCCGACCTCGGCAAGTCCGGCAGCGAATGTGGCGAGACGTGCTCGGGGGCCAAGGAGTCATCTGACAGCGAGGCCGCCAAGAAGGCCGCTGAGAAGAAAGCCGAGGACGACAAGAAAGCCGCCGAGGACAAGAAGGCCGCCGAGGACAAGAAGGCCGAGGAAGACAAGAAGGCAGCCGAGAAGAAGGCCGAAGCCGACAAGGCCGAGGCGGAGAAGGCCGCCGCTGAAAAGGCCGCCGCCGATAAAGCCGCCGCTGACAAAGCTGCCGCTGACAAAGCTGCCGAAGAGAAAGCTGCCGCTGAAAAGGCCGCCGCCGATAAAGCCGCAGCCGACAAGGCCGCCGCAGACAAGGCCGCCGCAGACAAAGCCGCCGCTGACAAAGCTGCCGAAGAGAAAGCTGCCGCGGAAAAGGCCGCCGCCGATAAAGCCGCCGCCGATAAAGCCGCAGCCGACAAGGCCGCAGCCGACAAAGCCGCGGCCGACAAAGCCGCCGCCGACAAAGCCGCCGCCGACAAAGCCGCCGCTGACAAAGCCGCAGCCGACAAAGCCGCAGCCGACAAAGCCGCAGCCGACAAGGCCGCCAAGGATAAGATCGCTGCTGACAAGGCGGCAAAGAAGGCCAAGCGCGAGGCCAAGAAAGCTGCCAGAGAGGCCGCTCGGGCGGCAGCCAAAGCCAAGAGCAAGGTCTGACCAAAGACATCGACGGTTGAGAACCGGATGATCGCCGGACCGCCCGAGATATCGGGCCGTCCGGTTGCATTGCGGGAAGGCCTCGGTCCGCAACATGTCGGGAAATCGCAGACTGCTTGCCGGATATTGAGGGCGCCAAGCCGAAGCGGCAGAAGTTCAAGCGCCACCAGATCGGGTTCTTTCACATCGACCTAGCGAAGGATCAGACCGCCTAGGGCAAGCTCTACAGCCGCCAAACAGGGCTTCGCACCCCACAAACGACCTTTCCGTTTTAGGACTTGCGCTTCGTGGCGACGAGCGATTGGAAAATGGTGCCCCCAGCAGGGATCGAACCCGCGACCCCCTGATTACAAATCAGTTTGGAATCGCTAAGTCCTTGATTTTGCTGTGTTGTTTCGTTCATTTTTGTCGTCCTCAAAGCGTTTTGAGCGGTCTTGTTTCGTCTTATCCTGTGCGAGCCTGTGCGGGATTTTCTCGTTTATTCCCATATTTGACAACGCTTTGGCTGGGGTGGTTCCGTGCAGCCTGTGCGGGATCATCATCCTGCAGATCTTCGGCCCGACAAAAGCTGCGCCGCACCACGCTGCAGCCCCGGATGATGGTGGCCGTAAACGCTCTGCAGCGTCTGCGTCGTCATGCCCAAGAGGCCAGCCGCCTGCCACAAATCGGCCCCTCGCTGCATCAGCCAGGTCGCTGCCGTGTGCCGCAGGATGTGCGGGTGGACGTCCGTCAACTTGGCGTCGGCGCAGACGGCGCGGAAGGCTTTGTTGACCCGCAAGATGGGTTCGCCATTCCACTCGACCACGGCCTGCTTGCAGATGCCCAGTCGCTTCCACCGCCGCAGATGGGCCAGCAGCCGATCAGACAACGGCACCGGCGGGGCGCGCTTCTTGGTCTGCGCGCGGCCAGCGGCTTGCCGGTAGAAGACCCCGGCGTTCAGATCGACATAGCCTCGACCTGCTGCCGGGGAGAACCCTGCCCCGCAGATCACCCCGGCGCGGCTTCCGGTGTAGAGGCCGACGAGGATGAACCGCGCGATGTGGCGGCGAGTATGGCGCCCCGTCGCGGCACCGCCCTGGCTCTCGGTCTTGCGCCATGCGGCCCAGATCAGGCGCGCGGCTTCGCTCCGCGTCAGCCAACGCTCACGGGGCAAACTCTTTGCCGGAAGATCCAGCACGATGGTCCCCTGCACGATGCCCTCGACATTGGCGAAGTTCGTGGCGGCGCGCAGGTACTCGAGTTCGCGGGTGGCCGCGACGGTGGATCCGCGCTTCTTGATGTAGGCGCGGCACTTGCGGCCCGTGATCTCTGACAGCGGCAGGGTGCCGAGTTCCTCGAGCAGGTTGAGGCAGTGCGCGGCCAGTTCTTTCGGGCGGCTGTGGGTCGGCCCCTTCTCTGTCAGGTAGTAGGCCACCACGTCGGCCACGGTCACAGCCTCTAAGCTACGCGACTTGGTGACCGGTGGGGGCGTGTACTTGACCGCGATGTGCTGGCCTAGGCGCTCTTCAGCCGCTGCGCGATCTGCTGCGCCGAGGCCAGTGCCGATCTGGCGTGATCCATCGCGGATGACGAACTCTTCTTTTCTGCGGACGTGGCCGCTGGCGTCCCGCTGTTCGGGACGGAGCCAGAGCCTTGGACCTTTGGAGTCACGGCGCATTTCTGAAACATCTCCTCTATAGCTGCTCTAGTTGTGAACTCTTTCCCCGCGACAAGCATGGTCATGAGGTTGCCCTTGTCGCGCTCGACACGCAGGGATGCGACCGTCAGCCCCAATCCAGGGAATAAGGCCAGTGCGTCTTTCAGACGCAGGGGAACGCGATCAGACATCGGCGCGCGCTCTCAGAAAATTGGCGACCAGCGTGGCGTAGCCCGCGATGTCGTCCCAGTGATCGATGTGCATCGCATCGCCCGATGCGACCCGGGCCAGCTTCGAGGCGATCATGTCGATGGCCTCAGGCAGGATCGGATCGATGGTGGCAGGCAGATGCGGGTGGATGCAGGACTTGATCCCCTGCGCCAGCATGGCGGTGTGGAAGAACTCTCCGTGGACCTTCTCGCGTTCAGTGAGAAGGGAGTTGATGTCGACGTGGATCATTGCCTGTTTCCCAAAACACGCTCTCCGTAGAGAGCCAGCATCGCGGCTTCTGCCCGCCCGCTGCGTTGCGCCTGACTTCCGCCGGAACTCCAAAGGTGGCTGTGGGTGGGGATCAGTTCTGATGCCCGCTGGATCGATGCCAGCTTGTCCTTGGGTGCGCGCATCGCGGTCTTCCACGTCGCCGCCGGGACTGGGTTCAACTGATACCCGCAGGCCAGACTGGCCATGCGAAGCACCCCGTAGCCAACCCCGAAGTTGAACGCGCGCGGTGCGCTCTGGCCGGGGAAGCCGTTGACCTGCTCCAGAAAGAAGTGCCGCGCGCCGAGGTCATGGTAGAGCGAGAAGAGGCTGAGAACCTCGACCTCGTCCAGCACCGACTTCACCCCTGCACTGTTGCCCTTCTTCAGAACCGGCATGTCATGCGTGGCCAACCGACCCGTCACGGTGTCGTAGCTAGCTACAGCGCCAGTTACGCCGGGGTCTGCGGACAGGATGATCATGTCGTCTCCGTGTAGCATTTCAACTACATCTGTTTTCTGGCGTTATGTTCCGTTGTCAACGGTCCTCGAGACGCAGACACTAAAGAGTTATGACGCGCTAGTTCGCGTGAAGCCGCGCCCTTTTGATGTCCCGAATGAGGTTCTGAATTTCGGGCAACCGGCTCTCGACGACGGCCAGCAGGGCGTCCAGCGCTTCGGCAGACAGCCGCTCGGGGAGCCTGCCGCTGATGCAGGCTTGCACAAGGGGCCGACTGCGGCCAATCAGCTTGCCGAGGTCTTCGTCGGTCAGGGGGGTGACGCTTTTCACGCGGGGGAGGATGCGGGTCAGGCCCTCCTCGATGCTGTCAATCAGGGTCTTGCTGTCAGGGTCCAGACCCGGCACTTCCATGATGGCCAGCTGGATCTCGCGACGGCGATCTGCGCGCGACAGCGACAGCACATCGCGAATTTGCAGTTTCTTGATGACTTCCTGCTCGGGTACGAGGCGAACCATCTTTGTATCCTTAGATAGCGTTTATGCTCCATGTATAAATCTTTATAACAAACCGGGCAATAGCCTTCTTGCCACCGCCCAGTTCAGTTTTTGTCAGCGCCAGTAGGACCGCCTAACGATGTGCGGCAATTCGCCGCTCAGTTCCTGGTCGTCTTTCAGGATGCGCCCGCAGATGCTGCGCACCCTTGCGCCCGTCATGCCGAAGTAGAGGCCGACCAGATCGCCCGCCATCCGGCAACGCATCTGCAAGATCTCGAGGTGCAGATCATCGACGCTGCGCGGCGTGTTGTAGATTTTGATGCGCCGGGGTTTCTTGGCCATCACTCCGAACCCACCAGCAGATCGAACTCGCCTCTGCGCGCCGCGCGCGTCAGCTGCATGCGGCCCATGCCGAGCGCCGCAGCTGCAGCCGCAAACGACGGGTATGTGACGCCGTTGACCACCGTGCGCAGCACGTTGGGACCGCGCACCGGGGCCAATCCGACGTCGTCGAGGGTGCCTCGGTCGAGGGCCGTGACCACGACATCGCGGGTCACTCGGTGCGCCCGGGCGGCGGCAGCGATGCTCGGATAGATCGCCCCGCGAATGCGGATCGGCACAGGGGGTCTGGCGCTCATGCTACCTGCTCCTTGCCGCTTGCCGCCCGCATTGCGGCCATCTCCTGCCGCGCGGTGTAACGCAGCGCCGCGAAGGCGATGCGCTGGCGCGTCTCCGTGCGCCCTTTGACCAGTGCGTCGGCCAGATAACGCCGCCGGAAGCCCAAAGCCTCGCTGGCTGCGGCGATGGACGGGAAGGTCACCCCTGCAATGGTGAACTCTCGCCCGCGTCCGCTCTTGTGGCTCTCCTTTGGCCGCGTTCCCCGACGCAGCCCGATGCTGTCGGGGTTGCCCCTGCTCAGTGCGCAGTAGACCGTGCTTTTGGCCACACCGAACGTCTCTGCGGCATGCTGAACGGTTTCGAACGTCTCACCTCTGATGATCACGCGCACGGTTTGCCTCATGTTTGATCCTGTAAACTTCGTCTCGGTTGCCGGTCGCCATGCGCTCGATGACGTCCATCTGATCCTGCGTCACCCACCACCGAGGCAGGCAGACATAGCCTGCGCGGCGTAAGGCCTCGCAGGCCGGTGTGCGCTCGTTCATTTCAAGCCTCCATTTTCGGGGTCACGGCAAGCAAGGCGTCGAGTTCATCGAGGGCGTCGTCCAACGCGAGGCGCTGCTGCTCGAGGAGAGCCTTCAGCTGGCCGACCTGCCATGCGTTCATGTTCACCTCGATGCGCCCCTTGAGGTAGGCTTGGATCGTCGGGCGGGTGCGACCGATCAGCCGACCGAGGTAGTGGTCAGGGGCGTTGGTCAGGCCTTTGACGCGCTCCAAGATGTTGCCGCGCATCATCTCGCCACGCTTGCGCGCATAGCCCTCGGGCGACCCTTCCAAGCGCTTGCGCAGGGTCACCCGGGGCTTCGCGTCCTTGCGGGTCTTGACCTGCTTCTTGCCCTGCTTGGCGGGCGGGACGATGCGGGCGTTGTGGACCGGATCCGGTCCTGCCACGGTCATCGGCGGCGGGGCTTTGCGCTGCGCCCCGCACGACATGCAGCGGCCCGTGCCGCCGATCCGCTCATCGCAGGCAGACTGGTTGCGGCAGGGCTGCGGCTCAAAGCCTAGAGCAGGGGCCACGGGAGCGGGCGCAGGGGCTGCATCGATCACCGGGCGGGTGATGGCCAGCACAGCCACCTCAGGCTCTCCTGAGTGGCCGTCCAACCGGGGCGCAGCCACGACGATGCGCTTGCGCCCGGTATCGACGACCCGGGTGGAGGTACGAGCCTCTGGCAGGGGCTGCGCGGCCAGTGCCAGCGCTTCCATCTGCACATCGATGTCGTCGGGGTCGCAGCCCTCGACCTTGGTCATCAGCATGCGCGCCTCGATGCGTTGCTCTGCCGGTGTCATGAGGCTGAAAGTGGGATCGTCGCGCAAGCATTGCGCGACGAGTTCAGCGGCGGAAAGGAAGAGCGGTTTCACGGGCGTTTGACCTCCTTGGGTTGGGGTAGTGTGACGCGCGCGGGCTGGCTCTCGCGCTCTCTCGACATTCGCAAGATTTCCTCTTTGCGTTCGACGTAACGATCATGCCTCTTCTTCGCCTTGCATGCCTCACAGTGCAGGACACGACCGTCGCGCCCTGCCACAAAGGACTCGCCGCAAACGGTGCAGTCGCGCGGGAAGTAGTCGACAGCTTTCCTTGTCATGCTGCGGCCCTCGCAGCCGCGTCGGCGGCGCGCTGGCTCAACGAGCGGATCGCGTCCCCGATCTCGCGGTGGTAGGTGCCGGAAAGCACCTCGCCGCGTGGCGACACCCACCACGTCACGAAGGGCTGCTGGGACTGCGGCGCGATTGCCAGCACATAGTCGCGCTTGGTGGCGAGGACGACGGCAACGCCGCCCAGCACCACGTCGCCGGGTTTGAACTGTTCAGAAGCATTTTTCATCGATCGATCCTTTAGTTGAAGCTGGTGGCGTAGGTGCGCAGGGCGCGGAAATAGGCCTTGCGGCCGAGCGGGCTGCGCTTGGCGTTCTCGGTCCAAGCGGCCACATCTGTGCCGTGCTTGGTCTGCCCGGCCCAGCGGCCCTGCCCGCCCGAGGCGGTGATGTGCTGCCCCGGCTGGAGCAGCTTGCGCTGCTCCTCGCTCAGGGTGTGGACATCGACGGTGGCGATGTAGCGGCTCATGCGCGCACCTGTGCATCGAGGACGCGCACAGAGGCGGCGACGTAGTAGGCCTGGCCTTGGGTCTTCGCGGCCAGCTTGGCGGCGAGATCGGCCCGCCCGCACCAGCCCATGTTCTGGTAGGCTTCGAAGTGGCCTGCCCGGGTGGCGTCGGCGATGCGGGCCAGGGTGGCCGCGATCAGCATGTCGGCATACTGGTCGGCGGTGTCGCAGCCATCCAGTTCAGCCTCTGCGGCTTCACTCTCGGCCAACACGCGGGCGTTGTGCTTCTCTTCGCTTTCCCAGCTGTTGCGCTGCAGCCACCGCGAGGTGCCGCGCACCTTGTCGGCATAGTAGGAGAAGTTGCGCTTGTGGTGGGCGCGCATGCCGGGCGACTTGGCAGACAGGATGGCGTTCTGCGCGGACGGCAAGGCGACCACGGTGTGAGTGTAGAGGCGGGTGGCGCTGGTGCGGGTGTGCGTCACACCGCAAGGATCAATCGCAAAGTAGGAGGTGGAGGGCATAGGCTCTAGTTCCTGTTTGGCCACGGGGGCAAATCACCCCGCTTCGCCTTCATAGCTTTACTGCTACAAATGCGCAATAGCACTAAAGACACAAGATCCCGAAAAATCCTCGCGCGCGTGAAAGGGGGGTCGGGGTACCCATAAGAGGGTACACCCTCCCCTCCCTGAAAAGAATGTGCTAGGGTGTTTTGAGCGATCCGGCGGGCAGCTTGCAAAGGGACCACCTGCGGCGGCCCGCTATTACGCGGCCCCGCAGATCAGGCGAAAGGGGAGAAGAGTGGCGAACAGTGAGAGACAGCGGTCAGGGGTTGCGGGGGTCGTCTGGAACAAGCGGATGCTCAAATGGGTGGTGAGGCTGGGCAAGGTCGAACTGGGCCGCTACGCGAGGCGGGAGAAAGCCGTGGAGGTGCGGGCCGTGGCCGAACAGCAGGGGATCGACGCGGCCCTTGCGCTGTGGCGGGCGCAGCGGGTGCTGAACGAGGTGGAAGGCAAGGCGAAGGCTGCGCAGTGGATGCAGGGGCGGCGCGAGACGCTGGTGGCCGCGCAGGGGCATCCCTATGGCATGGCCTACCCGCATGCAGCGGCCAGTCTGGGCGAGACGGTGCGTTACAAGGGGCAGGCGTTTCGCTGCGATGGGCCGCTCGAGGTCGTGAGCGGGCGCGCCGGGCATTTGATTGTCGTCGACGTCTGGGTCAGCCATTGCGCGACCTGTGGCGCGCTTTACTCGTTCCGGCTCTTGCCCCGGCGAGACGGACAGCCCGAGCCGTTCTGGCCGGTCAGGCGGTGCGCGGATCACAAGCGGATGGGCGCGCGCGTCAACCCGGCGACGATGCACAGGAACGCGGGCGCGCAGCCGTGACAGGGCGAGACGCGCGGGCCAGGATCCTGCGCCAACGCCAGCGGCCCCGCCCTGCAGAGCAGGACAGGGCGAGACGCGCGCGGCGCGTGTGTCAGTCTAGGCTGATGCCGTCCAGCGCCAGCGCGCGCCGGTTGCCTTCCTGCGACCCTGTCAGGGTGACCAGCTGGCCATGCGAGACGCGCGCGGCGTCTCGAGCGATGGGCGCGCGCGGGCGCGTGTAGAAGGCCACGACGCGCTGCCCAGGTGTCAGGATCGCGAGACGCCAACCGCCCTTAAATCCGCTGCAGCTGGCCACCACGCGCCCGGTATGGGTTTCGCCTGTCATGGTCAAAGCCCCCACGCGGCCAAGGCGTGCAACAGCCACGGCATGGAAAAGAGAAAAGCGGCGCAAGCGGCTGCGCCCGTAGTGTCACGGATCATAGGAAAAGCCCCCTCATAGCTTGCGCCCCATTGGCGCAGCGTGACGCGGCCCGATGCGGGCCGCGCTGGCGCTGCACCCTTAGTGCGCTGCGCCCTTGGCCACGGTTTCAGCCTTGCGCTTGCTTGCGCCGTGGGCGGGAAAGCCGACGATTGCGAGACGCTGCAGCGCGCACAAGCCGCAGGTGGCGCAGCTGACGTCATCGCGCTGCGTGGCGGGGCAAATCACCACCTTGCGACCCTGTGGCGTGACAGTGTTTTCCGTGGCGTCGGCAGGCAAAACCACCACCACCGGACCAATGGCCAAGTCTGCCAGCCTGTCAGCGTGGGCAAGGTCATTGCCTGACAGATTGACGGTAAAGCCTGACGCATTGGCGCGGGCGATTGCTGCCGCCTCATGCGATCCTGCCGCAATCGGCTTGTGCGTGTAGGTGAAACCGCGCTTGCCCCGGTTTGCGGTCACCAGCTGGCCAAGGGCTACCGTGTCTAGGGTGTCACCCTGCCCCGCCAAATCACCAGCTTGATTGTGCCGCCACAGTTGCCCGTCCGGCAATGCCGCCACGTCGCGAAGGAAATCAGCATAAGCCTTGCCAGCCTTATTTTCCGTGACCTTGCGCCAATGGATAGCAAGCGGCCCGCCTGCGGCGTAGCACCCGCCCTTATTATTGAACGGGCAAGCGGCGGGGCAGGTGTCTGCGGTGGTGGTGGAAACCGGAATCGGGCCGGTTTTGACGTTGCCGCTTTTCAGGGTCAAATGGGTTTGCGCCATAACGGGCGCGGTGGTGTTCAGGATATCGTGGCGGATAGGGGAAAGGGCGTTCATTCTGTTTTCCTTTAGTTGCTAGGTGTAGCGCTGACGCTAGTTTCGGGGCGTGCCAAGGCCGCTTGGCGGTTTGCCTGACATCCTGTTAGGGGCATGCGCTGCCGGTGTAAATAGCGTTTATGCTACATCCCGCAAGAATTCTGGACCTAAGGCGGGTTACTATCTGGACTTAGCGCGGCCCCAGTCTGGCCAGATCTGGCGATATGTCCGCGACGCTATATCGCCACCCTGCCCTATCCTGCCGCGCGCAGGCGATGCGGCCGGAATGACATCGATGTCATCCCATAATCCGTATTATGTAAAATTTATTGTGTAACTATATCAAGAGGTTAGGGTTTTACGACCTGTCAAGATGTCGCATTTAGGCCTCGAATAGGGGCAATCTAGGCATGTTTTGCCGCTCTGGCCTGCCCTGCAGCCGACCGCATCGGTCACCTAGGGGGTCACCCTATCCTGTGGCCGATCCGCCGTCGAGGGGGTGGGGGGCCGAGCCGCGCGCGCACAGGGTGGTGGCTATAAAAACAAGGACTTACCCCCTTCTCGCCCTCCCCTACCTACCCTAATTTTTCGGCGGACCCCGCCCCCACCGACCCGTCCGAAGCGCCTCCCCCAATTTTTCGGCGGATCCGTCCCCTAGACGCCCTTTTTGCTATGTGATAGCATTGGTGCTAGTTTTGAGGAGATACCCTTGTCGCGCCAAAGCCCCCCACCGTTCATCGATCCTTTCGAGGAGGAAAACGAGTGGCATGATCCCGTCGAAGCGCGGGACTTCACGCCCGGTTTGCCCCCTGCGATCAGCCCCGCGAAGCCCCAGAAAGCCCGTGGTCACACCGGCCAGATCCTGCCACCGGCAAAGCCCGTCTCGCAAGCAGAGGCAAAGCGCCAAGCGAAGGCAGAGGGTATTTTACTGACCTCGAAATTCACCAAGGACATTCGGGAACTTTGGGAAGAGCAGGGCCAATCGATAATGCGGCGCGCGGCTTTTAGCGATCCCCTTGGGACGATGAAAGTTATTGCCTCAATGCTGCCGAAACAAATCGACGTCACTCAGACGCAAGTGGAAGAAATCGACAATGACAAACTCGACCGCCTCATCGAAGCAGTTGACGGAATACTCGGCGGAAGACTTGGCAAAGCTGAAGCAGCAGCTGATCGCGGAGAAGACGAAGAGGCTGGCAGAGCGTAAACTCTGGACCTATCGGCCTTATAAGAAGCAGGCCGAATTCCATGAAAAGGGTTCGACGTTCCGTGAGCGGCTTTTCATGGCCGGGAACCAGCTGGGCAAGACGTGGTCTGGCGCCTTCGAGATGGCGATGCACCTGACAGGGGAATACCCCGACTGGTGGCAGGGGCGGCGCTGGGACCGGCCCGTCGCGGCGATTGCCGGATCCGAAAGCACCGAACTGACCCGGGATGCGATCCAGCGCTTGCTGATCGGCCCGCCCGCCTCTGAGGCGGAATGGGGGACAGGGTCTATCCCCAAGGGCAACATCGTCGGGACAAACCGCAGGGCTGGCGTGGCCAACGCGCTCGACAGCATCACGGTGAAGCACAAGTCGGGCGGCAACAGCACGATCCTCTTGAAGTCGTATGACCAGGGACGGACCAAGTGGCAGGCCAATACGGTCGACATCGTCTGGTTTGACGAAGAGCCTCCAGCGGATATCTACTCCGAGGGCCTGACGCGGACCAACGCGACCAAGGGCATGGTCTACATGACCTTCACGCCGCTGCTCGGCATGTCCGAGGTCGTGCGCCGGTTCCTGCACGAAGCAAGCCCTGATCGGTCTGTGACCGTGATGACGATCAACGACGCGGATCATTACACGGAGGAAGAGCGTGAGAGGATTATTCGCAGCTATCCAGAGCATGAGCGCGAGGCTCGGGCGAGTGGTATTCCGATCCTCGGAAGTGGCAGAATATTCCCTCTCGCGGATGCAGCTGTTGTCATTGCACCTATCCAGATCCCTCACTATTGGCCCCGTATCGCCGGGATCGACTTTGGCTGGGATCACCCGACAGCTGCCTGCGAACTCGCTTGGAACCGAGACACCGACACGGTCTATCTGATCCGAGAGCATCGTGTTGCTCAGGCGACGCCTCAGATGCATGCAGCGTCCCTGCGCCCGTGGGGAACCTATCTGCCGTGGGCGTGGCCGCACGACGGCCTGCAGCACGACAAGGGGTCGGGGGAGCAACTGGCCAAGCAATACAAGACCGCCGGGTTGAAGATGCTGCCCAACCGGGCGACCTATCCCGACGGCAATGCCAGTGTCGAAGGATCGATCCTCGACATGCTTCAGCGCATGCAGTCAGGCCGGTTCAAGGTCTTTTCGACCTGCACCATGTGGCTCGAAGAGTTCAGGCTCTACCACCGCAAGGACGGTCGGGTCGTCAAGGAGCATGACGATTTGATCTCAGCTAGCAGGTATGCTACAATGATGCTACGGTACGCCCGCGTTCCGGCATCTGATCGTGGCGGCAACGCTACAAAAACCCTCATAGCCGAAGGTGTCGGCGAAGTATCGGATTGGTGACAAGATGGCTAAGACCCCCAAGAACGTGCCGGTTGCTGACGGCGTCGATTTCAATCCCGTGGTCGAGCAGGGCCTCGCGGCCTCCGACCTGAACATGACCGATGCGAACTGCCCCTATGCCGAGGGCGATCTGCGCGCCGCCTGGCTGGCAGGCCTTTACGCCGTTGACGAGCCTGCGCCCATCGAGGCCCCGGTCGAAGCATCGGTCGGTCTGGTGAACTGACATGGGGTTCCTGTCGCCCAGCGTCCCCAAGCCCACAGCCCCGCCGCCTGTCCCCACCATCGACAGCGCGGTGACCATGCGCAACAATGAGGACCGCGCCATCCAACTGCGCAAAGGAGCTGCGACGTCTCTGCTGACCAGCCCGAACGGCCTGCCGGATCTCGGCTCGACGTCCGCTGCGACCGCGACGGGAAGCTGACGTGAAGGTCTTCGCCCTCGATACCGTGAGGCAGGTTGCCGTCATCTCGGGGGGACTGGAGGTTCCGATCACAGAGTGGATCAACGCCTCGGGCCCCTGCCAACCTGAGGACGCGCATGTCGCGATCATGGTCGTGGGCGAAGACGAGTACACCATCGATATGTCGGCGTTCCAGCTGGCCAAGCCGAACTTCATGCCCGGAGATTGCTGATGGACGCGACCAGCACCCAGACCGATTACGCATCGGAAACCATCCGCCGCTACGAGCAGATGAAGACCTACCGTGGCCTGTTTGAGCGCCAGTGGTCAGAGATCGCGCGCCGGGTGCTGCCCCGGGCGGATGACTTCATCACAAAGCGCGCACCCGGCCAGCGCCGCGAGGAATACGTCTTCGACAGCACCGCGCAGCTGGCCCTGCCCTCCTTCGCAGCCGCGATGGAAAGCATGCTCACCCCACGCACGTCCAAATGGCACAGCCTGTCGCCGGTCGACCCCCGCCTGTCCTCTGACGACGAGGTGAAGCGTTTCTGTGAGAACCTGCGCGACCTGCTGTTCCGGGTCCGGTACGCCCCCAATGCCAACTTCGCCTCGCAGGCCTACGAGCATTATATGGGTCTCGGCGCATTCGGCACCTCGTCGCTTTTCGTGCAGGACGCCTTGGGCAAAGGCATCCGTTACCAGTCCATCCCCTTGGCCGAACTCTTCATCCAAGAGGATGCCGCTGGCGTCGTCGACACGGTCTATCGGAAGTACGAACTGACAGCGAGGCAGGCGTATCAGAAATGGGGCGACAGACTTCCCGAGCAGATTTTGAAGTGCGCGGAAAAAGAACCCGAGCGCCGGTTCGAGTTCATCCATGCGGTGCGGCCGAACGCGGAAATCGATCGCACCAAAAAGAACTACAAAGGCATGGCGTTCAGTTCCTGCGATGTGGCCCTCGAGGGCCGGATGGAACTGTCCAGGGGTGGCTACCGCACCATGCCCTATGCTGTTTCGCGCTATACGACCTCGCCGCGCGAAGTCTATGGGCGTTCGCCGGCTTGGGACGCCATCGCTGATATCAAGACGCTGAACGAGATGTCGAAGACCAGCTTGCGCTACGGCCAGCTGGTCGTGGACCCGCCGTGGGTCACTGCCGACGTGGACAGCCTGTCGCCCTTCGCGATGCGCCCCGGTGCCATCAACGCCGGTTTCATGACCGAGCAGGGCCAAGTATTGGCGAAGTCCATCGCCCCCGAGAGCAACCCGCAGTTCACGCTGGAGATGGCGAACCAGCGCCGCGAAAGCATCAACCGGGCGTTCCTCGTCACCCTGTTCCAGATCCTCGTTGACACGCCACAGATGACTGCCACAGAGGCGATGCTGCGGGCGCAGGAGAAGGGTGCGCTTCTGGCGCCCACGGTCGGTCGGCAACAGTCAGAATTCCTCGGGCCTCTGATCACCCGGGAACTGGACATCCTCCAGACCTCTGGGGTGATAGGCCCCCTCCCCGACGCCCTCAGGGCGCGTGGTGGCCAGCTGCAGATCACCTACGATAGCCCCCTCACCCGCGCCCAAAAGGCCGAGGAGGGTGTCGGCATCATGCGGACGCTCGAGGCCCTGACACCTCTGGCCAACATCGATCAATCCGTCCTCGGCGTCGTCAATGCCGAGCGCACGTTCCGCCGCCTCGCCGACATCAACGGCGCGCCGATGGACATGCTGAACACGGTGGAGGAGATGCAGGCCAAGCAGCAGGCTGATCAGCAGGCCCAGCAGATGCAGCTGATGATGCAGGCCGCGCCCATCGCCGCCAGCAGCGCCAAGGACATGGCGCAGGCACAGGCTACGGCGCAGCAGGCTAAGTTCTGATGGCGACAGCCTACAAGGAAAAGCAGATCGCCCTGCGCCGTCTCACGCTCGACGGCAAAGGCAACCTCACCCGGGACGCCCGCATCCTTGTCGCCGACATGCGCGCGTTCTGCCAAGCGGATGGCAGGCCGGTCATCAAGTATTCGCCCACCACGGGGGCGATTGATCCTGTGGCCACCGCGGTCGCAGCTGCGCGTCGGGAGGTCTACGACCGATACCGGCGCATGCTCAACCTCGACGAATACGTCGACATCAACCTGAGAGATGAAGATGCTTAACCTGCTTTTGAGGTCCACTTCGATGGGCAACCTCGTCCGCAATGCCGAAGGGCTTGGGGGCGGGGCAAGCACCACAGCGCCAGTCAACCCCGGTACACTTGCTGGCGCAGCTGCACTGGCCGCAGCACCTGTCGCGCCGGTCACCGCTGCCCCGCTGACGACGACTACGACAACGTCACCGCCTGCCGCACCGGCCTCTTCGGGGCAGGACGAGGCCCCCTGGTATGCGGGCCTCCCCTCAACCTTCCAGACTGCGCTGCAGGCAAAGGGTTGGAACGGCTTGTCCAAGGACGAAGCCCTGACAACCGTGTTGGACAGCTACGTCAATCTCGAAAAGCTGATCGGGGCCGACAAGGCGGGCCGCACGGTCACCCTGCCCAAAGAGGACGCCTCGCCTGAGGAGCGCGCGGAGTTCTTCAAAAAGATCGGCACCCCCGACAAGGCAGAGGACTACGGCTTCGCCGAGATCAAGGATCTGCCCGACAGTGTTCGCCCTGCCCTCGAAGAGGCGCAGAAGTGGATGCACAAGGCCGGTGTTCCGAAGATGGTCGGCGCGAACCTCATGCGCGAGGTCGCTGCGGCAGAAGCGGCAAAAGCCGAGGCGTGGTCGACCCAGTCGCAGGCCGACATGAACGCACTGGCCCTTGAACTGGGCGCGGAGTTCGACGCCAAGAAGGAAGTGGCCCAGCGCGCCTTCCGCGCAGCTGGCCTTGACGCGACCTCTGCCCTCAAGATCGAGCAGGCCATCGGAACCAAGGCTATGATGAAACTGTTCATGGGCTACGGGGACAACCTGCGCGAAGCCGTGCCGCCTGATCCGGGCAATGGTGGCGGGCAGTTTGAGCAGTCGCAGGAAGGGGCAAAGACAGAGATCGCGGGCCTGTTCCAAGACAAAGACTTCATGGCCAACTATCTGTCTCCGAACCCCAAGGTCCGCGAGATCGCCATCGCCAAGATGGAGCGGCTTCAAAAGATCGTCGCCGGGGGTTGACCGCAAAGTAGCTTAAGGGCTACCAAGCTTTCACCTCTGTTGGTCAACCTAATCGCGCCCCGCCACTCCTCCCGGCGGGGCGTATTTTTGTCTGTCTTGACCCTGCGCAATGTAGCGTGTATGCTACTTTCAGCGGGCATCGGCCTGCTCTGTTGCGGCCCGAGAGGATAACCGCGCTGCCTCAACCTTAAACAGGAGGAAGCGCACCATGTCCTTTGCGGTGCCAACCCACTTCGTCCAGGCCTACAGCACCAACGTGATGATGTTGCTGCAACAGAAAGGTGGCAAGCTTGCCTCCACTGTTTCGCAGGGCAGCTACACCGGCAAGGCTGCGAAGGCCGTGGAACAAGTCGGCCTTGTGACGGCGGTCAAGAACCTGTCCCGTCATGCCGATACCCCGCTGATCTCGACCCCGTCCGATGCGCGCTGGGTTTATCCCAACGACTATGACTGGGCCGACCTGATCGACTCGCAGGATAAGCTGCGCATGCTGATCGATCCGCAGGGTCCTTACACCCAGAACGCCATCAACGCTCTGCGCCGCGCGCAGGACGAAGAAATCCTGATGGCCTTCTTTGCCTCGTCCAACACCGGCGAAAACGGCACTGTCTCGACTGCCTTCCCGGCAGGCCAGCAGGTCGGCGTCAACGTTGGCGGCACCTCGTCCAACCTGAACGTCGCCAAGCTGCGCGCAGCCCGCAAGCTTCTGATGGCCGCTGGCGTCGATCTGGAAAGCGAAGCCATCAACTGCGCGATCACCGCTTCGGACCACGATGCGCTGCTGAACGAAATCCAGATCGCTTCGCTGGACTTCAACAGCCAGCCCGTGATGGTGGACGGCCAAGTGCGCCGGTTCCTCGGCATCAACTTCATCCCGGTCGAGTTCTCCGACACCACCTCCTACCCGCAGGCTTCTGCCGCGCTGGTTTCGGGTGGCGTCCGCTCGGTGCCGGTTTGGGTTCAGTCGGGCATGCACCTCGGCATGTGGAACGACATTCAGACCTCGGTCGACCGTCGTCCCGACAAGCGCAACTCGGTGCAGGTCTATGCGACCACCACCATCGGTGCGACCCGCATCGAAGAGAAGCGCGTCGTCCAAATCGCAACCACGGGCTAATCCGTCCCAACCTGAAGGAGGGCCAACATGGCTCAGTACTACTCCAAGGAGACGGCTGGCTACGCCTCCAACCCGATTATCAAGCCAGCGACTGCTGCCTATGGTGGTCGCCTGCGGCGCTACCGCGCTTCGATGGATCTGTCGGCGGTCAACCTGACCACCGGCACCACGGGCAACGTCGGCACCTCGGACAGTGTCATCCTGGCGCGCGTCCCGACCGGCGCGGTGTTTGACTTCGGCATGATCACCTCGTCTGTGACGCTGGGTTCTGCCGTGGTTGCTATCGGCACCAACCCGGTCCACGCCTCAAACGGCCAGTACCGCGCTGCGGCTGTGTTCACCGCCGTGGACACCCCGACCCTGTTTGGCCTCGCCACTGCGCAGGCAGGCTCGGCAAACACGTCGGACACGCTGGTCTATCTGACCTGCGCCACCGCCGCGCTGCCGACCTCGGGGACGCTCGTCGTCGACCTGTACTTCAACCAGCCCTGATCGGCTAAAGCGCCGCCCCTGCCGGGGCGGCGCTGAACACAGGAGGCCGACATGGCTCTGAACCAATACGACCTGCCCCTCGGCGGCGACAAGATCGCGGTGACCTTCACGCAGACCGTCACGGCTGTTTCGGGCGGCGCTACCTCCTTGGGCGGCACCTCTGCGATCCGTCTCCTCGTCGATGACGCCGTGGCAATCTCGAAGGTCGACATCCTCAAGTTGATCGAGATCCTCGAGTACTACGTCGTCGAACACACCTTCCCGCCCTCGTAAGGATCTGACCCATGCCCTCGGCAGTTCTCAAGACAAAGCTTGGCCAGCGCGTTCTGGACGTCGGTGGCGCTGCTGCCGGGGACCGCACGGGTGCGTTTGTCCCGATTTCCGACATCGAACCGATGCGCGCCACCTTTGGCGCGTTCAGCGGCAACTTCGTGCCTGCAGCCAACGCCACGGACGTGCTGCAGCTGATCGGCTCGGCCACAAAGCTGATCCGGCTGAAGGCGATCTACATTTCTGGCACGGCCACTGCAGCCGCGAACATCATCGTCAACATCATCCAGCGCTCGGCGCTGAACACGGGCGGCACCCCTGTGGCCATCACGCCCGGGCAGCATGATGCCAATGACGATGCGGCAGCAGCAACCCTGCAGTATTTCACTGCCAACCCGACCGGCCTCGGGGCAGGCAAGACGATCAGGGGTGGTCGCCTCAACCTCGCCCCTGCCGCGAACGGGGCCATCGACCGGCTGCTCTTCGACTGGTCGTGGCACAACGACAAATCTCCGCTTCTCCTGACTGCGGCGCAGTCGATCTGCGTGAACTTGGGTGGTGCTGCCGTACCTGCGGGCGGGTCGCTCGACATTTCCTGTGAGTGGACGGAAGAAGCCCTCGAAGCGGTGCTGTAATGGCATCGCGGACGGACGTCATCAATCGCGCGCTGATCAAACTCGGCGCGCCGACCATCGCGGATCCTCTGGAGGACAGCGAACAGGCTGTGAAGGCCGACGCTGTCTTCGACACGTTGCTGCGCACGGAACTTCGCATGCACCCGTGGTCCTTCGCGATCACGCGCACCTCTCTGGCTCCGCTGTCCACTGCGCCCGCCTACGAGTGGACCTACGCCTACCAGCTTCCGTCTGACTTTCTCCGCGTCGTCATGGTCAATGACTATTGGGATTTTGCCGGCGTCCGCGAAGCGACGGACGCGCCCTCTGTCCCCTACACCGTTGAAGGTCGGCAGCTGTTGACCAACTTCGCGGCACCTTTGCGCCTGCGCTATGTGCAAGACGTTTCGGCCGATCCGACGACTTGGGATGCTATCTTCCTCGAAGCCTTCGCCTGCCGCTTGGGCGAGGAACTTTGCGAAACCTTGACCAAGAGCGCGGCCAAAAAGGCCACGATGGAAACTGATTACCGGCAGGCTCTGCGCGACGCCCGCCGCGTCAACGCCATCGAACTTCCGCCGCAGCCCCTCCCAGACAACAGCTGGGTTACCGCGAGGTACTGATGTCTCGTCCTCCGATCCAGCCCGCTGGTCAAATTGTCCCGATCTGGCAGTCCTTCAACGCGGGAGAGCTGTCCCCGCTCATGGATGGGCGCACCGACCAAGAGAAGTACTTCTCGGGGGCCAAGACCATGCAGAACTTCCTGCCCACTGTGGCAGGGCCTGCCGTGCGCCGCGCAGGCACCAGGTTCATCAACCCCACGAAGGCCAGCGGATTTGCCCAGCTGGTCCCTTTCACCTTCTCAGCCGCGCAAAGCTACATCCTTGAGTTTGGGGACAGCTACCTGCGGTTTTGGGTCAGTCGGGGCCAGCTTCTGAGCAGCGGAATCCCCTACGAGATACCGACGCCTTTTGCCTTGGCCAACCTTCTCAATGCCTCGGGCGCCAGCAACTTGCGCACCACCCAATCAGCGGACACGATGTGGGTTGTCGCCTCTGATGGATCTGTCCAGCCTCAAGTTCTGAAGCGCTTCGGAGCCACAAACTGGACCTTGACGCCGAATGCTTTCCCGAATGGTCCCTTCAAGGATATTGATCCGGCGGCGACCGTCACGGTGACGGCTTCGGCAGCGACCGGATCTTCCGTCACCCTCACGGCCTCTGCCTCGATATTCACCCCCGATGATGTCGGGAATGCCTTCTATGTCGAAACCGCTGACCCTTCCACCGATACGATGTGGCAGTCGGCCAAGTCCTACACCGTCGGTTCTCGGATCCGTTACGCCGGGAACGTCTATCTCTGCACCGCGACGACTGGCGCTGGCGGTGGGGCGGCGGTCACCGGCCAGACGAACGCCTACCCGCCTGTTCACCTCGTCGGCATCGAGAGCGACGGGATCAACAAGTGGCAATACCTGCACTCTGGATATGGCTGGGGAACTATAACGGCCCAGACCGGCACCACCGCAACGGTGTCCGTGGCCAACCGCCTGCCCGACAGTATGGTCAGCGGGACAGGCAACACGACCCGCTGGGCGAAAGCCGCCTTCTCTGCCACGGAGGGCTGGCCGACTGACGTGACGTTCTTCAAGCAGCGTCTTGTCTTCGCGAGAGGACGCCAGCTGTTCATGTCGCAAGTGGGCGTCTACGATGATTTCACGGAGCGGTATGGCCCCGACATCACGCCCGCGACAGCCATCCTTCTGACCTTGACCGAGGACAAACTCGATAACGTGCGCTGGATGGTCCAGAGCCGTGGCCTCCTGCTCGGCACCGCAGTTTCGGAACTCTCCATCCAGGAGCAGACACAGCAGAAAGTCTTCGCCGCCGACAACGTCCAGAACGTGCCGCAGACGCAGTACGGCTCGGGCGGTTGCCACCCGATCCGCGTTGGCGAGGCAGTGCTGTTTGTCCAGCGATCTGGCAAGCGCTTGCGCGAGATGAAATACGACTACAGCATTGATCGATACAAGGCCGAGGATCTGAGCGTCCTCGCTCCGCACGTCACCGATTCCGGCATCATCGGGATGGACTTCGCGCTCGAGCCTGACAACCAGCTGTGGGCGGTCTTGGCCAATGGAAAACTTGCCGTCCTGACTTACAACCGGGACCGGGGCGTCGTGGGCTGGACGCCAGTGGTTCTCGGCGGAACGTCAGACGCGGGGGCTTGGGGCGCTGTCGAGGCGGTGGCCGTGATCCCGAAGCCCGACGCAACCCGGGACGATGTCTGGCTTATCGTGCGCCGCATCGTCAACGGCAACACCGTGCGCTACCTCGAGATCGTCGAGGATTACCGGCTGTGCGAGGCCGGCGTAGAGAAAAGCTATTTCGTGGACTGCGGCCTTACCTATTCCGGCACCCCTGCGACCGTGATCAGTGGCCTCAACCACCTTGAGGGGCAGACAGTCCAAGTGCTGGTCGACGGATCCACCCATGCGGATCGGGTTGTGTCATCAGGCCAGATCACGCTCGACCGGGCGGGAAGCACTGTTCATGCGGGCCTCGGGTTCACCTCGATCCTGCAGACGATGCGCCCTGACATGGGCGCTCCGAATGGATCTGGCCAAACGCGCCGCCGATCTGTCTCGCAGGCCGTGTTCCGCCTCTACAACTCGGTCGGAGGCAAATTCGGGCCGAGCCTGTCCAATCTCAACCCGGTTCCGACGTTGAACCCCCGGGCTGCAATCGGGACGCCCGCGAAGCTGTTCAACGGGGATACTGACCAGCTGATCTTCCCAGCCAACATGGACACGGACGGCTTCATCTTCTTCGTGCAGGATCAGCCGCTCCCTTCCACCTTGGTGGCCATCATCCCGAGGATGCAAGTGAATGATTAATCTGGTTCCGGCGCGGGCCGAGATGGCCTCGCTCATCCGGCCCCAGCCGAGCCAGATGAAGTTTGGGGTGGATATTTCCCCCGGCGCGCTTCAGCGGTTCATCGACAGCGGCTTGGCCTTTGCCGTGGTTGACGGAAGCGAGGTTCTTGCCTTGGGTGGCGCAAGGGACATCTGGCCCGGGCGCGCAGTAGCATGGGGGTTACTCTCGAGTGGCATTGGTGCTACTATGGTTCCAATCACTCGCGCTGTTCGTCGCTTCTTGGACACATGCCCGACCCGCAGGATCGAAGCGGAGGTTGCCGTTGATCATGAAGAGGGACGGCGCTGGGTGGAAATGCTGGGGTTTGAGCGGGAGGGGACGATGCGGGCATACTGGGGCAATGCTGACTTCCACCTCTACGCCCGCGTGAGGAACTGAACATGGCATTTATCCCCGTGATGATGGCCGCTATGTCCTCTGCGGCCCCCGCTATCGCAGCCGCATCGGGTGTGGTGGGCGCAGTGGGCGCTATCCAGCAAGCTGGTGCTGCCAGTTCTGCCGCGAAATACAACGCCCAGGCTCAGACCCAAGCGGGCCAGATGGCAATGGACCAAGGGGCGGCGCAGGTTTCGGCAGAGGTCCGAAAGAACCGCCAGATGGTTGGTGCAAGCCAAGCCGCAGGCCTCGAGAATGGGCTGGAACTGACCGGCACGACGCAGTCTGTCATCAACCAAGCCCGCGATACAGGCAATCTGAATGCCCTGCTGGCCGCATATGACGGATCGGTCAAAGCAACCGGACACGCCAACAACTCCGTGCTGGATCTCTCTCAAGCCCGCTCTTCCAAGACCGCCGGTTACATCGGCGCGGCGTCCAACATGTTGGGCGGCGCGTCCGACGCTTACCGCACCTACCAACTCAGCGCGTAAGGCACCCCGATGGCCCAGATCGTCTCTATCGCAGGTTCCGTCGAACCCGACGCCACCGCAGTCACCCGCCCCATGCCCGCCCAAGAGGCTTCTGGCTCGGACTTTGGTGGCCAGATCGGGCAATCCCTGCAGGGCCTAGGTCAGCAGATTGGGCAGGCGGCGCAGGTCTACGCGCAGGACATGCACCAGCGCCAGCAGTTCACGACCGAGGCGCGCTGGAGCGACTGGCAGTCCGACCAGCAGGCTGATTTCGACAAGGCTTCCGAGGGCATATCGGGGACGAATGCGATGGGCTTCACGGCGCAACGCGCCCAGCAGTCCGATGCCGCCTTCAAAGACTTCCTGTCGTCTGTTCCGGTCAATGATCAGCCTCGCATGCAGGCCAAATACGCCGACTACAAGCGGGTGATGTCGCACCAAGCCTTGGTCACTGAACTCCAGACTGCTGACAAGTTCTACGGGCAGCAGATCTCCGACAAACTGGACAAGTTCTCGACCGGCATCGCCCAGAACCCGGCTACGGCTCAAACTTACCTCGACCAGGGGGCCGCGTTCATCGATGCCAGCGGCTTGCCCGCAGGGGTCAAGGACCAGCTGAAGAAAGACTGGGTGCAGGGTGCCGCCGCCGCCAAGGCGAACGGCCTGCTCAATACGGATCCGCAGGCGCTAAAGGATACGCTGTCTTCGAACGGGAACAGCAGCCCCGAGGACTTCGTCAAACGGATGACGACGTCGGAGAGTTCTGGCGATTACGCCGCCCATGTCGTCGACAAAAATGGCATCGGACACTCGGGGCTTCTGCAACTCAGCGACGACTGGGTGAAAAAGGCTGGTGACGCCGGCGTCATCCCGAAAGGCATGACACCCCAGCAGTTCATGGCTGACCATGCGGCACAGGACAAGGCAAATGTCTGGTATCTGGGGCAGGTTGACAAGTACATAGCTGACCACGGCTATACCGACAGGGGCTATTCTCTCGACGGCCTGCGCGCAGTGGCGCACCTCGGGGGCCTCGGCGGTCTTGACCGCTTCGTCGCCTCCGGTGGGCAGTACAACCCGAACGACGGCAAAGACGGCAAGGTCGGAACCTCGTTGTCCGACTACTACAACAAGTTCTCTGGCACCGCGCACGACCCAATTCTGTCGAACCTGTCGTACGCCGACACGCTGAAGTTCCGCGACCAGGCCACCGCGCAGTTGCGCCAGAATGCCCAAGCGGCGGCGGCGCAGCAGCGCGTGGCGCACGACACGTTGATGAACGGCTTGGGTGCCGAGGCCGACAACGGCCAGATGAGCATCGAGCGGGTCAACGAATTATGGCGCACCGGGGTCATCACTGACATCGACGACCGCACAAAGCTTGAGGGGCTGATCCGCGCAGGCGAGGAGCGGCAGAAGTCGCTCGACCACGCCCAAGAGATACTCCAGCACAATGGTAAGATCGACGCCTTGGTCGAGCGGGCCCACCAAGGGCAACTTTCCAGCGACGAAATCGACACCCTCTACACGCGCGGCGTCGTGACTGACCGGCAGGATCTGTCCGCCATTCGATCTGCGGCGGCGGCGCAGGACAGCGTCACGCACAACAATATGATGAACAAACTGGGCATCATGGCGAACAGCGGACAGATGTCTATGGAGCAGATCGACGCCCTGACCCAGAACGGCACCCTGAAAGACATTGACGACGCCACCAAGCTGCAAGGGCTGGTAAAATCCTACGCCGAGCGGCAAGGCGGCATCAATCTTGCTCAGGCGATCATCTCAAATCAAGGCCCTGTCAATGGCCAAGATGCAGATGTGCAGAAGGCGGGTAACGCTTGGGCTAGTCGCAAAGGGGCTACGTTCGAGGATGGCATCGCGTTCTACAACCGCTCGGGTTATTTGCCCGACAAGACGTCCAACGCCCTCTTCGGCATGACGCTTTCCACTGATCCGAAGATCGTGCAACAGGGCGCTGCTGTGCTGGGCAACATCCTTGCGCAGAACCCGAACGGGCTGGCCGGGGCCAACCACAGCGCCGAACTCGTCAAGACAGGATCGGCCTTCAACACCTTCGTCAACGACCTCGGTATGGCGCCAGAGATGGCGGCACAGAAGATCGCCCAAATGAATGATCCGGCCACGCACACAGACGTGCAGGACAAGCAAGTTCAGACGTTCAGCGACAAGCTGTTCAAGGACACGCCTGCGATCCTCGACAGGATCACGGGGGCTTTTAATGGAAGCACCTTTGGCCTCGGGAAAAACCCGCTGGCTGGGGTGGACAACCGACAAATCGGGCGGCTGTCGCAAGATTACATCGATCTGGCCACGGAGCGGTATCGTGAAACAGGGGACGAGACAGTCGCCAAGGCTTACGCGATGGACGTCATCCACGGCAAGGATGGCAAGCCAGGGCTGTACGGGTTGTCGAACGGCGTTCTGACCAAATACCCGGTCGAAGCAGCATCCCTGCCTATGCCGGATGGGACGCACGACTACGTCTACCGGCAGGCCGCTGCCGAAGTGAAGGCCCGCAACAACGTCGACGTCGATCCAAAGAACATCGTCCTCGTCCCTCTCCCGGGCAACGTTACCGGAGAACTGTGGCGGCGGGGCGGCACTTCTGTGGTCAGCAAGGACCGGACGGAAGCCGTGAGTGGCGTCCCCTATCAGATCGTTTTCAAGAATGCGGACGGCGTCTACGAGCCGCTGGCCGTAGCGGCAGGAAAAGGTTTCATCCCTGATGCAAAGCAGGGCTATGCCGAATACTTGGCAACTGAGCGCGAAAAGAATGCAGTTGACGTCTGGAACAAGTATCAGGCGCAGAAGGCAGCGTTTGAGGCCCGTGCGGCGGGATCCGCTGGCCGCGCGGCCACCGCGCCACTGCCCGTCATGGATGCGCCGCCAAAACCCGCGTCCATCCTAGCGAAAGAGAAGGCTGACGCAGCTTTCCAGAAAACCGTCACTGACGCTCAAACGCCAGATCCGGTGGCTGCGGCAAAGTCGGAACAGAACTGGCTGTCCGGTGGACCCGGCACTGAGTTCTTCGGAACCCCAATCCCCGGAGGCAATTGATGCCCATCGTCGACG
>CANBRQ010000043.1 GCA_947371955.1 Paracoccaceae bacterium | reverse complement strand
CTGACCAAACAGCACGGCAAGTCGGTCTTGTGTCATGCCAGGTTCGTAAAGTCCTATCAGTGCGTCATAGGGGTTGGAGCCCAGGGCCTGACCGATCTCGCGCTGCATGGCAATCATGCGGGACAGAAGCGGCGCATAGGTGGCGAAGTCATTGGCAGCGCGCGCCTCGGCCCAGGCGGCATGGGCGGAGGTTTTGAGAGTGGCAAGTTCGTGGATCAGGGCAGCGGGGATGCGGGTCAGCTTGGCAATCTCGGCCTCGGCCAGATCAAGGGCGCGTAGGGCCAGAGCGTCCGCTTCTCGGCGAGCGGAGTCCATTGCCCGGCGCAGGCTGTCGCTGGTGGCCAAATCGCGGGCGAGGCTGGTCAGCGTGGCGATCTGGTGGCCGCGCGAGTCCACCCCGCCAAGCGGCATCACGGTGCGGGCATCCCATGACAGAAGGTTCACGCTGCACAGGATATCATTGATGCGACCGATCTCGGTCTGGAAGGCGGCGTAGGACATGGGTTTATCCGGGTAAATGGCATGCAGAGAGGTGAGCGCCTTCGGCACTCAGCACTGGGCGCTCTTTGAAGCACCGCTCGAAGGCCTGCGGGCAGCGAGTGTTGAAAAGGCAGCCCTGCGGCAGGTTCACCGGGCTAGGCAACTCTCCCTTCGCGGCAACACGGCGGGTGCGGCGGGTGGGGTCAAGTTCGGGGGCGGCGGCGAGAAGGGCTTGGGTGTAGGGATGGCGCGGGGCGGAGAACAAGGCCTCGGTCGGGCCGATTTCGACCACCTTGCCAAGGTACATCACCGCGACCCGGTGCGAGATATGTCGGACCAGCCGCAGGTCGTGGGCGACGAAGACCACGGTCAGATGCAACTGTTCCTGCAATTGCAGCAGCAGGTTCACCACCTGCGCCTGCACCGAGACATCAAGTGCCGACACGAGTTCATCGGCCACCAGCACCTCGGGCTCCACCGACAAGGCGCGGGCGATGCCGATGCGCTGGCGCTGCCCGCCCGAGAATTCGTGCGGGTATTTCTCAGCGGCATCTTGGGGCAGGCGGACAAGGTCGAGCAGTTCGGCGATGCGGGCGGGGATTTCTGCGGACGGGCGCATCTGGTGGACGGAAAGCGCCTCGGTCAGGATCTGGCGTACCTTCATGCGGGGGTTCAGCGAACTGTAGGGGTCCTGAAAGATCATCTGTACCTTCGCATTGAAGGCGCGGCGAGCCGGGCCATTGAGGCTGGCGATGTCAGTGTCGCCGAACACCACCCGGCCCGTGTCGCATTCATGCAGGCGCACAAGACAGCGGGCGAGAGTCGACTTCCCGCAGCCGCTTTCTCCGACGATGCCCAAGGTCTCTCCGCGCATCACGTCAAGGCTGACGCCGTTCAGGGCATGGACAGCCTGTGGCGGAACCTGACGCAAGCGCTGGATCAGGCCATGGGGCAAAGGAAAGGCCTTGGTCACGTTCTGGACAGAGAGCAGAGTTTGCGTGACAGTCATGATCCGGCCCATCCTGCCGCCTTGACGCGGTCACTGTGGAAGCAGGCTGCTTCATGGCCGTGGGCCATGGCCTGCAACACGGGGTTTTCACTGCGGCAACGGTCGGTGGCAAACTCGCAGCGCGGGTTAAAGGCGCAGCCGGTCGGGCGGTTCATCAGGCCGGGCGGGGTGCCTTCGATCGACAAAAGCGGACTGCGCTCGGTACCACTGCGGGGGACTGATCCGAGGAGGCCGCGCGTGTAGGCGTGGTTGGGCTGGCCGAAAACATCGGCCACCGGCCCGCTTTCGACGATACGGCCGGCGTACATCACGGCCATGCGGTCGCAGGTGGCGGCCACGACGCCAAGGTCGTGGGTGACCAGAACCACGCTCATCTTCAACTCGTCCCGCAGGTCAAGGATCAGCTTCAAGATCTGGTCCTGAATGGTCAAGTCCAGCGCGGTCGTCGGCTCATCCGCCAGCAGCAGCTTGGGGGTACTGGCCAAAGCAATCGCGATCATCACCCGCTGGCGCATCCCACCCGAGAATTGGTGCGGGTATTGGGTCAGGCGGCGCTTGGCGTCGGATATCCCGACAAGGTCCATCAGTTCCAGACTGCGCTTGCCACGATCAGCCTTGGAGAGGGTCGTATGGGCGCGCAGGTTTTCCTCGATCTGCACGGCCACGGGCAGGACCGGGTTCAGCGCCGTGGTCGGCTCCTGAAAGATCATGGAAATCTCGCCACCGCGCACCTTGCGCAATTCCGGCTCTGGCATCGCCAAAAGATCGCGCCCCTGCCAGAGCACGCGGCCGGTGACCGAGGAATGCTGCGGCATCAGCCGCATGATTGACCGCAGGGTGACGCTTTTGCCGGAGCCGGATTCGCCCACCAGACCCAGAACCTCTCCGGGCATGACGTCGAACGAGATATCGTCCACAGCCGTCACGGCCGTGCCCTGATGGCCGAAGGTGGTGGTCAGGTTGCTGACCTGAAGGGCAACTTCGGTCATTTGCGCGTCCTCAACACTTCGGCAAGGCCGTCGCCAATCAGGCTGAAGCCAAGGCCGGTCAGCACGATGGCCACCCCCGGGAAGACGGATATCCACCAGCCGGTCGTCATGAAGTTCTTGCCATCGGCAATCTGCACGCCCCACTCCGCCGCCGGAGGCTGCGCGCCAAGGCCCAGATACCCGAGGCTTGAGCCCAGCAGGATCGCCAGCGCCATGTCGGTCACCACATAGACAATCGCCGGCGTGATCGCATTGGGCAGCAGATGGCGGAAGATGATCCGCAGGGGCGTGTATCCCATGGCCCGGCCAGCATCGGCATAGTCGAGCCGTTTCTGCACCTTGACCTCGGCGGCGATGATGCGGGCGTAGAAGACCCAGCCCACGACGGCCAAGGCGATATACATGTTCACCAGCCCCGGCCCAAGGACCGAGACGATGGCGATCACCAGCACGAGGAAGGGGAAGGTGATGACGGCATCGACGATCCGGCCAAAGACGGTGTCGGCGGCACCTCCGGCATAGCCGACCACCGCTCCGATGATGATGCCGAAGACAAATGAAAAGACCGTGCCGAAGAAGGCGATCTGCATGTCGATCGTATAGGCATGGATCACCCGGCTGAGGACATCGCGGCCGAAGTTGTCAGTGCCCATGGGATGTGCCCAAGAGGGCGCTTTCAGCAGTGCGTTGTAATCCATCGCCACCGGGTCATAGGGCGCGAAAAGTTGCGGGAAGACGGCCAGCAGCACGCTGGCGCCGATCAGGATGCCACCCAGCACCAAGGGGCGCGGCAGATTGAGGCGGCTCATCGTGCCACTCGCGGGTCAAGCCAGGCCTCGACCATATCGGTCAGGAAGAAGGTCAGCGAGACGACCACGGCCAGAGCCATCGTCATGCCCTGCACCACGGGATAATCGCGGCCATAGATGCTGTCGATCATCAGCCGCCCCGCACCGGGGATGGCAAACACAGTCTCGGTTATCACTGCACCACCCAGAAGCGTGCCGACCGACAGGCCAAACAGCGCCACGGTCGAGATCAGCGCTGACCGCAACACATGCCGCACCAGAATGATGAGCGGCGCGATCCCCTTGGACCGGGCAAACACGACATACTCCGCATCCACCACCCCGATGATCGAAGCGCGAAGGTTGCGCATCAGGATGGCGGCGAGGCTCAGGGCAAGGCTGAAAGCGGGCAGGAACAGATGGTAGACGTGGTCGATGAACCCCTCGCCATAGCCGCCGACAGGAAACCAGCCGAGCCTTGCTCCGAAGACTGTCAGCAGGATGAGGCCCAGATAAAACACCGGCATAGACAGGCCGACCTGAAACGCGCCGCGGATTGTGCTGTCTGCCGCGCCGTCCCGCCGCAGGGCCGCGATAAAGGCCAAAGGCACCGCCATCAGTACGGCCATCAAGGCAGCCATCACCGTCAGCATCACCGTCACGGGTAAACGCTGGGCGATCAAGCTGACCACCGGCAGTTTCAACTGAATCGAGGTGCCAAGATCGCCAATGGCCACAGATTTCAGAAAGAAAAGGAACTGCACGGGGATCGGCTGGTCCAGCCCCAGATCATGCTTGATCCGGGCCACATCGGCATCCTTGGCATGGACACCCAGAATGGCGCTGACGGGATCACCGGGCAAAAGACGCACCAGCACGAACACCACCAGCAGGATGAAGGCAAAGGTCGGGATCAGTTGCAGCAACCGCCGAAGAAAGTAGAGGGACATCGACAAGACACGGCTCTCCGATCCGAAAAGGGAAACCCGGCCAAGGGGGCGAACCCATGGCCGGGCAAGGCTTACTTCGTCAGCGAGGCGGCGCGGAAGATGTTGTTGCCCAAGGGGATCTGGATGAACCCGTTGACCTTCTTGTTCAACGCTACCGGGTAGGGCGACTCGTACAGGAACACCAGCGGCCCGTCGGTGTTGTGCAGTTCCTGAATCCGCGCATATTCTGCCGCGCGCTTGGCCGGATCACGCTCGCTTTGCGACTGCTCGAACAGCTTGTCGGCCTCGTCGCTTTTCCAGCCGGAATGCTGGGATTCGATGGTCGGCGAATAGGCGAAGTAGGATGTGATCTCGCTCGGGTCGGCGATGTCATCTGTCCAGGTCGAGGTCTGCATGAAGAAGTGGCCATTGCGGTACAGGTCGGTACGGGTGGCGTTGTCGACCTGCTTCAGCTCCAGCTTGACGCCGATCGCGGCCCACATCTGCTGCACGGCGGTGCCGATGCTAAGGTCGTCCTGATTGCCTGCCAAGACCAGAAGGCTGGTCGAGAAACCATCCGGATAACCCGCTTCGGCCATCAGGGCCTTGGCCTTTTCAAGGTCATATGGAAACAGCGGCCCGGTGCCGGAATTCAGCGGTGTGGCCGAGGACATGAAGGATTTCATCGGCGAACCCACACCCATCGTCACGATCTGGATGATGGCGTCCTTGTTGGTCGCGTAGTTCAGCGCCTGCCGGACCTTGGGGTTCGACAGAGGGTTATCCGCGCCATCAACCTGCGGGCGCACGTTCATCGACAGGTAAACGATCTTGGTGGAGGGGAAGAGCTCCATGTTCAGATTGTCGGCGGTCTTCAACTCGGCCACGCGGGCGTAGGGGATGAACTCCGCCCCGTCCAGATCGCCCGATTGCAGTTTCAGGATGCGGGTGGCGTCGTCCGGGATCACCTCGAAGGTCACGCCGTCCAGATAGGGCAGCGGCTTGCCGTCATCACCCAGCGCCCAGTAGTAGGGGTTCTTGACCAGCTTCATGGTCGACCCGCGTTCCCACGAGTCAAACATGAAGGGGCCAGAGCCTACGGGATGTTCGGCGAAGGCCTTTGCCTTTTCGGCATCAGTCGCACCGGGGGCGGCCTCGAACAGCTTTTCCGGCATGATGGCGGTGTTGAACACGGTCAGCGCCGGGATGATCGACGGGTCCGGGCGGTTCAGCGAGATCACGATAGTGCCGTCATCCGACCCGGTGATGTCCTTGATGGCGCTGACCAGAAAGCCCCAGATGCCGTTGTCGGGCGTCGCCGCACGCTTCAGCGACCAAACGACGTCAGACGGCAGGATCGGCGAACCGTCCGAGAACTTGATGTCCTTGCGCAACTTCAGAGTGACGGTCATGCCGTCGTCCGACACTTTCCAGTCGGTCGCGAGGCCCGCCTGCACGTCCTGCCCGTCGTCGGTCGGCAAGAGAAGCGTGTCGTAGATGTTGGACAGTACCCAGATATCGACGTTCGCATCGTTCAGAACCGGGTCAAGGAACATGCTGTCGGCGTAGCGACCATAGGTCATCACGCCGCCCCGATCCGTTGCATTGGCGGCAAGACTACCACTGACGAAAAGCGCCGCCGCAAGGGCGGCGAGTGACACTATTTTCATGTGAACAACCTCCGAGTTTCTTGTTAGTGTTCTACTGCGACGCAAAGTCCCACGGGAATATTATTCTGTCAACAATACAGTTTTCGCGTATTTCTGTTGATAATGGCCTTCTTCTGTTGAATTATAAGGCAGATCGCCGCAAAAGTGTACTACAATAGTGTATCGGCTGGAGATGGCCTTGAAGGTTCAGATTGATCGAAAATTAAGCTTGTCGCTGCGCCAGCAGTTGAAAGGCGCAATCGAACACGGAATCTCCTTTGGGGAACTGCCGATCGGCGCTAGCTTGCCGTCCGTCCGCGACATGGCCGCTCGGGCCGATGTGGCGCCGATGACAGTCGCCAAGGTCTATGCCGAACTGAAGGCCGCCGGGTTGATCGAAACGCGTTCGGGTTCCGGCACGCTTGTCGCTGATTCGGCGGTGGCGCGCATGGCTGCCGGGCCAGAGATGGGGCGGCTGCGGTCAGCGATCGATCAGGTCACGGATCTGGCGTTCGGTCTGGGTGTAAGGCCCGAGGATATCCCCGGCCTGATCAACGGCAGAGTAGCAGCCCGTCTGGCGCAGGGACGGCGCAAGTTCATCGCGATGGTCGGGCTTTTCGCCGATGCCACCGCCAGCTATGCTGAACGTGTCACGTCGCAGGTCGGCGACCATGCGGTCGTCGAGGCGACCACGCTGGACCAGATCGCCGCCGATCCCGATCATGGCAAGCGGTTGCGCACCGCCGATCTCGTGCTGACCTTCGCCAATCTTCAGGCTGCCGTGACCGAGGCGCTTCCGGGCGTGCCGATCCTGTCCATTCGCTTCATCCCGTCCGAGGCGACGCGGATGGCGTTGGCTTCCATCGACCCTATGGCGCGGGTCGGTGTCGTCTCGCGCTTTGCCGATTTCTTGCCGGTGCTGACGCTTGGCGTGCGGCGCTTTGCGGCCCATGTGCGGGATATCGTGGCCGCCAATCTGGATGACCCCGGCATTACTGCCATTCTTGCAGACTGCGACATCGTTGTTCTGGCTACCGGTGCGGATGCCGCCGCCGCGATGGCCAAGCCCGGCGCGTTGCGCATCGAATACCGCCATATCCCCGACCCTGGCGACATTGACCGCCTTGTCATGCCCCTGCTGAGCCCCTCTGTCGCTCAGTTAAGCCCCGTGGCGGATGGAATTGTCCTGATCGACCCACGAAAGGAAGCTTCATGAAGATCACAGAGATGCACTGGCAGCAGGTCGAGGATTACCTCACGATCGACGATCTGGCGATCCTGCCCTTGGGCAGCACGGAACAGCACGCCTATCTGTCGCTGTCGGTGGATTCCATTCTGGCCGAGAGGGTGGCGCTGGAAGCCGCCGAGCCTTTGGGCGCGCCGGTCTTCCCGGTGCTGGCCTATGGTGTGACGCCCTATTTCCTCGCCTATCCCGGGTCGATCAGCATCCGTGTCGAAACCTATGTCCGCATCGTCCGCGACATTCTGGATAGCATGAAGGCGCAGGGTTTCCGGCGGATCTTCATGGTGAACGGGCATGGTGGCAACTCTCCGGCGGGCAGCCTTGCGATTGAATGGATGGCCGACAATCCCGAATGCTCGGTCAAGTTCCACAATTGGTGGAACGCGCCGCTGACGTTCAAGGCGGTGCAGGAAACGGACCCGGTCGCCTCGCACGCCTCGTGGATGGAGAACTTCCCTTGGACGCGGCTTCCCGGCGTTGCCCAGCCCGGCCAGCAAAAGCCGATGGTGGATTTCGAACGGATGCGGGCGATGAATCCCGCCGCGACCCGAGCCTTGCTGGGGGATGGCAACTTCGGCGGCTATTACGAACGCCCGGATGACGAGATGCAGCGCATCTGGGACATCGCCATTGCCGAGACTCGCGCCTTGATGGAAGGGCCTTGGTCTTGAACACGCCCATCCTGATCTGGGGCGCCGGAGCGATCGGCGGCTCGCTGGGGGTATCCTTCCTGCGGGCCGGGCATGAGGTGACCTTCGTCGATTCAGTTGCCGCCCATGTCGATGCGATCAACGCCCAAGGCTTTCGTATCGCCGGGCCGATCTTCGAGGACGTGGTGAAAGCCCAAGCCCTGCTGCCTGAACAGGTAAAAGGCCAGCACAAGCTGATCTTCCTTTGCGTGAAGGCCCAGCATACCGAGGCCGCCGCTGCTGCCCTCGCGCCGCATCTGGCCGAGGATGGCGTGGTCGTATCGGCCCAGAACGGTCTGAACGAACTGATCATCGCCAATGCGGTGGGGGTTGCGCGCACCATCGGCTGCTTCGTGAACTTCGGCGCGGATTATCTCGAGCCGGGGGTCGTGCATTACTCCGGCCATGGCGCTGTGGTGGCGGGAGAGCTTGACGGAGCGATCACCCCGCGGATCCATGCTCTGCATCGGCTGATGCAGGATTTTGAACCAAAGGCCGTCCTGACGAACAACATCTGGGGCTATCTGTGGGGCAAGTTGGTCTATGGCGCTTTGCTGTTCGGTACGGCGGTCACCAATGACAGCATCGCCGACGTTTTGGCCAATCCCGCCGTCCGCCCCGTCCTCACCCAACTGGGGCAAGAAACCGGCAAGGTGGCCGCCGCCGAGGGCATCCAGACCGAAGCCTTCAACGGCTTTGACCCGGCGGCGTTCCAGCCCAATGCGCCACAATCGCTGATCGATGCCTCGTTCAACGACATGGTTGTGCACAACCGCAAATCGGCGAAATCCCATTCCGGCATCTGGCGCGATCTCGCCATCCGCAAACGCAAGACCGAGGTTCTGGCCCAGCTTGGCCCCATCGTCGAGGTGGCCGCCCGCCATGGCATCCCGACACCTCTGACAGCCAAACTGATCTCCCTCATTCAAGCCATCGAAAACGGCCAGCGTGGGTTGACGATGGACAATCTCGCCGAACTGGCCGCTGCGGGAAAGGGCGTCTGACATGAACATCACTTTCGAGGGCCGCACCGTCCTGATCACCGGCGCAGCGCATGGCTTTGGCCGCGCCATGGCGCTGGCCTTTGTCGCACGCGGCGCGCATGTCGTGGCATTGGATGTGAACACCGAGGGACTGGCTGAGACGCAACGCCTCTGCGGCTTCGCCTGCGAGACAGCAGAGGTTGACGTGGGCGATCGTGACGCCGTTCAGGCCACCGTGTCTGCGATTGCCACCAAGCGCGGGATCGACATCCTCGTCAACAACGCCGGTGGTGTGCGCGGGCAAAAGGGTCGGCCGCTGGAAGAGATTTCGGCGGCCGACTGGCAGGATATCTTCGACGTGAACCTGTCAGGAGCTTTCTTCATGGCGCAGGCCGTTGCACCTGTGATGAAGCGGCATCGCTTTGGGCGGATCATCAATATCTCCTCCGGTGCCGGGCGGACGATCAGCCTGACCGGCATTCAGGCCTATGCCAGCGCCAAGGCCGGCCAAATCGGCCTGACCCGGCAATTGGCGCATGAGCTTGGGCCCTTCGGCATAACGGTGAACTGCGTGGCACCGGGGTTTGTCCGCTCCAACCCCACCACCGAAAAGCAATGGGACGCGATGGGAGCCGAGGGGCAGGCGGCGCTGATCAACCAAATCGCGATGCGTCGTCTGGGCACGCCCGATGATATCGCCCATGCCGTCATGTTCTTCGCCTCTGATCTTGCAGGCTGGATCACCGGCGAGGTTCTTGGCGTGGACGGCGGGAAATGAGTGCGGTTGAAGACTGGCTCGCAGCACATGAGGCGCAGGCGCTGGAGACTCTGATCCAGTTCTGCCGCATCCCCAGTGTTTCCACCGACCCGGCATATGCCGGGGGTATTGCCGAGGCGGCGGCTTTCGTGGTCGAGCAGTTGCGCGGTGCTGGTTTTCCGACGGTAGAGGTCATCGCAACAGCGGGCCATCCGGCCGTGTTGGCGGAATGGTGCGACGTTACGAACGCGCCGACGATCCTTGTTTACGGCCACTATGATGTTCAGCCGACCGATCCGGTCGACAAATGGCTGACCGCGCCCTTTGAGCCGACGATCCGCGATGGCAAGCTTTATGCCCGGGGAGTCTCGGATGACAAGGGACCGCTCTTGATCCCCATTCTGGTGGCGGCGGCCTACAAAGCCGTGGCAGGTGGCCTGCCGCTCAACGTCAAGGTGCTGATCGAGGGCGAGGAGGAATCCGGCAGCCCGAACTTCGACCCTACGGTGGCCCGTCTCAAAGACAGGCTGGCCTGCGATCTGGTTGTATCTGCCGACGGCGCGATGTGGCGGGCCGATCTCCCTTCGGTTACCGTGGCCAGCCGGGGTCTGGCGGCGCTGGAGGTGACGGTGGAGGGCGCGGGCAAGGACCTGCACTCGGGCCGTCACGGTGGATCCGCCCCGAACCCTATCCGCGCATTGACGCAGATTCTTGCGAGCCTGCATGATGCGAATGGCCACGTGCAGGTCGCAGGCTTCGCTGATGCCGCCTTGCCGCCTGATCCGCTGATCGAAACCGCAATCTGCGATGTGGCCTTCGATGCGGCGGGCTACTTTGCCGAGATCGGTGCCGCGCAACCCGATCCCATGCCCACGGGTGTCAGCCTGCTGACCCAGCAATGGCTGCGCCCGACGCTGGAGTTCAACGGCATCACTGGCGGCTACGCGGGTGCTGGCACGAAGACGGTCATTCCGGCAACGGCCTCGGCCAAGATCACCTGTCGGCTGGTGCCGGGCCAGGTGCCAGATGATGTGGTGGACGCTATCCATCGCCATCTGAAGGCCGCCTTGCCCACCGGCTTCCGCCTGACCGTCACCCAGCAGGGCCCCGGAACACCGGCCTTCTCGCTTGACCCCTCTATGCCAGCGCTGAAGATCGCCGAAGCCATTCTGACCGAGGTTCTGGGCGCCCCGCCTTTGCGCGTCGCCATGGGCGCCACGATCCCGATTGGCGAAGTCTTCGCCCGCAATCTTGGTGTCGGCACGATCTTCTTCTCGTTCTCCACCTCGGACGAAGATTACCACGCGCCCAACGAGCATTTCCGCCTGTCCAGCTTCCGGACCGGCCAGATCGCCTGGGCGCGCCTGTTTGACCGGCTTGGAAGGCAGACCTGACATGGAGACCGCATTTCTCAGCGTAACCGAACTGGGCGCCGGCTATCGCAACGGCAGCTTCACCCCCAGCGATGTGGTGGAGCAGGCCTTGGCCAGGCAGGCAAAGCTGGAGCCTGCGCTCAACGCCTTCGCCAACCTGATGGCGGATGAGGTCCGCGCACACGCGAAGCAGGCGACGGTAGAACTGGCCGAGGGGCGGGATCTTGGCCCGATGCATGGCATTCCCATCGCCGTAAAGGACCTGATTGAGGTTGCTGGCATGCCGACCGGTTACGGCTCCAAGGTCCATGCTCCGCGCATGGCGACGCAGGATGCCACCTTGGTGGCGCGGCTAAGGGCGGCGGGGGCGGTGATCTTCGGCAAGACAAACCTGCTGGAATACGCCTACGGCATCGCCCACCCCGACATCGGCCAGACCAACAACCCGCATGACCCAAGCCGTACCGCAGGCGGGTCAAGCGGCGGCTCGGCCGCGGCGGTGGCGGCGGGCATCGTGCCCTTGGCCATTGGCACGGATACCGGCGGATCGATCCGGATTCCGGCAGCCTATTGCGGAATTGTCGGGATGAAACCGACCTTCGGGCTCGTGCCGCTTGAGGGCGTGTTTCCGCTCTCGTGGAGCCTTGATCACGCAGGACCGCTTGCCCGTAGCGTGCAGGATGCGGCGATTGCATTGGCTTGTCTGGTGGACAAGCCAATGCTGACGGAGCAACAGCCTCCGCTCCGGATCGGGCTGATCATCGGACAGTTCTCGCAAACGCCGATTGGCAAGCCGGCCACGGATCTGGTGCAGGCCTGCCTGCGGCGTCTTCAAAGCCAAGGTGCCACGCTGGTGGACCTCGATTGCCCCGGGCTGGACCGCGCCAATGCCACCCTGATGACCGTTCTGGGCCCGGAGGCTGCGCTGATCCATGCTCCGCTGATGGCGCTCAACCCCGCAGGCTATGCCCCCGGCACCCGCGCACAGATCGAGAGCGGCGGCACCACGCTGGCCACTGATTATATCGCTGCAAGGCGCTTTCAGGCCGAGCTGAGTTGCCGGGTTGAAGGCCTTTTCGCCAAGGTCGATGTCCTGATTGCGCCCAGCGTGCCCTTCGTCGCACCGCATGAAGACCCGGTGATCGTCGATGATCAGGACAGCGAGATGCTGTCCAGCGGGTTTGCCAATGTCACCGGCCATCCCTCGCTGAGCCTGCCTTGCGGAGCGATAGACGGGTTGCCGGTTGGCCTGCAACTGACCGGTGCGCTGGGACAGGACCAACGCCTGCTGTCGATAGCCGCCCAGATTGCCGGGGTGCTTGATGTTTGATCTGATCCCCTCGGCCGCCGGTTCCGACCTACAGAGGCATATTCCAGAATTGCACATTCTTTCAGCAGTCGGCCTGACAAATCGGCGCCAAGCACGTACACTCACAGTAAATTTTCTTGACTATGAGGGTACGCACACCACCGTTCAAACCAGCCAAGGCCGCAGAGCCTTGCGACCACAGGGGGCTTTATGGAAATGAACTTGCAACAGGTTGAGGGGCGCGTGCCCTTTGGCCCCTATGAGACGTGGTATCGCATCACCGGCGATCTGAACTCGGGCAAGCCGCCGATCTTCCTGCTGCATGGCGGGCCGGGCGTGGCACACAACTACATCGACCGCTACAAACTGCTGGCCCGCGATGGCCGGGCAGTCATCCACTACGACCAGATCGGCTGCGGGCTATCGACCCACCTGCCCGAGAAGCCCGCCGACTTCTGGACGCCTCAACTGTTCGTGGATGAGCTGGAGAACCTGATTGACCGTCTGGGCCAGCGGGCTGGGTTCCATGTGCTGGGCCAAAGCTGGGGTGGCATGCTTGGCGCAGAATATGGCGTGCGGCGGCCCAAGGGGCTGAAATCGCTGGTTATCGCCAACTCTCCTGCCTCGATGGACCTGTGGTGTTCTGAAGCCATGCGGCAACGATCCCTGATGCCGAAAGAGATTCAGGATGCGCTGAACAAGTACGAGGCTCTGGGGGATTACGACAACCCCGAATACAAGGCCGCGACCGATTGGGTCTATGCCCGCCACGTTTGCCGCGTGGTGCCGAACCCGCCGGAAGTGGTGGCAAGTTTCACCCAGACCGCAGCCGATCCGACCGTCTATCACACCATGAACGGCCCCAACGAATTCTTCGTCGTGGGTACGCTGAAGAACTGGGACATCACCCCCGAACTGCACAAAATCAACGTCCCGACCCTGCTCATCTCGGGCCGCCATGACGAGGCGACGCCGGCCACCGTTCAGCCCTACAAGGACCTGATCAAGGGCGCGTCGTGGATGATATTCGAAGACAGCAGCCACATGCCCCATGTCGAGGAAACCGAGTTCTGTATGGGCGTTGTCGGCGGCTTCCTGAACATGCACGACTAAAACCAACAAAAACCAACCGGGAGAGTTCAATGAAGAAGTTTCTACTGGCCACGGCCACCGCCGGTTTGATCGCCGGTGCGATGGCTCCGGCACATGCCGAATACCAGACGGCCCACCGCGGCGGCACGATGCGGATCGTTGCGCATTCGGCGGCCGGCACAGTCGATCCGATGATCAACTACACGCTGCAATACTGGCAGATCTATCAGGGGCTTTACGATGGCCTGATGGCCTTCAAGAAGGCTCCGGGTGCCGATGGCTTCAACAAGGTTCCTGATCTGGCCGAGGCGGCGCCTGTCGTCTCCAACGACGGCAAGACCTATACCTTCACTCTCCGCAAGGGCATCAAGTTCTCCAACGGTGCTGACCTGACGGTCAAGGACGTGGTGGCGAGCCTGCAACGTATCTTCAAGGTGTCCTCGCCCACCGCAGGTGGGTTCTATTCCGTCATCGTCGGCGCGGACAAATGCTTGGCAGAAGCTGCAACATGCACGCTGGATGGCGGCGTTGTGGCGGATGAGGCCGCTGGCACGGTCACCATAAACCTGACCCGGCCCGATGCCGAATTCCTCGACAAGCTGGCGCTGCCGCATGCCGTGATCCTGCCGGCGGACTCGCCCACGGCGGATGTCGGTTCTGCGCCGCTGCCCGGCACCGGTGCCTACATGATCTCGGCCTATGACCCGAACAAGGGCATGACCATGGTCCGCAACCCCAACTTCAAGGTCTGGAGCGAAGAGGCCCAGCCCGATGGCTACCCCGACACGATCCAGTACGACTTTGGCCTGACCGACGAGGCGCAGGTGACGGCGGTGGAGAATGGTGAGGCCGACTGGATGTTCGACCAGCCGCCGACCGACCGTCTGGGCGAGATCGGTACGAAATTCCAGACCCAGGTCTTCCTGACCCCGCTGACCGCGTGGTGGTATGCGCCGATGAACACCAACCTCGCCCCCTTCGACAACATCAAGGCGCGGCAAGCGGTGAACTTCGCGCTGGACCGCAATGCTTTGGTCAACCTGTTCGGCGGCCCGGTTCTGGCCAGCCCGGTTTGCCAAGTTCTGCCCCCGGGCTTTCCCGGACATGTCGATTACTGCCCCTACACCAAGGACCCGGGCGCCAAATGGTCTGCGCCTGATCTGGAGAAGGCCAAGCAACTGGTCGAGGAATCCGGCACCAAGGGCCAGAAAGTCACCATCATCGCCGAGGACACCGCGGTTTCCAAATCCATCGGCACCTACATGCAGTCCGTGCTGACCGACATTGGCTGGGACGTCGACGTGAAGCCGATCTCGTCGAACATCCAGTTCACCTATATCCAGAACACCAACAACAAGGTGCAGATCTCGATCAGCCAATGGTATCAGGACTATCCGGCCGCTTCGGACTTCCTGAACATCCTGTTCGGCTGTGCCTCCTTCACCCCCGGCTCGGACAGTTCCATCAACATCGCGGGCTTCTGCGACAAGGGCATTCAAGCCAAGATGGATCAGGCTCTGGCTCTTGGCGTGACCGATCCGGACGGTGCCAACAAGATCTGGGCCGAGGTTGACAAGGCCGTGACCGATGCTGCGCCGATGGCCGCCCTGTTCACGCCGAAGCATATCGACTTCGTGTCCAAGCGTGTTGGCAACTTCCAGTTCAACAGCCAGTTCTACTGGATGGTTTCGCAATCGTGGGTCCAGTGACGCTGTGACCAAACCCGAAAATGTCAGCCGTGGCCCTTGGGCCACGGCGTTGAACCGTCTCAGCCATGACCGCACCGCATTGGTGGCGCTGGCTGTCTTCGTGCTGATCGTGGTCGCCTGCCTGTCCGCCCCGATCTATGCCCATCTGGCCGGGGTCGATCCGTTCAAATCCACGCTGGATGCGACGATAACCATCGACGGCGTTCAAAAGCCGGTGATGGAGGTGCCGACGACAGGCCTGGCCCTTGGCTACACGCCCATCGGGCCGACGTGGCGTCTGGGCACCTATTTTCTTGGCGCTGACAATCAGGGCCGGGACGTGATGGCGCGGCTGCTGTACGGCGGCATGAACTCCATACTGATCGCCGGGGCGGCGACCCTTTTCACGCTGGTTTTTGCCACCGTCTTCGGTCTGTTGGCCGGCTTTTTCGGCGGCGTGGTGGATATGGTGATCAGCCGCATCCTTGATGTGCTTTGGGCCTTTCCGGTTTATCTGCTGGCCATCTCGCTTTCTATCGTGCTGCTGACGCAGGGCATCAGCATCGGTCCGTGGACGATTGATTCCAGCAGTCTGATGCTGCCGATCTTCATCATCGGCGTGATCTACATCCCCTATGTCGCCCGACCCGTTCGGGGGCAGGTCATGTCGCTGCGGCAATCCGATTTCGTCATGGCGGCCATCGGTCTTGGGGCACCTTCGGGGCGTATCCTTTGGAAGGATATACTGCCCAATGTCTCTACCACGCTGATCGTTTTCATCCCGATCATGATGGCGCTGAACATGCTGACCGAAAGCGCGTTGTCGTTCCTGTCGATCGGCGTGCAGCCGCCCGATGCGTCGTGGGGCACGATCATTCAAGACGGGCAAGGGCTTCTCTACACCCGCCCCGCCGTGGCACTGGCGCCGGGCTTCATGATCGTCATCTCTGTCCTGTCGCTGAACGTCTTCGGTGACGGCTTGCGCGATGCGCTGGACCCAAGGTCCAAGATCAAACTGGGGCGCGGCTGATGATTTTCGCCATTATGCAACGCCTGAGCCAGATGCTGTTCGTCATGTTCGGCATCAGCCTGCTGGTCTTCCTGATCTTTTTCGGCACCCCCGGAGTCGATCCCGCCGCGCGCATTGCGGGCCGGAACGCTTCTCCCGAGGTCCTCGCCGCAGTGCGCAAGAGCTTCGGCTTCGACCAGCCCTTCTATGTGCAATACCTGACCATGATGAAGAAAATCTTCGTCACCGGCGACCTGACCTCTTTCGTCAACCGCGGCTGGAAAGTCGTGCCCGCAGTGCTCGACACCGTGCCCGTGACCCTGTCATTGGTGATCGGCGCCGCGATCCTGTGGGTGGTCTTCTCGCTGATCATCGGCGTCACCGCTGCCGCCTACCGCGACCGCTGGCCGGATAAACTGCTGATGATCCTCGGCCTGATCGGTGTGTCGATGCCGGTCTATTGGCTGGGTGAGGTGATGAACCTGATCACCCAAAGCCGCTTCCACGACTCGTGGCTGTTCTCCTGGGTGCCGCCGCTTGGGTACAAGAACTTCTCCGATGACCCGAAGGGCTGGTTCCTGACGCTGGTCATCCCGTGGATCACCCTGTCGATCCTCTACATCGGCCTTTACGGCCGCGTCCTTAGGGCTTCCATCACCGAGGCGTTGCAGGAAGACTACATCCGCACCGCCCGCGCCAAGGGCCTGTCGGAAACCCGCATCCTGCTGCGTCATGCGCTCCGCACCTCGCTGATCGCCTTCGTCACCCTGTTCGGTCTGGATTTCGGCGCCTTGGTCGGTGGGTCCGCCCTGCTGACCGAAGTGGTTTTCGGCCTGCAGGGCGTTGGCAAGCTGACCTTCGACGCGCTGCAGAACCTAGACCTGCCGGTCATCATGACCACCGTGCTTTACGCCAGCTTCTTCGTCGTTCTGGCCAACGCGGTCGTTGACGTCATCTACATCCTGCTGGACCCGCGAGTGCGCACGTCATGATTCTGGAAGTCACCAATCTGCGCGTGTCCTTCCGCAGTGAGCGGGGGCTGGTCCGGGTGCTGGACGGCGTTTCGTTCACCGTGGACGAAGGCGAGGTTCTGGGCATCGTGGGCGAGTCGGGTTCTGGCAAGACCATGACCGTGCTGGCCGTGATGGGCCTGATCACCGACCCCAATGCCGTCATCGAAGGCTCCATCAAGTTCCGGGGCCGCGAGCTTGTGGGCATGAAGCCCCGAGAGATGCGCCAGTTGCGTGGCAAGGACATCGCCATGATCTTTCAGGACCCGATGACGGCCTTGACTCCGGTCTACACCATCGGCTGGCAGATCGCCGAGCAGATCCTGACCCACCAGAAGGTGTCGAAGGCCCAAGCGTGGCAGCGCGCGATAGACCTGCTGGCAGAGGTCGGCATCCCGAAGCCTGAAGAGGCCGTGCATCGTTACCCTCACCAATTGTCTGGCGGCATGCGGCAGCGTGCCGTGATCGCGATGGCCCTGACCTGCAACCCCGCGCTTCTGGTGGCGGATGAGCCGACAACGGCGCTGGACGTAACCGTCCAGGCGCAAATCCTCGACCTTCTGCGCAAGCTGCAAGCCACACATGGCTCTGCGATCATCTTTATCACGCATGACCTTGGCGTGATGGCCGAACTCGCTGACCGGATCATGGTAATGTACGCGGGCCGAGTTGTGGAGCGTGCCACGCGGGATGCTCTTTTCGCTGACCCGAAGCATCCCTACACTTTGGCCCTGCTGAACTCGATCCCCCCGTTGGAAGGTGAGCGGCCGCATCGTCTGCAAACCATCGCTGGTGCCCCGCCTTCGCTGATGAACCTCCCAAAAGGCTGCGCCTTTGGCCCGCGCTGTTCGCGCAAGTTCGCGGCCTGCGAGGATCGGCCCACGCTAACCTCGCCGCCCCATGAAACCGCCTGCTTCCTGATCGGTGCCAAATGACCGCGCTTTACGAGATCACCAACCTCTCCAAGCGCTTCACCGTGGGCAGTCGCTTCTCCCGGCAAGGCAAGCGGGTCGTACAGGCGGTGGACGGCGTGTCGCTGTCCATCCAGCCCGGGGAAACCCTCGGGTTGGTTGGAGAATCCGGTTGTGGAAAATCTACGCTCGGCCGCTGCCTATCGCGGCTGTACGAGATTTCGGATGGCAAGCTGGTGTTTGACGGCACTGACATCTCCACCCTGTCGACCGCCCAGATGCGCCCTTTGCGCCGCAAGATGCAGATGGTGTTTCAGGACCCCTATGCGTCGCTCAACCCGCGTCGCCGGGTGTTCGACCTGATCGCCGAACCCCTGCGCATCCACCTGTCTTTGCCCGATGCCGAGGTCAAATCCCGCGTCGCAGGCCTGCTGGAACAAGTGGGCTTGCTGCCCGACCATGCGCAACGCTATCCGCATGAATTCTCGGGCGGGCAGCGCCAGCGCATCGGCATTGCGCGTGCGATTGCGCTGGAACCGAAGCTGGTCATTCTGGATGAGCCGGTGTCAGCGCTGGATGTCTCGGTTCAGGCGCAGATCGTCAACCTGCTGGCTGACTTGCAAGAGCGGCTGAAGCTGACCTATGTCTTCGTCGCCCATGACCTGAGTGTGGTCCGCCAAGTCTCCACCCGGATCGCGGTGATGTACCTTGGCTCCATCGTCGAGATTGGCGATGCCGACAGCATCTTCGACCGCCCGTCGCATCCCTATACTCAGGCGCTGATTTCTGCTGTGCCGAAGCCGGTGAACTCCGAGGGTCGCAAGCGCATCATCCTGACGGGGGACGTGCCCAGCCCGATCAACCCGCCCAGCGGTTGCCGCTTCCACCCGCGCTGCCCGGTGGCGCAGGACAAATGCCGGGTGGACCGGCCCACCCTGACCGTCGCCAATGGCCGCACGGCCGCCTGCCACTTTCCCATAATCTGAACCGCAAACATGAAAACGGCCAGTGCCCGTTATGGGGCTGGCCGCTTCTGGTTTCGCCCTAGACTACTCGGTGAAGCCGATATTCTCCATATGCAGGCTCAATGTCGGCGTGATCGCCGAGCCCGTGACGTTCTTGTTCATCAGATAGTTCAGCGTCTCGTAGTGCGTGAACACCAGCGGTGCATCCGTGCTGAACAGGGTGCGCACTTGGGCGTAAAGGCCCTTGCGCGCCGCATCATCTGCACTCGCTGCCGCTTGGTCGATCAGAGCGTCCACCGCCGGGTTGGCATAGGACGAGGTGTTGATCGGCCCGCCGGACCGGATGACCAGCGAGTAGAAGTTGTCCGGGTCGATGGTGCGTTCCTGATAGGCGCTGGTGATCTGGAAATTGCCGGACACAAAGGCGTCATACCAGACCGAGACATCGACGGCCTTGATCGTCATGTCGATGCCGATGGCCTTGAGTTGTTCACGCACCACCTGACCGGTTTTCAGAAGCTCGGGATACTGCGACAAGCCAAGATATTCCACCGTCAGACCGTTCGGATATCCCGCGCCGGCCAGCAGCTTCTTGGCAGCTTCGATATCCTGTTTGGCGCCGAAAACACCGGTTGCATCGTACCAGACAGAGCCCGTCGGCATCTCGGTCAGCCCGGGTTCGCCGGTGCCCATATAGGCGACCTTCTTGATATCATCGCGGTTGATCGCCAAGGCGATGGCCTGACGGACCTTGACGTTGTCGAAGGGGGCCACCTTGGTGTTCAGCGTCAGGAAATCCGGAATGCCGGCGACCGGGCTGGTGACATAGGTGAACCGGTCATCCGTGGCGAGCGCCGAGACCTGTTGCAGCGGAATCGCGTCGGACCAATCGAGTTCGCCCGCTGACAAAGCATCGATCCGGCTTTGATCGACCGGCAGGAACTTGAAGGTCACCGAGTCCAGATGCGGCAGGCCAGCTTTGAAGTAGGTCGGGTTCTTCTTGACGGTAATATGGTCGCCCTGCACCCATTCGACAAACTGGAACGGACCGGTGCCGACCGGGTTGCGGGCCGGATCACCTGACTCGATGGCCTTCTGGTTCACGATCTCGCCATTGGTGGCAAGGTTGGTCAGGAAGGGGCCAAAGGCGGATTTCAGGTGGAACACGGCGACAGTCGGGTCCGTGGCGTCAACGGATTCGATCTGGCTGTACAGGCCCGCGTAAGCGCTAGCGGTCTTGGGGTCGAGGATGCGGTCAAAGGTGTATTTCACATCCGCCGAAGTAAATTTCTCGCCGTTATGGAAGGTGGCGTTGGTCACCAGCTTGAAGGTCCAGGTCTTGGGATCGGTCTGGGTCCATTCCGTCGCCAGATCGGGCACGAACTTGCCGGTGGCGTCCAGGTCGATCAGCTTGGAGAAGATGCCCTCGTAAACCTGCGCGCCCGTATAGATTGACGAGGTGGCGGGGTCGAGAACATCCGGCTCTCCGGTCAAGGCGGCGCGCAGGTCGCCGCCGTCCTTGATGGTTTGCGCAAAGGCTGCCCCGCTGAAGGCGAGGGTCGCGGACAGCAGTGTGGCCGCGAGGAACCGCAAGGCACCCAACGGGCGCGGGCGGGACTGTGGGGTCTGCATGGGCTTGGCTCCTTGGTGTTACGATTGGCTGCGGACATAGTTGATGAAGGTGGTGTTGAACGGCTCGGGGCTTTCCCACAGGCAGGCATGGCCGCCGGGAACCGTGGCCCATTGGGCAGCGGGGATCGCTTCCTGCAGTTTCTTCGAAAGGCGGACCGGGATCAGGATGTCTTCCTCTCCTGCCAGAACCAGTGTGGGGACCTTGATCTGGCCCAGCCGATCGGTCGCGTCATGGGCCTGAATGACGGCAAGTTGCGACAGATAGGCGTCGAGGGACATAGGCAGCGCGGCCATCGCCTCGGCAAAGGCTGCGGCATCCTCGGGGCGCTCTTCGAAGAAGGGGCCGGTGAAGGCCCACAGCGCCACGTCGCGCATGACGAAGGGGACGGAGATGGCTTTTGCCAGATCGGCCCACATGGCGAACATGGTCTGGCAGAAGGCATCCGCCTTGCCATAGGTGCAGGCCAAGGTCAGGGATTTCAGATCGCCGGGATGGGCGATGGCATATTCCTCGGAAATCATGCCGCCCATCGACACGCCCATCAGATGGAAGCCCTTGATCCCCAACAGATCGACCAGCGCCTTGGCATCATCGGCCATCATGCGCGAAGAATAGGCCCCCGCGGGCGCATCGCTTTTGCCGATGCCCCGGTTGTCGAAGCGCAGCACGCGGAAGCCCGCCTCGACCAGTGCGGGGATCTGGAAGCCCCAGCTTTCAAGGTCATCGGCCAGTCCATTGATCAGGACGATAGTCTCTGGCGCGGTATCTGCTCCGTCGATCTGGTAGTTCAGAGTGATGCCGTTAATCTGTGCGGTGGGCATGGGGCTCTCCTTTGACAAGGGTGGGATTGGCGGCAAGAAGGCTGCGGGTATAGGCGTGGCTGGGGTGACGCATGACCTGATCGGTCTGGCCGAGTTCGACCAGCTTTCCTCGGCTCAAAACGGCGATGTCGTCGCTGACATGGTTCACCACGCCAAGATCATGGGTGATGAAGAGGCTGGCCACACCAAGATCGGCTTGCAGGTCCATGAACAGGTTGAGGATTTGGGCCTGAACGCTCATGTCCAAGGCACTCACGGGCTCGTCGGCGATGATCAACTCCGGTTCACTCGCCAAAGCCGCCGCAATCGCCACGCGCTGCCTTTGCCCGCCGGACAGGGCCGAGGGGAAGCGGCAAGCAAGCGCCGGGTCCAGACCGACGCGGTTGAAAAGGTCCAGCACCTGCCCATCGCGTGTCGCCGCGGTACCGATCCGGAAGCAATCCAGCGCCTCCCGCACCGAACGTCCCACCGGCCAGCGCGGATCAAGACTGCCGAAAGGGTCCTGAAACACCGGCTGCACCCGCCGGCGAAAGTCAGACAGCGCCCGGCCTGTCAGACCCTGAACCGGCGTTCCGTCAAAGATCACCTGTCCGCCGGAGGCTTCGGTCAGCCCCAGAACGCACCTTCCAAGCGTGCTTTTCCCGCTGCCGGATTCACCCACCAGCCCCAAAGTCTTGCCGCGCTGCACTGACAGGCTGATCCCATCCAGCGCCATCACACGGCGACGGTCCCATGGTGGTCCTCCGGCAGGATAGCTCTTGCACAGGTTTTCTACGCGCAACAGGTCAGCCATTGGAAGCCTCCGCCGCCGGCAGACTTTCGACGCTCCATTCCGAGGGGATCACAGGCAACCGGCTGCCCCGTGGCGCCCCGGCCGGATTGGCGGCCAGAAGCGCGCGGGTATAGGGATGCGAGGGGCGCGCAAAGAGGTCGCTTGCCGAAGCCACTTCCAGCAACTTGCCGCCATACATCACGCCAACCCGGTCGCAGACCTGAGCCACGACGCCAAGGTCATGGGTGATCAGCAGCACCGTCGTGCCATGGCTGCGGCGCAGACGGTCAATAAGGGCCAGAACCTGCGCCTGCAGGGTCACGTCCAAAGCCGTTGTCGGCTCATCCGCGATCAGCAGCTTCGGATTGTTGGCCACTGCCGCCGCAATGACGATGCGCTGCCGCATTCCGCCCGAGAAACGGTGCGGAACATCGCTGTAGCGGCGCGGGGCGTCGGGGATGCCCACTTCCTCCATCAGTGCAATCGCCCGGGCCTTGGCCTCGGCACTTCTGACCGGCCCATGGGCCCGGATGGTCTCGGCAATCTGGTCACCCACCGACCATGTCGGATCAAGGCTGGCGGAGGCGTCCTGAAAGATCATCGCCACTTCCGCGCCGCGTATTTGGCGCAGGGAGGGTTCGTCTAGGCCCAGAACCTCGCGCCCGTTCACCGCGATGCTGCCAGCAACCTGTGCGGTGCCGGGCAAAAGCCCCATCACCGCATTCGCAAGTGTGCTTTTCCCGCTGCCGCTTTCGCCGACGATGCCGAAGATCTCGCCGGGCTTGACCTCCAGCGACACGCCATTGACCGCTGGCGTGTTCCCACCAAACCGCACGCTGACCGAGGTGAAGGAAAGTACGCTCATTCGGCCACCCCGCGCGGATCGAACACCCGTCGCAACCCCTCGCCCAGCAGAGTGAAGGCCAGCACTGCGATGACGATGGCCAAACCGGGGAAGATTTCCACCCAAGGCGCCTGGATCAAAACATCCCGCCCATCTGCCAGCATTCCCCCTAGCGAGGGCGTCGGCGGCTGGGTGCCCAACCCCAGAAAGCTCAAGCCCGCCTCAAGCTGCAAGGCAAAGGCGCTTAGAACCGAGGCTTGCACCACGACCGGACCCAAAGCATTTGGCGCCACATGGCTGACCAGCACCCGCAGATGGCTGGCCCCACGTGCTCGCGATCCGGCCACGTAATCAAGGCCAGTCACCACCAATGTGCTGGTCCGCATGACGCGCGCCAGAATGGGCAGGTAAATCATGGCGATGGCCAAGGTAGCCACCGCACTCCCCGGCCCGAGGATCGCGATCAGCGTGATGGCCATCAGCATGGCGGGCAGCACCAGCATCATGTCCAGCGCACGAGAAATCGCCGTATCCACCCAGCGCCCGAAGTACCCGGCCAACAGGCCCAAAGGCACCGCCAGCAGCGTCGCCACCGCCACCGCCGAAATCGAGACCAGCAGGCTGACCCGCAGGCTGTAAAGCACCCGGCTCAACACATCGCGGCCCAGCACGTCCAGCCCGAAGGGATGCGCAAGGCTCGGCGGACCCATGACGCCCATCACATCCAGAGCCTCCGGGTCATAGGGCGCGATCCACGGCGCTGCCACCGCGATCACCCCAAGCAGGGCAAGCACCGCCAATCCGGCAAGGATCATCGCGTTGGTCGAGCGCAGGCGGCTCATGTGCCTGCCCCATCCGCCACGCGCGGATCAAGCCAGCCCACGATCAAATCGGTGATCAAGGACACCACGATGAAGATCGTAGCAATCGCCAGAACCCCGACCTGCACCGTGGGATAGTTGCGCTGGTTGATTCCGGTAACGATCAGGCGGCCCACTCCGGGCAGGGCGAAGAGGGACTCCACAATAATGGCACCCCCCAGCAGAACTCCGACCTGAATCCCGATCACCGTGACGATAGAAGGCCCGGCATTGCGCAGCACATGGCCGAACAGGATGCGGCGCGGGCTTAAGCCCTTGGCGCGCAGGAAGGTCACGAAGGGGCGGCCCAGCACGGCTTTCACGGCTCCGCGTGTGGTGCGCAGGATATAGGCGGCCTCGCCCACTGCCAGCGTCGAAACGGGCAGCACCATGTAGCGCAGGTTGCCCAAGGGGTTCTTTAGGAACGGCGTGTAGCCGGTGGGCGGCAGGACAGCCAGAATACCGGTAAAGACCAGCACCAGCATGATCCCCAGCCAGAAATCCGGTATGGCAATGCCGAATATAACAAACCCCTCGGTCAGCCGGTTGACCCACTTTCCACCGCTGGCAGCCCAGACGCCCAACGGCACCCCGAAGGCCACAGCCAGCAGCATCGACAGGCCCGTCAGTTCGAACGTCACCGGCAGGCGCTGCGCCAGCAGTTCCGACAGGGGAGCGTGGCTGACAATGTCCTTGCCAAGGTCACCGTGCAGAAGGTTGCCGATCCAGACGACATATTGCGTGAACAGGCTTTGATCGAGGCCGAGTTGCTGCCGCAGTTCTGCGACATTGGCATCGGTCGCCCGGAAGCCCAGCATGGTACGGACCGGGTCGCCGGGCACCAGTCGGATGATCAGAAAGACCACCAGGCTCATCACGAACAGCGTCGGGAGTGTCAGCGCCACACGGCGCAGGATGAAGGCGATCTGTCCACTCATGCAGGCTCACCTTCGGCGCGTTCCACCAGAGCGCGGATCAGGTTCTCGGACAGGGTGAAGTGGATGGCGGCAATTGCCGAAGCATCCTCGGCGCGGCCATCGATTACAGCGGCGACCAGATCCTGATGCTGGCGGATCGCGATGCGGCGGACTTCGTCGGTATAGGGTTCCGCCCCCAGATTGAGGCTGATCTTGGTGCGCAGATCGACCGATATGCCGACAAGGATCGAGTTTTGCGTCGCCTTGGCAATCGCCAGATGCAGGCTGCCATCGGCGCGGCGTGAGGCGTCGTGGTCCGGCGCATCCAGATAAGCCTGAAGAGCCGTCGCGATCGCCTTGGCATCCTCGGGCGAGTGGCGCAGGGCAGCGGTGCGGGCGATCAAAGGTTCAATCAGGGTGCGGGCGTCGAAGATCTGCTCGAACTCGGCCCAGTTGGCCACCAGATGCCGCCGCACGCGTTCAGCCGAGGTTGGACCCCAGTCGGCCAGCACGAAATAGCCGCCGTTTCGGCCGCGCCGCACCGCCAGATAACCGGATGCGGTCAGTTGCTGTAGCGCCTCACGGACCGAGCTGCGCGAGACGCCCAGCATGCTGGCCAGATCCCGCTCGGTCGGCAGTTGCTGATTGGGGACATAAAGGCCAAGTGCCACGGCGGTTACAAGCCGGTCGACCACATCATCGGCGATATGGCGGCTGACTATGGGCGTCCCAAAAGCGGGGGTGGGCAGCTCTGTGTTCATCTTCCTCCCCCGAAGCGCAGCAGCAGAAAGCGGGCAAGGGTGCGGGCGGCGTCGATGATGCTTTGCAGGTCAACGGATTCGTCGATGCCGTGCAGATCGTGGCCTATGGCGCCGTAGCAGACGGCGGGGATGCCGAAGTCGTTCACATAGAAACGCGCGTCGGTGGTGCTGCCTACAGTATAGACGGCGGGCAGCGCGCCATGGGCTTCTGCATGTGCGGCAGCAAGATCGCGGATCAGGGGCGAGGATGCCTCTTGCAGATAGCCCTTCGCCCGCAGGCCTGACAGCTTCACCCTCGGTGGGGCCGGGAAACCGCCGTCAGCCGCCACGAAGTCAGCGATGGCCTTGCGGACCTGCTCTTCCGCCTTCGTCAGACTCCAGGATCGGGGAAAGCCCACCCTGACCCCGAACGATGCCACCGAAGGTGCGGTCGAGGTCCAGTCGCCGGACTGCACCTTGCCCAGATTGACGTTATAGGGGCTTTGGTTGCTGGCCATCGTAGGCTCAGGCTCTGCCGCCGTCACTCCGGCCGCCCATTGACGCAGGCCAGCCACCAGACGCATCCCAAGATCAATAGCATTGGCATGGGTGTCCGCGGCAAAGGCATGGCCTGAATGGGCAATGATGCGGATATCAAGCCACAGAACGCCAACGCCCCCCGC
>CANBRQ010000042.1 GCA_947371955.1 Paracoccaceae bacterium | reverse complement strand
CTTGATGCCCAGAAGCTGCACCAGATAGCTGTGACGCCGGGTCTGCGTCAGAACGCCTTGCCGCGCGTCGATCAGGATCACTGCAAGGTCAGCCGTGGAAGCGCCGGTCACCATGTTGCGGGTGTATTGTTCATGGCCGGGCGTGTCGGCGACGATGAACTTGCGCTTGTCGGTGGCGAAGAAGCGGTAGGCGACGTCAATCGTGATGCCCTGTTCGCGTTCCGCCGCCAGTCCGTCGACCAGAAGGGCGAAGTCGATCTCTTGGCCTTGGGTGCCCGAGACTTTGCTGTCACGCTCCAGCGTCGCCAGTTGGTCCTCGAAGATCATCTTGCTGTCGTACAGAAGGCGGCCAATCAGCGTGGATTTGCCATCATCGACCGACCCGCAGGTCAGGAAGCGCAGCATGGTCTTGTGCTGGTGCTGCACCAGATAGGCCTCGATATCCTCGGCGATCAGCGTGTCGGTGACGTAGACGGGATCAATCTGAACGGTCATCTAGAAATAGCCCTCTTGCTTCTTCTTCTCCATTGAGGCGGCTTGGTCATGGTCAATCGCCCGGCCCTGACGTTCCGACGTCGTGGTCAGCAGCATTTCCTGAATGACCTCCGGCAGGGTCGTGGCTTCGGATTCCACAGCGCCGCTCAACGGGTAGCAGCCCAGTGTGCGGAAGCGGACCGACCGCATCTGCGGCACTTCGCCGGGATGAAGGCGGAAGCGGTGGTCATCGACCATCAGCAGCAGACCATCGCGCTCCACCACCGGGCGCGGAGCCGCGAAGTACAGCGGCACAATCTCGATGCCTTCCAGATGGATGTATTGCCAGATGTCCAACTCGGTCCAGTTCGAGATCGGGAAGACCCGGATGCTTTCCCCTTTGGCCTTGCGGGTGTTGTAAAGCTTCCACAACTCTGGCCGCTGGTTCTTGGGGTCCCAGCGGTAATTGGCCGAGCGGAACGAGAAGACCCGTTCCTTGGCGCGGGATTTCTCTTCGTCACGGCGGGCGCCACCGAAAGCCACGTCAAAGTTGTATTTGGTCAGCGCCTGTTTCAGACCTTCGGTCTTCCACATGTCAGTGTGCAGGCTGCCATGGTCGAAGGGGTTGATGCCCTTTTCCTTCGCCTCGGGGTTCTGGTGGACGATCAGGTCCATCCCGGCCTCAAGCGCCGCCCTTTCGCGCATCGCATACATGGCGCGGAATTTCCAAGTCGTGTCGACATGCAGCAAAGGGAAGGGCGGAGGCGCGGGGTAGAACGCCTTCTTGGCCACATGCAGCATGCAGGCGGAATCTTTGCCAATCGAATACATCATCACCGGGTTTTCGGCATTGGCCACCACCTCGCGCATGATGTGGATGGCTTCCGCTTCCAGACGCTGAAGGTGGGTCAATGTGCTTGGCGTTAACCCTGAGTTTCCGGGTGTACTCGTCGTCATCATCAGATCCCTTGAAGAAAAGTTCTGGCACTCGGCCCATTTATGCCAGCTTGCGCCAACGCTAGAAAGGGATGAGCCGGACGATTGTCAAGAAGGATCACCCGGAACATCTGCGTCAAAGGAGATTTGCCCGCGTTCTGGAGGGGGCATCAAGACGGCGTTCTTTCAGGGTGCAAAAAACGGAAAAACCCTTCTTTTCACCATAGCGATGCGCCACTGCCCGGAGTTTGACTGTCCAATTCACCTGCGACGCATCCCGCCCCATGTATCGGCGACGTCTCGGCTCCACTCTCAAACTGCCATGACTCGGGTCAAACTCCTCAAAAGGGCAATCGCGCCCTGTCAGTTGAAGACGATGCCCGTCAAAGTCTCGAGCTTGCGTTTTTCCGAGCAGAGCGGAGAGCTTGCCCCGCCGGCAACCTGGCAGGCCACGGCCGGATCATTGACCGAGATGCGTGAAACATCCTTGCAGCCGGTGTCGGGCAGGTCGAACTGAACCACCTGCGTGTGGCCTGAGACAAGCGCCCCGAAATCCAGCACGATCAGCTTCATGATGGCATCGTCCTTGCCGTAGACGGCCATTTCATAAGAGGCCGCAGCGACATCCTGCCCGGTGCCGTTGTCGATCTTGTAGGTCATCCTGCAGCTTCCGCCGTTGTTCTCGACCTTGTTCAACTGGATCGTCAGGCTGCTGTCCTGCGCCAGTGCCGGAGTGGCAACAAGTCCTGCAAGAATGAAAGAGATGACAGCGGCACGCTTCGAAGAAACCAAGTTCAGAAACTGCATTATGCGCCGACCCTGCCCAGAAGTGACTGTCCGAAGTTCAGAATGGTACCCGAATTACTGAAACACACCGGTGACAAGCGACATGTCGATCAACTGTTCGATCGGCACGGATTTCGGGGATGCAGCAACCGGATGGATCATCGTGGTCGCGCGGTGGATTTTCGGAACGACAACCGCGCTGGCTTCGATCAGGTCCATCGCGGGACGTTCGACCTGCACGCAGCCCGCTTCACCGCACAGCCAAAGCGTGCGGCTGTCCTTTGCGAAAGCCGGCGCAATTGCCATCACCAGAACCACGGCAGAGCACGACCATTGAACCAATCCCATGCGGTTCGCCATAGCTGAAACCCCTGTACAAACCTATGTTACGGCCAAGTTAGACTTTTTCGCCCCCCATTTCAACCTTGACGATTCCAAGGAGTCCCATGCTAAGCTTCGCCCGATGGATCAAGCACAGGTCCGCCGCGCTGGTTGGGGGGCGATTTGAACGAAGGATCAAGGCCTTATACCCGTCTCGGCGTTTCTTTGCCGTATCCAATACGGCTGCGTTGTTTATCGGGACACTTCTAATGGTTCAGGGCCAAGCTAGGACGCAACGGGGAGTGTTCCAGACTTCTTCGCATGTGGGGAACGCTGGCCTTGCGTTGGACCAGTGCCTGACCTTGCGCAGGGCATTCCTAGGATGACCCTTTCCGCCAAAGCAATCTGTGAAGTGCGCCGCGCCCCCTCGGGTGCTGTAGCGGCAACCTCGTTTGCGCTTGGCTTTCTGGTGTTGCTGTCTGTCGCCCCGCTATCGGCACAAAATGCGAAAAGTTTGATTGATCTGCTGACCAATCCACAGGCCCAGGATCTGCCGCCTCTGGTGCGGGCTGCCAGTGACGGGGCGATGCTGGCCGGAAAGCCCATCGTGCCGACCTTGCCCCGCGTGACCCTGACCGCGCATCGTGGAGAGAAGCTTGCGCCGACGGATCCGCAGCGACTGGCCGCGGCATCGCCAGACATCGTCGTGCCGGCCCGGATCGAGGCGACCCGGCTGGCGGCGCACTTCCTGACCACCGAGAATGCGGCCGACCGGGCGGTGCTGACCGATATCTTCGCCGGCGTGATCCCCGAGGATTTCAAGCATCTTGAACCTGCCGCCAATGCGCCTAAAGTCGATTTTCTGAAACCTGGGCTTCTGTCATTTGCTGCCGTAGCGATGTCGCAGCCGCCGGCGCCCTTGGCCGAGGCGGCTTCGGTTCTGGCGGCAAGTCCGATTCTGGCAGCGATGCCCTCCAACGAAGGCATCAAGTTCCCGGATGATCTGCTGTTCGTGCCACCCCCGCCGGTCAAGCTTGTCGCATTGAAGCCGCCCACGCTGGCCATTGTCACGCAAGACCTGACCCCGTTGCGTGCTGTCACCCAAGGCTTTACCCCGTTGCCCGCTGTCACGGAGGGCTTTGCCGCGCTTCCCGCTGTCACCCAAGGCTTGACGCCCCTGACGCAGGTTCCCTCGGCAAAGAGCCTTGCCGCCGTAAGCCCGCCGACCATAAAGGGGCACGTGGTTGAGCCGCTGCCCGACGTGACCGCACCGGCCGTTGTGACGCCGGAGGTGGTGGTGCCAACAGATCCGCCAGTTGCCGTCGTGCCGGATTTGACAGGAGATGCCCTTGACCGGGCCCTGCAGGCCGAGTTGAAGCGGCTGAACTGCTACTCTGGTACGGTCGACGGCAGTTTTGGGGCAGGGTCGCTTGGCGCGCTGGATCTGTTCTTCCAGACGACCGCGTTGGTGCGGGCCAGCACCGACCCCACGCAGGCCGTGTTGAATCAACTGAAGGCGGTGGCGGACAATGTCTGTCCCAGCCCCTACGTCGCTGTCGTTCAACAAACGGATGTGACGCAAAAAACCAAACCTTCCACAACAAAGCCTGCGACGACAAAGCCTGCAACGACGAAGGCTGTGACGACGAAGCCGGCAACCACCAAGCCGGCAGTCACAAAGCCCGCAACGACCAAAGTCGACCCCTGCCTGAAGAACCCGGCCGGGTGCACGTCTTTTGGCGGCTAGCTAAACCTGCGGGACCTCATCCGCCTGACCAATCCGGAAAGATGGTCGATTCTCCTTTGCTGCATTGGGCACATCGCCAAACGCAGCGCTGATTGTTTCCCGATGCAGGTCAAATGTCGGCCTTGCCGGCCAATAGTTCCCGATGCCCTTATAATCGAACACATATCCAACCGTTTGCCGCCATTTTTCCCGCATTCTCTCGCCACCTTCCGAGGCGACATTCAGACAAACTGATTCAAACCCGGGACATCTCATGGCCACCTTCAAATTCAGCACCCTGCTCAACAATCAAATCATCGCCTTTGATCCACTTCAGGACGTCCTGTCTTTTGACACCAGCACCCGCCCGGCGGAGTTGCTGATCAACAGCACCGCCAGCGGGGTTCAATTCTCGGTCGGCAACAAGTCGATCGTCCTGTCCGGCATCTCGCTGGACGATCTGGGGGTCAGCTCTGGCACCGCGCTGCCCAACGTGAAGTTCGTCTCGCCCGGCGTCCTGCTGGTGGGCGAGGGGACCACGGCGCATGATGGCGATCAGGCCAACGTACTGACCGGCGGCGCAGGGGATGATGCCCTGCTGGGTCTGGGTGGCGATGATGTTCTGGACGGCGGTCTTGGCGCTGACCTGATGGTGGGCGGTCTGGGCAATGACACCTACAAGGTTGACAACGCAGGCGACGTCCTGACCGAGGAAGGCAGCGGCATTGACCTGATCCTGTCATCGGTCAGCTACACAGCCACCAACCTGATCGAGAACATGACCTTGGTTGGCGCGAACGCGATCGACGGCACCGGCAACGCGCTGGCCAATATTCTGATCGGCAACAGCAATGCCAACGTCCTGGACGGCAAGGTCGGCGCCGACACGATGATTGGTGGCGATGGCAATGACACCTTTGTCGTCGACAATCTGGCGGACAGGGTGGTCGAGACCAACTCCAGCCTCAGCCAGATCGACACGGTCGCTTCGGCCATCAACTACAGGCTGGGTGCAAACCTTGAGAACCTCGTCCTGACGGGTACCTTGGGTCTGGCAGGGGTCGGCAACCACCGCGCCAACGCCATTACGGGCAACAGCGGGGCCAATACGCTGAACGGCGCCCATGGGGCCGATACCATGACCGGCGGCGATGGCAACGACACCTTTATCGTGGACAATGCCGGCGATCAGGTTGTCGAGACCAACAACAGCCTGTCTCAGGTTGACCTTGTTGCCAGCACGATTTCCTACACGCTGGATGTCAATCTGGAAAACCTGCGCCTGCTGGGCGGTGCCGATATCGACGCAACCGGCAACGCGCTGAACAACATCCTTTACGCCAATACCGGCAACAACGTGCTGGATGGTCAGGGCGGCAACGACACCGCGTCTTATGCCAACGTGTCCCTGCTGGGGCTTGCGGCAGGCAGCCCGGCGAACCTGACGGTGACGAGCAGTGTGACGACGACGGGCGTGATCGTCGACCTCAGCAACACCGGGGTGCAGGATACGGTCGGCTCCGGCTTTGACCGGCTGATCGGGATCGAGAATCTGACCGGCAGCAACTACAACGACGATCTGACCGGCAACACCGGCAACAACATTCTGGACGGTGGCGCGGGCGCTGACCTTCTGGCCGGTGGCAAGGGCAACGACACCTATATCGTCGATGGTGCCGACATCGTGGTGGAGGCCGTTGGCGAAGGGCTCGACACCGTTCAGGCCAGCGTCTCCTACCGTCTGACGGCGAATGTCGAGTATCTGACCCTGACCGGAACCGCCGCCAATGGAACCGGCAACAATCTCGACAACCAACTGGTCGGCAACGCCTCCAACAATCTGCTCGATGGTCGTGCGGGGGCTGACAAGATGGATGGCGGCGCGGGAAACGACGTTTATGTCATCGACAACATCGGCGACGCAATCGTCGACGCCTCGGGCACCGACCTTGTGATGAGCTACATCAACCACACCCTCGGCGGCACGATCGAGAACCTGCGCCTGATGGGGATCAACGCGCTGAACGGCTACGGTAACGTGCTCAACAACATCGTCTGGGTCAACACCGGCGACAACGTGGTGGATGGCGGCGGCGAGACCGGCGTGTCTGGCGTGAAGGGTGACACGCTGTCCTACGAATTCGGCGCGACCTCGGGGATCACCTTCGATCTGTCGATCACATCGGCGCAGGCCACCGGCGGCTCGGGCACCGATACCGCTGACCATTTCGAAAACCTGACCGGCAGCAACTATGACGACGTTCTGTCGGGCAATGATGCGGCCAACGTATTGGATGGCTCTGCCGGCAGCGATACCGTGTCTTATGCCTCGTCCTTTGCGTCTGTCTCGGTCAACCTGTCGGAAGAGAAGGCCACATCGGCCGGGATCATCGATACGGTCAAGAACTTCGAAAACATCCTTGGCAGTACCTTCGACGACATGATGGTCGGCGATCTGGGCAACAACACCTTCACCGGCGGCGGCGGTGTCGACACCGTGTCGTTCGAGAATGTGCTGCAGGATGAAGGGGGCGTGGTCGTTGATCTGAACATTGTGGGCGCGCAGAATACGCTGGCCTCTGGCCTCGACAGCTTCGTGGGCATCCGCAACCTGACGGGCTCGGTGAACGCTGACAGCCTGACGGGCGACGGCCAAAGCAACGTGCTTCTGGGCGGCGAGGGCGGCGATACTCTGCGCGGCGGTGGTGGGAATGACACGGTGACCGGCGGCAACGGCGACGATTCCATCGATGGCGGTTCGGGCTCGGACTATATCTCGGGTGGGGACGGGGCAGACAAGCTGACCGGCGGGCTGGGCGTCGATACCTTCCTGTTCGACACGGCAACCTCGGCGTCCAATGTCGACAAGATCAGCGACTTCGTCGTGGCGGATGACACGATCTACCTTGACCACCTGATCTTCGGGGCTCTGGCCACCGGTGCGCAGGCGGGTTCGGTCTTCGCCTTGAACAGCACGGGTCTGGCGGCCGACAACACCGACAAGATCATCTATCAAAGCACGACCGGCAACCTCTACTACGACGCCGACGCCAATGGCGGCAACGCAGGGGTGCTGATCGCTACACTGAGCACGGGTCTGGCCCTGACTGTGGCCGACTTCTTCGTCATCTGACGTCCGGCACCTGGCGCCGGAACGATCCACGCAGGGGACCAGCCCGGTCTCCTGCGTTTTCGCTTCCCTTTCCGCGCATTTGCCCCTATACGCGCGCATCTTCCACACTTGGAAGACTCAAGGGCCTTGCTGGACGACATCCCGGCTTGTGCCGTCACACTCAACCGATTGGAGATCCCGATGTCGATCACTGTTGAAGAAAAAGCACGCCTGATCAAGGAATATGCGACCAAAGAGAACGACACCGGCTCGCCGGAAGTTCAGGTTGCGATCCTGTCCTCGCGTATCGCCACCCTGACCGAGCATTTCAAGTCGCACAAGAAAGACAACCACTCCCGCCGTGGTCTGTTGATGCAGGTGGCTCAGCGCCGCAAGCTCTTGGATTACCTGAAGTCCAAGGATGCGACCCGCTACACCGCGCTGATCACTCGTCTGGGTCTGCGCCGCTAATCTGCCAAAGCGCCCGGGCTCGCCCCGGGCGCTTTGGCTATCTGGCCCCGGCTGATCCGGGGCGGCCCATCCGCGCCAGGGCTCTGCGCGGCGGGGGATCCGCAAAAGAAAATGAGCCAGGGGCATACGGCCCCTACGCACAGCCGGCGGGAGGGTCCCCCGGCAGAAACAGGATAAAACGATGTTCACCATTACGCAGAAATCCATCCAGTGGGGCAACGACACGCTCACTCTGGAAACGGGCAAGGTTGCGCGTCAGGCTGACGGTTCGGTTATCGCCACTTTGGGCGAAACCTCTGTCATGGCCAACGTGACCTTCGCCAAGCAGGCGAAACCCGGTCAGGATTTCTTCCCCCTGACGGTCCACTATCAGGAAAAATACTACGCAGCCGGCAAGATCCCCGGCGGCTTCTTCAAGCGCGAAGCACGCCCGTCGGAAAAGGAAACCCTGGTTTCCCGCCTGATCGACCGCCCCTGCCGTCCGCTGTTCGTTGAAGGCTTCAAGCATGAAGTCCTCGTCATGGCGACCGTGCTGTCGTGCGACCTTGTGAACGACCCCGACATGGTGGCCATGATCGCCGCCTCTGCCGCGCTGACGATTTCCGGCGTGCCGTTCATGGGCCCGATCGCCGCCTGCCGCGTTGGCTTCTCGAAGGGCGCCTACGTCCTGAACCCGGCGATGGACGACATGACCCAGCTGCGCAACAACCCCGAGCAGCGGCTCGATCTGGTTGTCGCCGGCACCAAAGACGCCGTGATGATGGTCGAATCCGAAGCCTATGAGCTGTCGGAAGACGAAATGCTCGGCGCTGTGAAGTTCGGCCACGCCCAGATGCAGCCGGTGATCGACCTGATCATCGACTTCGCGGAAATCGCCGCGAAAGAGCCGTTCAACTTCTCCCCGCCCGATATCTCGGCCCTGTTTGGCCGCGTGAAGGCCGCTGGCGAAGTGCAAATGCGCGCCGCCTTCGCGCTGCGTGACAAGCAGGAACGCTCCAACGCCATCGACGCCGCTTCCGCTGCGATCAAGGCGGCGCTGGCTCCGGAAGATCTGGCCGACATCAACCTCGGCTCGGCCATCAAGCAACTGGAATCGTCCATCCTGCGCGGCGACATCATCAACGGTGGCGCACGCATCGACGGACGCGACAACAAGACCGTACGCCCGATCATCTGCGAAACCGGCCTTCTGCCGCGCACGCACGGCTCGGCCCTCTTCACCCGTGGGGAGACCCAAGGTCTGGTCGTCACCACGCTGGGAACCGGCGAGGATGAGCAGATCATTGACGCGCTGAACGGCAACACCCGCTCGAACTTCCTGCTGCACTACAACTTCCCGCCCTATTCGGTGGGCGAAGTTGGCCGCGTGGGCTCGCCCGGTCGTCGTGAAATCGGCCACGGCAAGCTGGCATGGCGCGCGCTTCAGGCCGTTCTGCCTGCCGCGACCGACTTCCCCTACACGATCCGTGTCGTGTCGGAAATCACCGAGTCCAACGGCTCCTCCTCGATGGCGTCGGTCTGCGGTGGTTCGCTGTCCATGCTGGACGCCGGCGTTCCGCTGAAGGCTCCGGTCGCGGGCGTTGCCATGGGTCTGATCCTGGAAGACGATGGCCGCTTTGCCGTGCTGACCGACATCCTCGGCGACGAGGATCACTTGGGCGACATGGACTTCAAGGTTGCAGGCACCGCCAACGGCATCACTTCGCTGCAAATGGACATCAAGATTGCAGGGATCACCCCCGCGATCATGGAACAGGCCCTGGCGCAAGCCAAAGACGGCCGGATGCACATTCTGGGCGAGATGGCCAAGTCGATCTCTGGCCCGCAAGCCTTCTCGGCTTACGCGCCCAAGATCGAGACCATGACGATCCCGACCGACAAGATCCGGGAAGTCATCGGCTCCGGTGGCAAGGTCATCCGTGAAATCGTTGAACTGTCGGGTGCCAAGGTCGACATCAACGACGACGGCATGATCAAGATCGCCTCGAACGACGCCGCCGCCATCAAGAAGGCCTACGACATGATCTATTCGATCGTGGCAGAGCCGAAAGAGGGCGAGATCTATACCGGCAAGGTCGTCAAGCTGGTCGACTTCGGCGCCTTCGTGAACTTCTTCGGCAAGCGTGATGGTCTGGTCCATGTGTCCCAGATCGCCTCCAAGCGCCTGAACCACCCGAACGAGATCCTGAAGGAAGGCCAAGAGGTCAAGGTCAAGCTTCTGGGCTTCGACGAACGTGGCAAGGTGCGCCTTGGCATGAAGATGGTCGATCAGGAAACCGGTCTGGACATCGTCGAAAAGAAAGAAGAAACCTCGGAAGCTTGAGGCTTTCAAGGCAGATCAAAGGGCCCCGGTGGAAACGCCGGGGCCTTTTGTCATCCGGGTGTCAGAACCTCGGTCCCCACCGCATTGACGCCGTCCACCGTCCAGGTCCCGTCCAGCACGCCATTCTTCTGCACCAGATAGATCACCAGCCCGACCTTGCCGCCCAGTTCGTAGCCCGCCGAAAACGCGTTGCCGTCGCGCATGCAGATGCCGTCCGAGGTCGAGCCGCCCGTCTTCCACACAATGTTGCAGGTGTATTGACTTGTAAGTGTGATCTGAGCCTCGCCATTGTAGGGCGAGCCGTCGAGGTTGGTGCCCTTCACCGTATAGTGCCCGCCAATGTCCTGCGCTGCCAGCGCCGAGGCCATGAAGCCAAGTGCCAAGCCGAGGGAGAGAGAGTTCATTCAATCCTCCATTGCTGCAAAGCCCTATCCTAGCGCGACTCGCTGATAGGACCGAGAGATTTTTGTGGCGCATGAATTTCCGGCCAATCGGAAGCCCGGCGCTACATTATTCGAAGTATGCCTCTGAATGCAGAAGAAGCTTCGGCCAGACCCCATATGGGCGGGAAACTTCGCAAAGAAATGTCAGCCTTCATGTCCTACATTGGCTGCATCCAATCTGACAGGAGTTTCCAATGCGCGTTGTGGTTCTGGGTGCGGGCGTGATCGGTGTGACCTCGGCCTGGTATCTGGCCCAGGACGGCCACGAGGTGACGGTGATTGACCGCCAGCAAGGCCCGGCGCTGGAAACCTCCTTCGCCAACGCCGGTGAAATCTCTCCCGGCTATGCCTCCCCTTGGGCAGCTCCCGGCATCCCGATGAAGGCCTTGAAGTGGCTCTTCATGCAGCACGCCCCCCTGATCCTGCAGCCCAAGATCGACATGGCCCGGCTGGACTGGATCGTGCGGATGCTGGGTAACTGCACCTCTGCCGCCTATGCCGTGAACAAATCCCGCATGGTGCGCTTGGCCGAATACTCCCGCGACGTGCTGCGCGATCTGCGCGCCTCCACCGGCATCAGCTATGACGAGCGCACCCAAGGCACGCTGCAACTGTTCCGCACGCAAAAGCAGGTCGATGCCGCTTACAAGGACATCGCCGTCCTGAAAGTCGATGGCGTGCCGTTTGAGGTTCTGAACCCCGAAGACTGCATCGCCGCCGAGCCGGGCCTTGCCCCCAGCTTCAACAAGATCGCCGGCGGCCTGCGTCTGCCGGGCGACGAGACGGGTGACTGCTTCAAGTTCACCAACCGTCTGGCCGCGATGGCCGAAGCGGCGGGTGTGACCTTCCGCTACGGCGTTGGCATCAAAAGCCTTGACCGTCAGGGCGACCGCATCATCGGCGTTGACACCACCGAGGGCCGCGTGACGGCGGATGCCTATGTGCTGGCGCTTGGGTCCTACTCTCCGTCGCTGGTCAAGCCCTTGGGCATGAAGCTGCCGGTCTATCCGGTGAAGGGCTATTCCATCACTGTTCCGATCATCGACGAAGACCGTGCCCCGGTGTCGACCGTGATGGACGAGACGTTCAAGATCGCCATCACCCGTCTGGGCGACCGCATCCGCGTCGGCGGCATGGCCGAGATTTCCGGTTTCAACAACACCCTGCATCCCCGCCGTCAAGCCACCCTGACCCACTCGGTCGAGGACCTGTTCGGCGGCGCGGGCGACCAGTCGAAGGCGGTGTTCTGGAGCGGCCTGCGTCCGATGACCCCCGACGGCACGCCGGTTGTGGGCGCGACACCCCTGTCGAACCTCTGGCTCAACACAGGCCATGGCACCTTGGGTTGGACCATGTCCACCGGCTCTGCCCGCGTGCTGTCCGACCTTGTGGCGGGCCGTCGCGCCGAGATTGACACCTCTGACCTTGGCATCGCCCGCTACGCTCGCAAGCCGGCGCAACCGATCACGCGGTTGCAACCCAAAGCGGCCTGAACACGGCTTGACAGGGCGGCCATAGCCCTGTTGAACCAAGCTTGAAATCCAGCTTGGAGGGGCCATGTATCTTGATGCCGTGCGCGAACTCCTCCGGAAACAGAAGCTGGTCGAGGGGCTGGTAAAGGGGCAATCCGCCCCCCATCAGGGCTTGGTCGAAACCGTTGTCGAAAAGCAGCAGGCGGTTGAGCTTGAGACGTTTCTGGGTAAGCTCGCCGTCGCGGATATCGTTGAAATCCTTGAGGCTTTGCCAATCGACGAAGCGGCAATGCTTTGGTCGCACATGCCCTCGGGCCGATCGACCGACGTGCTGTGGGAAGTTTCCGACGAACTCCGCGACAGTCTGGAAGAGGCCACCGGCCCCCGCCTGTCCGAAACCCGAGTCACCGTTTTTGAACTGAACGCCGGCCGCATCCGGCAAAGCCCGATCAAGGGCCGCAAGGACCTTGAGGGCAAGAAGCCGATCTGGGTCGACCTGCTGAACGCGTCCTCGGCGCAGCGCGCCTATATCGGCGAATTCTACAAGCTGGACCTGCCCGACCCGGGGGATGAAACCGATCTGGAGGTGTCAAACCGCTTCCATATCGAGGAGAGCGGTGCCCTGAACCTGCATTCCAACTTCCTGTTGGACCGGGGCGGCAAAAGCCGGTCTATCCCGGTGGCCTTCATCCTGCACAAGGACGTCCTGTTCTCGCTGCGCAACGAAGACCTGCCCGTCTTCCGCCTGCAACGCCGCCGCGCGGAAACCGTGCCCGGCTATGCCAGCGATTGCTTCGATCTGCTGTTGAACCTTTATGGCTCGGACGTGGAATATTCGGCGGACAGTCTGGAGGATATCTACAAGACCCTCTCCCGTGTCGGCAAACACGTTCTGTCCGAGACGATGACCGACGAAGAGGCCGCCTCGGTTCTGGCGGACATTGCTGAAGAAGAAGACTTGAACGGTCGCATTCGCTCTAACATCATGGACACCCAGCGCGCGATTGTATTTCTGATGCAATCGCGTGTTCTGGCCGATGGCAATGTTCAGGACGCCAAGCAAGTTCTGCGCAACATTGACAGCCTCAACAGCCACACGGCCTTTCTGTTCGACAAGATCAACTTCCTGATGGATGCCACCATCGGTTTCATCAACATCAACCAGAACCGCCGCGTGACGCAGCTGACCATGCTGTCGGTCGTGTTCCTGCCGATGAACATTCTGGCCGGGATGGGCGGCATGTCAGAGTATTCAGCGATCACGGAGGGGATTCCGAAGTGGATATCCTATGCGGCCTTCGCCATAGGGTCCGCCTTGATCGGCCTGCTGACTTACCGCGTCGTGCGCCGGGTCGACCAGAAGAAGGCCCGCAGGGCTGAAGGCAAGTAACCCGGCTTGACCTAAATCAGCGGAACCAATCGCAAATCATGCCACCATGACTGTCGAAGCAAGTCGAGGGTTTTCATGGTCTGGGCATTTGGCATTCTGGTCTGCGCATTGGCAGTTGTGATCGTTCTGGCAATGCGCGCGCCAGACCTCACGGCGGAGTTCCACGCCATGCTGGCAGCCGAGACCGCCTCGGACGCCACGCGCCTTCATCCGGTAGTGACCGAGGCCAGCCTGTCTGCCCTGCCGGGTCCGGTTCAGCGTTATATCCGCCAAAGTGGTGCCTTGGGCAAACCGCGCCCAGCCAGCCTGACCGTCACCTACGATGCGCAGATGTTCAGCAAGCCCGGCGCCGCTGCGATGACCGGCATGGCGGTGCAATATGACCGCTTCGATCCGCCCAAGCGGCTGTTTTACATGCCGTCTTCGATGTCCGGCCTGCCGGTGAAGGTTTTGCATGACTATGATGGAGCCGCCGCCACCATGCGGGTCAGGCTCGCCGCGCTTTTCAGCGTGGTAGATGCGAAGGGCGAGGCTTTCTCACGGGCCGAGACTGTGACCCTGCTGAACGACCTCTGCCTCTTTTCGCCGGGCTGGCTGACAGACCCGCGCCTGACTTGGACGTCGGTGGATGATCGCAGCGCCGATGTCAGCTTCCGCAATGGTCCCCATACCGTCACCGCAAGGCTGATCTTCAACGAGGCGGACGAGTTGGTGAACTTCACCTCCAAAGATCGCGGTTCGGTCGATGCGAAGGGAGCCATCCTTGTGCGGCCATGGTCCACGCCAGTTGGCAGCTATCGTGCCATGGGCCAACAGCGCCTGCTCAGCTATGGTGAGGCGGTCTGGAATGACCCTGACGGCGATTTCACCTATGGCAAGTTCACCGTCACCGGATTTGCCACGCATTAGGGCCACCCTTACCGGATGGCCCTTCGGTCGAAAGGCGCCTTACTTCGGCGATTTGGCAAACCGCAGATAGGGCAGCTTGATGTCCAGCGCGCCAAACCGCTCCGTTGCCTGTTCATTGTTCAGGGCCAAAGCCACGATGACGTCCTGACCGACCTGCCAATTGGCCGGGGTCGCCAGCGGCTTGCCATCGGTCAATTGCACAGCATCCAGCGCCCGCAAAATCTCGGCGAAGTTGCGGCCCACCGACATCGGATAGGTCATCGTCAGCTTCACCTTCTTGTCCGGCCCCACGATGTAGACCGTCCGCACGGTGGCCGAGTTTGCCGGCGTCCGTCCCTCGGTCGGCAGGTAGAAGTCCGCTGGCAGCATGTCATAGGCCTTGGCCACGGTCAGAGAGGTGTCGTCAATGATCGGGAAATCCGCCGGAGCGCCGCCGAACGTCTCGATATCGCGCTTCCACTTTTCATGATCCTGAACCGAGTCGACCGATACGCCGATCACCTTGGTGCCGCGCTTGGCAAATTCCGGCACCAGTTGCGCCACCGCACCGAATTCCGTCGTGCAGACCGGGGTGAAATCGCGCGGGTGGCTGAAGATGATTCCGTAATGGCCGTCCAGCCAGTCGTGGAACTTGATTTCCCCGGCGGTGGAGTTGGCGGTGAAATCCGGTGCGATGTCGTTGATGCGAAGGCCCATGGCGATCCTCATGCAGGGGTTGTGATGAGGGTGACATACGCAATTCGGAACGAAATTTCATCCCCCTGCAGCATTTCACGACAAAGAAAGTAAAGATTTCCGCCGATGCCCGCCTAAACGGTCCAATGTCCTGCCTGTCCGATAAAGTCGGGATTTGATCAAAGATGACGCACCAGGACTTGCCGGATTTCCGCTGCGATGCGACGATGTTGCATCTTGCCACAGGAGGCCCGCATGATCATCCGCCGCGAATTCTACATCAATGGCGCATGGGTCGCCCCCGCCACGCCCCGCGATTGCAACGTCATTGACCCCTCGACCGAGGAGCCCTGCGCGGTCATCTCGCTCGGCTCCCAAGCCGACACCGATGCCGCTGTCGCCGCCGCCAAGGCCGCCTTCCCTCTCTGGGCCGCCACACATCACGCCGAACGCCGTGCTGCTGTCGTGCGCATCCTCGAACAATACGAACGCCGGCTGGAAGACCTCGCCAAGGCGATCTCGACCGAAATGGGCTCGCCCATCGACCACGCTCGAGGAAGCCAGGCGCCCTGCCTGCCGTGGCACCTGACCAATTTTCTGACCGCCTTCGACCAGATGGAGTGGCTGCGCCCCCTCGGCCCCCATGCCCCCGACACCATGATCGCGCAGGAGCCGATTGGCGTCGTCGGCATGATCACGCCTTGGAACTGGCCGATGAACCAGATTGCTTTGAAGGCCATCCCGGCGATTCTGACCGGCTGCACCTGCGTGCTGAAACCCTCCGAGGAATCCCCGCTCAATGCCATGATCTTCGCCGAGTTCTGCCATGACGCGGGCTTGCCGCCCGGCGTGTTCAATCTGGTGAACGGTGACGGTGCGGGCGTGGGCAGCCAGCTTTCGACCCATCCGGATGTCGAGATGATCTCTTTCACCGGATCGACCCGCGCAGGCCGTGCGATTACGAAAGCCGCGGCCGAAACGCTGAAGCGCGTGACGCTGGAGCTTGGCGGCAAAGGTGCCAACGTGATCTTCGCCGATGCCGATGGTGCTGCCGTCGAACGCGGTGTGCGGCACATGATGGACAACTCCGGCCAGTCCTGCAACGCGCCCTCGCGGATGCTGGTCCAGCGCCCGGTCTATGACCGCGCCGTGACGATTGCCGCGCAGGTCGCGGACAGCATCAAGGTTGGTTCGGCCCATGAGGCCGGGGACCACATCGGCCCGGTTGTGAACAAGCGCCAGTGGGACCAGATTCAAGGCTATATCCAGAAGGGCATCGACGAAGGCGCCCGCCTCGTCGCTGGTGGCCCCGGTCTGCCCGAGGGTTTCAACCGCGGCTTCTACGTCAAACCCACCGTCTTTGCCGACGTGGTCCCCGGCATGACCATCGAGCGTGAGGAAATCTTCGGGCCCGTTCTCTCGATGATCCCCTTCGACACCGAAGCTGACGCCGTCCGCATCGCCAACGACAGCCCCTATGGCCTGACCCACTACGTCCAGACCCAAGACGGCGCAAAACGCAACCGCATGGCCTTGGCGCTGAAGGCTGGCATGGTCCAGACCAACGGTCGTTCGCGTGGGGCAGGGGCCTTCTTCGGCGGCGTCAAATCCTCGGGCCGCGCGAGGGAGGGCGGCATCTGGGGGCTGGAGGAGTTCCTTGAATCCAAAGCCATTTCCGGCTGGGATGTCTTGCAACCCCTCGCTGCCGAGTAAACGTGGACCGGCTGCCTGCGGCGATTGCCGCAGCCTTTCCCGATCTTGCCGGGGCCACGATTGAGCCGCTGGGAGAGGGGCATGACTGCCGCACCTGGATGGTGGCGGGGGATGTGGTGGTCAAAGAGCCCCTGCATCCCGCCGCTTCTGCCGCTTTGGCGCTGGAGGCAAGGGTGCTTGCGGTTCTGGCGGGCAAGATCACCCTCACCATCCCCAACCCCCGCTTTTGCACCGGCCCACCCGCCCTGTCGCGCCATGATCTGTTGCCCGGCCAGCAGCTTCTTTGGGACGACTTTGCTGCGCTGACTGCCGCCGAAAGGGACCTGTTGGCGCAGGACCTTGCGCGATTTCATGCCGAGTGCCATTCGGTTTTGACTGTCGAACTGCGTGCTGCCGGGGCCGGTCCAGCCAAGCCTTGGCCCGCGCCCGACACGGCCCGCGCCGCGCTGGATGCCTTGCCATCCTCGCATCGGGCACTGGCGCGCGAGGTACTCGCAGGCTGGGCCGCACTGCCAGAAGACCCTTTGGGCGAGGTCTGGGGCCATTTCGATGCCCATGGCTGGAACATGGCCTTCGACCCGGTGCAGCGCCGCCTTTCCGGCATCTATGACTTCGGCGACAGTGGCTTTGGGCCGTTGCACCGCGACCTAATCTATTCCGCACTGATCTCTTTCGACCTGACGCTGCGACTGGGCCGCGCATACCGCGCGCTGACAGGTCTGCCGATTGACCTAGACCGCCTGCGCCTTCTGTCTGGCGCGCATCGACTTTGGGAACTGGCCGAGGCAGATGACGCGAACCGGGATTGGCAGGTGCAGGCTTTCTTGCGCTGGTCCGCCGGCGTTGCGGCAAATTCGACAGCTTATGTCGCGTCTGATGCGGCGGCACCGGGCGGCTGACCTAGTCTGGCCCCAAACGGAGGCTTCCATGACCCAACATCGCCACCTGCTGTCGCCCCTTACGTTGCGCGGTCATACTCTGCGCAACCGCATCGTCTTCGGCGCCCATACTGCGAATATGTCTGACATGGGCATTCCAGGGCCAAGGGTGCAGGGCTATCTGGTAGAGCGGGCCTTGGGCGGGGCGGGCATGATCGTCTCGGAACCCGTGCCGGTGCACCGGACTGGCGTGCTCACCCGCGGAAACTACCTGCATTCCTCCGACGAGGTGATCCCGCATTTCCGCAAGATCACCGATGCGGTGAAGGCTGCGGGGGCTGTGATCCTGCAGCAGCAATACCACATCGGCGCGCACGGCGATTCCGATCTGTCCTTCGCCCCGCATTGGAGCCCCTCTGGTCTGCCGTCGTATCACGACTCGGATGGATCCCATGCCATGACCGAATCCGAGATCGAAGAACTGCTCGACGCCCATGCCGCGGCCGCCCTGCGGTCAAAGCTGTCAGGCTTTCAAGGGGTTGAGGTGTGGGCCGCCTATCATTCGTTGCTGGATCAGTTCTGGACCCCGTGGAGCAACCGCCGCACGGACCGCTGGGGCGGCAGTCTTGAAAACCGCACCCGGTTCTCGCGGACCCTGATCGAGCGCATCCGCAAGACCTGTGGCGAGGATTTCATCATTGGCCTCGCCATCAGCTATTCCCCCGCCTATCCGGTGATGCTGTCTGACGCGGATATGTGTGAGATCATAGGCTTGCATGATGCGACGGGCGATGTGGACTATGTAACCTGCGGCTACGGCAGCTATCTGGACTTCGAAGGCATCATCCCGCCCTTCACCCATGGCGAGAAGCTGTCCACCCCGCTGACGGCGCAGTTGAAGCGTATTGTAAAGCACGCCGTCATCACATCAGAAGCCGGCATCCGGACGCCGGAAAACGCCGAGACGGTCCTCGCCAGTGGCGAGGCTGATCTTGTGTCGATTGTCAGGGGACAGATCGCCGACCCGCATCTGGCCCGCAAGACGACCGAGGGACGGGTTGAGGATATTCGCGGCTGCATTTCTTGCAACCAGATGTGCTGGGGGCGGCGGAGCCGGGACTACTGGATTTCCTGCCTGATCAACCCCTCGGCGGGCCGCGAGTTCGAATGGGGCGGGGACCGGTTTGAACCCGCTGCGCAAAAGCGCTCGGTTCTGGTCGTGGGCGCAGGTCCTGCCGGTTTGGAGGCGGCGCGGGCAGCGGCAGAGCGCGGGCATAGTGTTGAAATCGTGGAAGCTTTGCCGGTGATTGGCGGCCAGTTCCGTCTGGCAGGGCACCAGCCGCGCCGGGCGCAAATCCTTGACTTGATGGATTGGTATGAGCGTCAATTCACCAGGCTTGGTGTTCGCCTGCGCCTGAACACCTATATCGAGGAAACCGAGATTGCCGCCCACCCCGCCGATGTGGTGATCCTCGCCACGGGTTCGCTGCCCGATGAGACGGGGTTCCAGCGCTGGGTCCCCCAGTGGGACGGCCTGCCGGGCATTGATCTGGGCGGTGTCTGGTCACCCGAGGCGGTGCTGCGGCGTGAGGCGCGGCTGGGTGACACCGTCGTGCTGTACGACGAAGGCTCCAACTGGCGCGGGGTCGGGACGGCCTGGGCCATGGCGGAACAGGGCAAGAAGGTCATTCTGGTGACGCCCGAGGCCTTCGTCGGCAAGGAAATCGCCCGCACGGCGGCCGATGGTGCGACCCGCCGCCGCTTGGCGCAACTGGGGGTGGAGTTCAAGGCCGAACATTGCCTCAGCCGCTGGCACGGCAACGGCGTCACGCTGCGCAACATGCTGACGGGAAAGGAGGAAACCGTGGCCGCCTCGGCACTTGTGATGTCGACCACAAACCGCGCCTTCGATCCCTTCCCCGAGACGTTTGCGGGCAAGACCGTGCATCGGATCGGCGATTGCACCGCGCCGCGTCTTGCGGCCTACGCCTTCCACGAGGGCCGCAAGATCGCGCTGTCGCTTTAGGCATTGCGGGCGAAGCTGTGGGCGGACGACAGCGCCCAAGGCTCCAGAAAATGGGGGGAAGAACTTGGGTCGGCCAGAAGCTGACCCGGCGCAAGCATCTCATATTGCTGGGCAAATGAGATGACCCGGTCCGACGAGGCCCGACGCAGGAAGTGGTGCGGCTTCAACTCGGACGGGTGTGCCAATCCGGCAGCGCCGACCAGTTCACCCAGCGCATGGATGGTATTCTTGTGGAAGTTCGCCACCCGCTCGGCCTTGTCTGGCACGACAACGGCGCGCTGGCGCAGCGGGTCTTGCGAGGTGACACCCGTGGGGCAGGCGCCGGTATGACAGGCCTGCGCCTGAATGCAGCCCACCGCGAACATGAAGCCGCGGGCCGAGTTGCACCAATCGGCCCCCAGCGCCAGAACCTTGGCCATGTCAAAGGCCGAAGTGATCTTACCCGAAGCGCCGATCTTGATGCGGTCGCGCAGGCCCACGCCGACCAAAGCATTGTGCGCAAAGGACAAACCGTCGCGCAGCGGCATGCCGACATGGTCCATGAACTCCAAAGGTGCCGCACCAGTGCCGCCCTCTTTCCCGTCGATCACGATGAAATCGGGGGTGATGCCGGTTTCCAGCATGGCCTTGCAGATCGCCATGAACTCCCACCGGTGGCCGATGCAGAGCTTGAAGCCGGCGGGTTTGCCGCCTGACAGATCGCGCATCTTGGCCACGAATTCCAGCAGGCCCGTGGGGGTTGAAAAGGCCGAATGGCTGGCCGGAGAGACGCAATCCTCGCCCATCGGCACGCCGCGGATGGCGGAAATCTCTGCCGTAACCTTCGCCGCAGGCAGCACGCCGCCGTGACCGGGCTTGGCGCCTTGGCTTAGCTTCAGTTCCACCATCTTGATCTGCGGATCGGTGGCATTCTCGGCAAAACGTCCGGCATCAAAACCACCCGTCGCATTGCGCGCACCGAAATAGCCCGAGCCCAGTTCCCAGACTAGATCGCCGCCGAATTCGCGGTGATAGGGCGACACACCGCCCTCTCCGGTGTCATGAAAGAAGCCGCCCTTCAAAGCGCCCTTGTTCAGCGCCCGCACCGCATTGGCAGAAAGTGCGCCGTAACTCATGGCAGAGATGTTCAGAAGCGAGGCGGAATAGGACTTGGGACCATTTCCGATCACCACGCGCATCGCCTCGAACCTTGGCGCGGCCTTGGGGGCGATGGAATGGTGCAGCCATTCATATTGCTCTTCATAAACATTGTATTGCGTGCCAAAGGGCCGCTTGTCCAAGGCCTGTTTGGCGCGCTGATAGACGATGGCCCGCTTGTCGCGCGGGAAGGGGGTGCCGTCCTTGTCACCTTCAAAAAAGTACTGCCGCATCTCGGGCCGGATCTGTTCCAGGAAAAAGCGCAGATGGGCGGTGACCGGGTAGTTGCGCAGGATCGCGTGCTTGGTCTGGGTCAGGTCATGCAGCCCAACCAGCAGAACCCCAAGGCAAATCACCGCCAGAGGCATTGACAGGAATTTCTCGGCTGGCCAGACGATGGCAGCCAGCAGGAAGAGTAGCATCAGCGCAACCGCGCCGGTGATGGGCAGGAAGCGAACCTCAAATAGCGTGCGTGGCGGCATGGCTTCTGACCTTCGATGGGGGCTGCAGCATCATCCCCCAATCTTGGCACAGAAAGATGACTGCATCATCATGGTCGAACAAGGTTTACAAACTGCAAACGCCTAGAAAGGGCAGGGGGCAGAAAAGGTCGTCCATGCGCCGGTATCGGGATGATGCAAGCTCAGGGTTTCGGCATGCAGCATCAGGCGAGGATAGGCCTTGGCATCGTCAGAATAGATCGGGTCGCCCAGAATTGGGTGGCCGAGCGACAGCATATGCACGCGCAACTGATGGCTGCGTCCGGTGAGGGGGTGCAGACGGACGCGGGTTTCGCTGTCAGAGCGGTTAATCACCTGCCAGTCGGTCACGGCATTGCGCCCGTTCAACGGATCAACCATCTGGCGCGGGCGGTTGGGCCAATCGACGCCGATGGGCAGATCAACCTGGCCCGCATCCGCCTCCATCCGGCCAAGTACACGGGCCACGTAGGTTTTCCGGGCGCGGCGCTGTTCAAACTCCTGTCCCAGAAACCCCTGCGCGGCCTTGTTGCGGGCAAAGATCATGACGCCGGAGGTGTCGCAATCCAAGCGGTGGACCAACAGCGTGCCGGGATAGGCCAACCGCAGCCGTGTCTCCAGACAATCCGCCCGGCCTTCCAGCTTGCCCGGCACCGACAGAAGGCCCGGCGGCTTGTCGGCCACGATGAGCGAGCGGTCCTGATACAGGATGCTCAGGGGCACATCGGGCGGCTGGTAGTCGAACTCCATCATGCGATGGTGTGGCCTTCGGCCTTCAGACGTGCGGCGAGGTGCCGGATATGGGCCGGGCCCACGTCGCAGCAGCCGCCGACGACGGTGGCCCCCATGGCAACCCAAGCCATTGCGAAATCGGCGTATTTCTCGGGCGTAAGATCGTGGCGGTGGGTCAGTTCCTTCACCGTCGGTGCGTCCTTCAGGAAATTGCCCGAGATATGGGTGAAGCCATTGGCATAGGCGCCAAAGGGCTTGCCCAGCGTCTTCAGGCCCGCAAGCGCCTGTTCCATCGCCTCGGGAACCGAGCAATTTGCCAGCAGCGCCGCAATGGGGTAGTCCCGCACCAGCCGGGCAAGGTCAGTGACAGGTTCGCCGGACCGCAGGCGGCTGCCATCATGGTCGTCGACGGACACCGACAACCAGACGGGAACCCCGGCGGCCTGCGCGCCCTTCACAGCACCTTCGGCCATTTCGACCGAGGCCATCGTTTCGCACAGGATCACGTCGACATGCGCGCCAAGGATCTTGGCGATCTCGGCATATTTCGGGGCGGCGATGGCCACGTCTTGCGTCACCTCGGGCCGGTATGACGCGACCAAGGGGCCCATCGAGCCCGCCAGCAGGCCCTTTCCATGGGCCGCGCGTGCCTCATGCGCTTCGGCCAAGGCGCGCAGGTGCAGGGCGTGGAACAAGGGGTCAAGCCCGAACCGCTCCAGCCGGTCGTGGTGGATGGCGTAGGTGTTGGTCGTGGCCACGGAGGCACCCGCCGCAAAGTAATCGCCATGGATGTCGCGCACCATGCCGGGGTGGTCGATCATCACGCGGGTGGCCCAAAGAGGCGTTGGCTCATCGCCAGAGCGCGCCACAAGTTCCTGTCCCATGCCGCCGTCGAGAAGGGTGATCTGTGCCATAGGGGCCTCCTTTTACGGCTGCCTTGACGGGAAAAGGGACGAAAATCAAGCCCCGCTGTGCTGCGGCAGGCCGTCGGTCAGGGTGTAGTAATCGCCCTTTTCCGCGGTGAAGATGTGGCGGGCGAGAGCCCCACTGGTCGGGTTGGCGATCGCCCCGGCTTCGACCGAGAACTCATCGCCCTTGCGGAAATACAGGCTAGACCCGCAGGTCGGACAAAAACCGCGCGTGCCGCCGGCGGGGCTGCGGTGTTCGGCCAAGTCCTTGCGTTGCCAGTGCAAATCCGTCTCGTCGGCATCGAAGGACGCGGCAAAATGGCCCGAAGTCTTGCGGCATTGCGTGCAGTGGCAGGCCCAGACCTCGCCCATCGGGCCGGGCAAGGTGAACTGGTTGGCCCCGCACAGACAACCGCCGTGCAGGATATCGGCGGCACCAGGGATGGCGTCGGGCGTGTAATAATCGCCCGCGTAGTCCAGATGCCAATGGCTGACGATGGTCAGCCCGGTTTCCCCGTCCAGCGCCCCGGCGGCGATGCTGATGCGGCCCTCGCCTTCCGGCTCCCAGAACAGGCTTGCACCACATCCGCCGCAAAACCCACGCCGCGCAGTGGGAGAGGATTGGTACCAGCGCAAGCCGTCCTCGCGGATCAGGCGGAAGCGGTCCAGCGGCACGCCGGTGGCGGCCCAGTAGTGGCCAGAGGTTTTCCGGCATTGCGTGCAATGGCAGGCGATCACTTGGCGCAGGGGTTCGTCGGCTTCAAAGACCACGGCGCCGCAGAGGCAAGATCCACGCATCAGTCTGCCCTTTCAAAGACTTGGGACAAAAGCGGTACCAGCCAGGCCTCATCCTCGGCGGTGAAGGCGGCAGGGGTGTCGCTGTCGATGTCCAGCACGCCCAGCAGTCTGCCCGCACCATTCCGGACCGGCAGCACCAGTTCAGACCGGGTCGAGGACGCGCAGGCGATGTGGTCGGGGAAAGCGTCGACATCCGGCACGTTCAACACCTGCACGCTGCGCGCCGAGGCCCCGCAGACACCGCGTGAAAACGGGATGACAAGGCAGCCGTGGCCGCCCTGATAGGGGCCAATTTTCAGCAATTCGGGTGCCACCACGCGGTAGAATCCGGTCCAATCCGCGAAGGGGTGCTGATTGTGCACCTCGCAGGCCACCGTGGCCATCAGCGCGACGGCATCCGTCTCGCCCTCGGTCAGGGCGAGGATGCTGGCGGTGATGGCGGCGCGGTCAAAGCTGGCCGGTGTCATGTCAGTACCCCAAGGCGCAACCATCCTTGCGCGGGTCAGAAGCGCCAATCAGGATGCCGCTGTCATCGAGCAGGATGTTCTGCGCCCCGCCCAAGGGATCGTTCGGGATCGACACGTCATGGCCCATCGCAGCGAGTTCCGCGCGGACACTGTCGGAATAGCCGCGTTCAACCTGCATGCCATCCGGCCCCGAGAAGCTGCGGGGGCCATCGACGGCGGCCTGCTGGTCCATGCCAAAGTCGATCAGGTTTGAGACAAATCGAGCGTGTCCCGTGGGTTGGTAGGCCCCGCCCATCACGCCGAAGGGCATGATCACCCTGTCATTGCGCTTCAGCATGGCCGGGATGATCGTGTGCATCGGGCGTTTTGCCCCACCGAGCTCGTTCGGGTGCCCCTTGATCAGGTTGAAGCCAGCGCCGCGGTTCTGGAAGTTCACCCCGAATCTTGAGGATGCAAGACCGGAGCCGAAACCGAAGTAGATCGAGTAGATCAGCGAGACGGCCATCCTGTCTTTGTCGACGACGGTGATCAGGATCGTGTCGCGGTGCACAGCCTCGGTCAGCGGGGCGGCGGCCGCCATGGCGCGCTTGGGGTCGATCAGGGCGGCCAGCTTGGCGGCGGTTTCGGCGGACAGCATATGGTACAGCCGGGGGCTGCTTTCAGCGATGAAGCGGTTGCGGGCGTCATAGGCAAGCTTGGCGGCCTCGGCCTCGATATGGGCGCGCATCGTGCCGAAGGGGTCAAGGCTGGCAATATCGAAGTGCTTGAGAATGTTCAGCAAAAGGATTGCTGTGGCACCCTGGCCGTTCGGCGGATGCTCCAGCAGGGTGACATCGCCATATGTGCCTGCGACGGGCTCGCCCCAGGTGGCCTGCGTGGCGGCGAGGTCGTCATGCGTGTGTTGGCCGCCCAAGGCTTGCAGCGAGCCGATGAGGTCATCGGCCACTTCGCCTTCATAGAAGCCGGCGCGGCCTTCTGACGCGATACGGCGCAGCACCTCGGCCTGACCGGGGGCGCGGAACTTCTGGCCGGTTTTCGGCACGGCGCCGTCGAGCAGGAAGAAGTCGCGCGCCTTGCCTTGCAGGAAGGGGGCGTCATCGGCCCAGTCGAACGCGACGCGAGGGGCGACGGGCACGCCATGGTCGGCATAGTGGATGGCGGGGGCGAGGACGCGGTCCAGGCCAAGCTTACCCCAATCGGCCGAGAGGCGGCAGAAGGCGTCGATGGCACCAGGCAGGGTGACAGCCTCGATCCCGCGGATCGGCACGGATTTGTGACCCTTGGCGCGCAGGGCATCGGCATTTGCGGCAACCGGGGCGCGACCTGATCCGTTCAGGGCCAGCACCCGTTCCTCGCCGGCGGGCTTCAGAAGAACGAAGCAATCGCCGCCGATCCCGGTCATCTGCGGCTCACAGATGCCCAAGAGGAGCGCTCCGGCAATGGCGGCGTCGACGGCATTGCCGCCGGATTTCAGCACCTCGATGGCGGCTTGCGCGGCCAAGGGATGCGATGTCGCGCACATCCCGTTTTCGGCATAGACGGCCGAACGGCCCGGAAGATGAAAATCACGCATTTTGCCCCCTTTTTGGCAGAGCCTATGGGGCATCCGGTCAAAGTTAAAGGGGCAGTCAGGAACCTCGACGCCGCGAACTGGGTGGGGGCTTTGATCCGCAGCGTCGAGGGAAGCTTTATGCAGCTACAGAGGCATCATGGCGCGGCGTATCGGCGCAATTGGGGGCGGATCGCGTCGATTTCGTGGCAGTTTTTCCGGTTTGGAAACCCTCGGCATCAAAAGGCGGCATTGTTCACCAATACGTCAAAGCTGAGCAGGTTCCGCTCTCCCTCCCGCCGGTAGGCGAGGTTCTGCGACAGGCTGCGAATCAGGAACCAGCCAAACCCGCCCTCCGGCAGGTCTTCAAGGGCGCCGACCGGGGGCAGATCGCCCACCGGTGGTTCTGCGCCCGGCATCGGCAAGCCCTTGTC
>CANBRQ010000041.1 GCA_947371955.1 Paracoccaceae bacterium | reverse complement strand
GTTTTAAGGGTTTTCCACAGGCGGCAGCGCTTGTAGGAAGGGCGCATGTCTGATCCTATCCTGCAATCGCATCTGCCGATCCTGCCGTGGATGGTGCCCGCCCTCCGGCGACTTCCGGGCATCCAGCCGCTGAACCCCGAACACTGGTTGGAGGTAGACGATGCCTACGCCGCTCAACTGGCCGAGAAGGCCCGGCTGATCGAAACACGCCCGGCGGATGTGTTGCGGATGACCGAAACCGCCCGTCCTGCGGCGGAGGAGCTTCTGGACCGTGTGCTGGCGCATCTGGCGGGAAAACCCGGGTTTACCGTTTCGCCCGATGCTGTGACGCGCCCCGATGGCGTGACGGTCACGCTGGACCGGAAGGCGCCGTTGCAGATGCTGGGCCGTCTGGTGCAAGAGGATTTCTGCCTGCTGCAAAAGCAGGGCAAAGAACATGTCCTGGCGGCGGGGCTTCTGGCCTTTCCGGGCAGTTGGACGCTGGCCGAGAAGATCGGCCGCCCGCTTGCCTCGAGCCACGCGCCGGTGCAGCCCTATGATGCGCAGATGGCCCGCAGGGTGCAGCGGCTGTTTGACATGATCCGGCCTGAGCAGCCGCTGTTCCGCATGAATGCCCTGCTTTATGCCGATCCCGCACTGTACCAGCCGAAGTCCGAACACGACCATCGCCCCCGCAGCGGCGCGCGGCACTTCCTGCGGGCGGAAAAGCAAAGCCTGCTGCGGCTTCCGGAGACGGAGGCCGTGGTGTTCTCGATCCACACTTGGGTTGTGCCGGCTTCAACCCTGACCGAGGCCGAACATGCGGCTTTGGTGGCTGGCGGGCATTGACCTTCGGGCCTCACGGTGTCGGGGCGTTCAGGCTCCGACGATCGTCAGCACGGCATCGCCCAAGGGAAGCTGCGCCATCCGCACCATCGAGCCCGCCATGGCCGCTACGCTATGTCCGAAGGGCGTCTGGGCAAAGGCGAAGAAGGTGCCCACCACCGACACCATCCGGGCCGAAAGCTTCAGATCCTCGCCCTTCACCATCGAATGCGCCATCATTGCCGCCCCCAGAGGCGGATAAACCACGATCAGGGCGGCGTTCAGGCAATGTGTGGTCAGGCGCATCGGCGTCGACATGCGCGGACGCGGGGCGGGCATGTCCCGGGCAAAGCTTTGGCGCAGACGGCTCTGGATTTCCTCACGCGGGAAGCCACGGCCGTGCAGGTTCCGGCGGGCCACCATCACGCGGTGGCGGTAGGCCCGTTCGGCGACCTTTTCTTGCAGGGGCGCGGTTTTGAACAGATCCGTCCGCGTTACATGGTCCAGAATGCTGTCAACCGGCGGCAGGCTTGCCGAGGCTTGTGGCAGCATATTCACGAATTCATCCGACACATCGGCATCGACCCGGCCTTCGATCTCGCGCCACAGGATGGCGTTTGGCGGATTGCGCCGCTGAATGCGTTCCACCATGCGCGAACAGATCGCCTGATGGTTCACCAGCTCTTCGGAGGCCGGACCCGGATGCGGGTGCAGTGGGCCCACGGCGACGGTCAGACAGGCCTCTTGCCGGGCGCGGCCATATTCCGCGCGGGACAGAAGGATGCGCGTCTCGGCCGTGTCAAAGCACACGACATCGTCGCAGTCCCATTCCACCTTCAGCGCGTCACCGCGCAGGCGGGTCAAGACCGTCTCCAGTTCCACGACGGTTCTGGCAAAATCGACAGCCTGTTCGTTCGAATACAACAGTTGGGCAATCGTACTGCGCATCGGCATGGTCATGATGTCTCTCCGGTCTTCATGCCTTGCAATCTGCCGGACGATTGTGCTCGGAAAGGGAAACAACTGCGGTCATTAAAAGAATTTTAACCACTGCATGGAACAAGTTTCGCCACAAAGGCGAGTGGATTTGGGCTGAATGCTGCTGCGAGTGGTCGTCTTATTCCCAGTCGGTCAGGTCGCCGCCATTGAGGTGAAACACTGTCGCCTGCACCAATCCGACCGGCATAGCGAGCAGAAGGGCGCCATAAGCGATGATATGAGACAGACTGCGCGCGAAAAGCAGGCCAAGGAAGCTTGGGGCTGCGCCTTTCCTGGGCGTATCAATAACCGGTTTCGTGACCGGCTGCGCACGGGCCGGTTCCTCGGCGGGCAGGCCGCGCAGAACGGCGCGGATGGCGGATAGGGTCGGCTCTTCATTGGCGTCACGCGGGGCCGGGGCAGGGCGTGGCGAAATTGTCTCAGAGGTGGTGCTGGATTTGGCCGCATCTGGCATACGAATCATGTCGGGATAGGCATCGGGTGAAGACGGTTCTGACACCGGATCAAGGATCAGCCGAGCATCCGCAACCCCAGCCGCTAGGCCAGCGACCGCTGCGCCGACCAGATGGCGCGAGGGCAGGAACCGCTCAACCCGGCCAAGGCGGTCAATCGCATCCCGGTACCGGCCCGCCGCGATCTGGCCGCCCCAGACCGACAACCGTGCCGAGGTCGTCTCCAGATGCGACACCAGCCAGCGCCGCGCCATGTCATGGCCAACCCCGGCCCAGGCCCGCAGATCAAACTTTGGCTGCTGGCGACCGTCGATCCAGATCGCCGGACGTTCGGCAGTTGACGGCGGGGTGTTGCGGGTAAGGCGGGGCATGGCAGGCTCCGGACTGAAATGTGGTGGAACTGAGGTAATTTTCAATGATTGCAGGGCGTTCCGATGGCTTTTTCATGTTGCCTTCATGGCAGGGCCACAGTCCAGCACAAAAATTAACCACGACGGAAACAGAACCGGACGGCTGGTGCCTGCCGGGAAACACTGTCGCACCAAAGCAAAAGGGCACCCCGCGGGGTGCCCTTGGTGCCCTTCCGTCGCGCCGGGCAGATGCCCTTAGCAGGAGTAGTACATCTGGTACTCGATCGGGTGCGGCGTGTGTTCGAAGGCGTAAACCTCTTCCCACTTCAGCGCCATATAGGCTTCCAACTGCTCGCGGCTGAAGACGCCGCCAGCCAAGAGGAAGTCCATGTCCTTCTCAAGCTCTTGCAGAGCTTCACGCAAGCTGCCGCAAACGGTCGGTATTTCCGCCAGTTCTTCCGGCGGCAGATCGTAGAGGTCCTTGTCCGAAGCCGGACCCGGGTCGATCTTGTTCTTGATGCCGTCAAGGCCGGCCATCAGCAAAGCCGCAAACGCCAGATAGGGGTTCGCTGCCGGATCGGGGAAACGGGCTTCGACGCGCTTGGCTTTGGGCGACTCGGTCCACGGAATACGAACGCAACCCGAACGGTTGCGGGCCGAGAACGCGCGCAGAACCGGGGCTTCGAAGCCGGGGATCAGGCGCTTGTAGCTGTTGGTCGCCGGGTTGGTGATGGCATTCAGCGCCTTGGCGTGCAACAGGATGCCGCCGATGAAGTACAGCGCTTCTTGAGACAGGTCGGCATACTTGTCGCCTGCGAAGAGCGGCTTGCCGTCCTTCCAGATCGACATGTTCACGTGCATCCCCGAGCCGTTGTCGCCCTTCATGGGCTTAGGCATGAAGGTCACGGTCTTGCCGTAAGCGGCCGCCACGTTGTGGATGACGTACTTGTACTTCTGGATGTTGTCGGCCTGTTCGACCAGACCGCCGAAGATCATGCCAAGCTCGTGCTGCGCTGTGGCGACCTCGTGGTGGTGCTTGTCCACACGGATGCCCATGCGCTTCATGGTCGAGAGCATTTCCGACCGCAGGTCTTGCGCCGCGTCAATCGGGTTGACCGGGAAATAACCGCCCTTGAAGCCGGCGCGGTGCGCAAGGTTGCCGCCCTCGAACGCGGCATCCGTGTTCCAGGCCGCATCTTCCGAGTCGATCTGGTAGGACACCTTGTTCGGGCTGACCTGATAGCGCACGTCGTCGAAGATGAAGAATTCAGCTTCCGGCCCGAAGAAAGCCGTGTCACCGATCCCAGAGGATTTCAGGTAAGCCTCTGCCTTGATCGCGATCTGGCGCGGGCAACGGTCATAGGCTTCGCCGGTGTCCGGCTCGACCACGTTGCAATGCACGCAGAGCGTCTTTTCGGCGTAGAAGGGGTCCATGTAGACCGAGGAGGCATCGGGCATCAGTTTCATGTCGGACTGGTCAATCGACTTCCAGCCGGCAATCGAGGAGCCGTCAAACATAAAGCCTTCTTCAAAGAAGTCCTCGTCCACAAGGTCAGCCACCAGCGTGACGTGCTGCAGCTTGCCCTTGGGGTCGGTAAAACGGATGTCGACGTATTCGACGTCTTCGTCCTTGATCAGTTTCAGAGCTTTTGCAACTGCGCTCATCATGCTGCCTTTCGGGGTTGAGGTTCAGGGTTGTTCAGTGGCCGGACGGGGCCGGAAATTCAAGGGGTCAGATGGCGTCGTCGCCGGATTCGCCGGTACGGATGCGGATCGCCTGTTCGACGGTCGAAACGAAAATCTTGCCGTCGCCGATCTTGTCGGTGCGCGCCGCCGAGATGATCGCGGCAATCGCGGCATCGACCATGTCATCGGACAGGATCACTTCAATCTTCACCTTGGGCAGGAAGTCGACAACATATTCCGCGCCGCGATAAAGTTCCGTGTGACCCTTCTGACGGCCAAAGCCTTTGACCTCGGTTACGGACAGTCCCTGGATGCCAGCCTCTTGCAGCGCCTCTTTGACTTCATCGAGTTTGAAGGGCTTGATGATGGCCTCAATCTTCTTCATGCGACTCCCCCCAAGGGCCTGGTAGCTTCCGCGTCTTGCGCCTTGTGCCGTCTGACCACTTCCGGGACGCAGGGACAATTCGGAAGGGGGGCGCTGCGGCGGTGGGACGCGGAAATCTGCCGCGTTTGTCTAAATAATGGGCTTGTTGGCGTAAAAAGTAATCCGTTTGAAAACAAGGAAGCGTGAAAAATGACCGAACTGCTGACAGCCGCCCAAATGCGCGCCATTGAGGCCGCAGCCATCGGATCTGGAGAGGTGACCGGCCTCGACCTGATGGAACGCGCCGGTCGCGGTGTCGTCGAGGCGGTCTTCGCCGAATGGCCGGAATTGCCGGCCGGCTCGTTCCGGGCCGTGGTGCTCTGCGGGCCGGGCAACAACGGCGGCGACGGGTTTGTCGTGGCAAGGTTGCTGAAGGAGTGGGGATGGGACGTGGAGGTCTTTGCGCTGGGGTCAACCACTACGCCTGACGCGGCGACCATGCGGGCGCGCTGGACCGGAGAGGTACGGGGTTTTGGCGCCCTGACGTGGGAGACCTTCGCCGCCGCACCCTTGGTCTTCGATGCGATCTTCGGCACCGGCCTCACGCGGTCCATCGCCCCCGGCATCTGGGGCGCACTGGAAATGGCCCGACCGAATTGCCGGCTTGTCGCCGTCGACATTCCCACCGGCATCTGCGCCGACAGTGGCCGCTATCTGGCGGAAGGAGAGGCGAATGACTGGCGCTTTGATCTGACCGTGACCTTCGGTGCCTTGAAGCTGGGCCATCATCTTGATGCGGGCGCCGTGATGTGCGGCAAACTGCGACTGGTGCCCATCGGGGTCGAGGATCGGGTGGCGTCACTGGCGCGCAAAGATTCAACGCTGGTCGAGCAGACCTCTGCGCCCTCGGGTCTGGGCAAGAGGCTTGGCCACAAGTTCGGCTACGGTCACGCGCTGATCCTGTCCGGTGGGTCCGGCCACGGTGGCGCCGCCCGGATGACCTCCCGAAGCGCCCTTCGGATCGGCGCGGGCCTCGTGACACTCGCCTGTCCGCCCGAGGCGCTGGCGGAAAACGCCGCGCGGCTGGATGCGGTGATGCTGAAGACCGTGGCGGATGGGGCAGGGCTGGAGGCGATCCTGTCGGACACCCGCATCAACGCCCTCTGCCTCGGGCCGGGGCTTGGGCTGGACGGTCGGGCGGCTGATCTTGTCCGCGCGGCGCTTGCCGGGCAAGTCGGGGTGAAACCCCGACCTACAGTGCTGGACGCCGATGCGCTGACCTTGATTGCCCGGGATGCGACGCTGTTTGCAAGCCTGCACCCGGCCTGCGTCCTAACCCCGCACGGCGGCGAGTTTGCCCGCCTTTTCCCCGACATCGCGACCAAGTTGGAGGCCCCGGCCACCCGCGGCCCCGCCTATTCCAAGGTCGATGCCACACGCGAAGCCGCAGCCCGCGCGGGCTGCGTGGTTCTGTTCAAAGGGGCGGACACCGTCGTCGCCTCTTCGGATGGCACCTGCGCCATAAACTCCGCCGCCTATGACCGCGCGGCACCCTGGCTCGCCACGGCAGGGTCAGGAGACGTTCTGGCAGGCTTTATCACCGGGCTCCTCGCCCGTGGTTTTGCGCCGCAACAGGCAGCCGAAACTGGCGCCTGGCTGCATGTCGAAGCGGCCCGCAGCTTCGGCCCCGGCCTGATCGCCGAGGACCTGCCGGATGAACTGCCAAAGGTACTCCGGACCCTGACGCTTTAGCATTGGGTACCCTCAAGACAAAGGCCCGGTCCCCCAAAGCCGAAGTCAACCGCAAGAGCGTCGCGCCCTTCACCGAGGCCCAAATACTCCACGGGGCGGGTGTGGAACCCCCGCTTCTGGCGGCGGCGCCAAGGTGCCGGAAGACATACCGGTCCAAGCCTCACCCCAACGGATGAGGAGCCCAGGTCAGGCTTGAACCTTGGCACCCTCGCAGGCCAGCATCAGGCCACCGGCGTAGATCAAGGTCGGTTCGGCGAAGGTCAGCGTGAAGAAGCGCGCTTCGGGCAGGATTTCGGCGCGGATGTAGGCGCCATCGGTCAGACGGGCAGCTGGAAGCACGGCCTGTTCGGCGCCGCACAGCGCCTTGGCTCGCCAGCCGCGCACGGCGATGGTCTGGGCTGCCGCCACGGTCACATCCTCATGCGGCATGTCGACGCCCAGCGTGTCGTGGGCAATCCGCACCACACGAGCGTTCTGGACCACAGTCACCTCGACCGTGGCCACCCGCGCGGCCCCCCGTCGCGTCACCACCCGGTCCCCCGGCCCGAGGTATTCCACCGGCAGCGCACCTTCCATCGTCATGACCATGGTGCCGGCCAGCATCCCGTGGATGGCGGCCTCTGCCGCAGGGGTGCCGGTTGCCCCAGTCTGCCTTGCCCCGGTCTGTGCCGAACGAATGGTGGCCATATCGCTTTCTCCTAGCCCTGCGACCAAATGTCTTTCGGCCTATGGTTTAGCGAAAAATATGGCAAAATTCGGTTAACGCCGTGGTTTGCCCGCAGCAAATCCCGCCAAAATGCCAGAAATCCGGGCCCGCGATTTTCCCCTCGCATCCCGCCGCAGCCTTTGTTAGAAGGGCGCGGATTTTGCCGGGAACGATCCGACGCCCCTTCACGGGGAACGGTTCGGCCTTGGCTGAATGCGGGTGTGGCGAAACTGGCAGACGCACCAGATTTAGGTTCTGGCGCCGCGAGGCGTGGGGGTTCAAGTCCCTTCACCCGCACCAGATTGGGATGAGCCCCGAAAAGGGATGAGAAGGACAAAAGAATGCAGGTCACCGAGACCCTGAAAGACGGCTTGAAGCGCGGTTACACCATCACGGTGACGGCCGCTGAACTTGAGGCCAAGGTGCAAGAAGAACTGGTCAAGGCGCAGCCCGACGTAGAGATCAAGGGCTTCCGCAAGGGCAAGGTCCCGTTGGCCATCCTGCGCAAGCAATTCGGTCAGCGCATCATGGGCGATGCGATGCAGGAAGCCATCGACGCGGCGATGAAGGACCACTTCGACGCCAGCGGCGACCGTCCGGCCTTGCAGCCCGATGTGAAGATGGTGGGCGGCGAGGCTTGGAAAGAAGGTCAGGATGTCGTGGTCGAGATGACCTACGAAGCCCTGCCGCCGATCCCGGAAGTTGACGCCTCTGCCATCACGCTGGACCGTCTGACCGTCAAGGCTGACGAGGCTGCTGTTGCCGAAGCGCTGGCCAATCTGGCTTCTTCGTCGCAGTCGTTTGACGACCGTGACGCGGGTGCCAAGGCCGAAGACGGCGATCAGGTGACGATCGACTTCAAGGGCTCGGTCGATGGCGTGGCCTTCGACGGCGGCGCTGGCGAGGATTATCCGCTGGTTCTGGGCTCCAACTCCTTCATTCCGGGGTTCGAGGCGCAACTGGTTGGCGCTGCGGCGGGCGATGAAGTGTCGGTCAACGTGACCTTCCCGGCCGAATATGGCGCGGCCCATCTGGCTGGCAAAGCGGCGGTCTTCGCTTGCACCATCAAGGCCGTCAAGGCTCCGGTTGCGGCGGAACTGAACGATGAACTTGCCAAGAAGTACGGCGCGGAAGATCTGGAGGCCCTGAAGGGTCAGATCGCCGGCCGTCTGGAAGCCGAATACAAGGGTGCGGCCCGCGCTGTGATGAAGCGCGCTTTGCTCGATCAACTGGACGCGCTGGTTAAGTTCGACCTGCCGGTCTCGCTGGTCGAAGCCGAAGCCGGCCAGATCGCGCACCAACTGTGGCACGAAGAAAACCCGCAGGATCATGGCCACAACCATGACGCCATCGAGACGACCGAAGAGCACAAGGTGCTGGCCGAGCGTCGCGTCCGTCTGGGCTTGCTGCTGGCCGAAGTTGGCCGCAAGGCTGAAGTGACCGTGTCCGATCAGGAAATGACGCAAGCCGTGCTGAATGCGGCCCGTCAATATCCGGGTCAGGAACGCGCATACTTCGAATTCGTCCAGAAGAACCAGCAAGTCCAGCAACAGCTGCGCGCGCCGATTTTTGAGGACAAGGTTGTCGATCACATCGTGGCTGCGGCCAAGGTCACCGACAAGGAAGTCTCGAAGGACGACCTGCAGAAGCTGGTGGAAGCGCTCGACGAGATGTAAGTCTCGACCATCGGCGAAAATCGAAGGGGCTGCGACAGGATGTCGCAGCCCCTTTTTCATGCTTGCCATAGGGTAGAACTGCGGTTCGACTGATCCTGAGGCAAAAGCCTCGATTCCCCTCAACATGACCTGACGACGACCCTGCATCCTGCGGGGCCGAAGCTTTGGGAAAGGATACAATGGACCTTGTAAGCAAGGCCCGCGACTTCGGGCGGGAAAAGCATGCCGGGCAGTTCCGCAAAGGTGCTGCGAAAGAACCCTACGAAGCGCATCTGGCCGAAGTGGCGGCCCTTGTGGCGGGCTTTGGCGGCGCGCCTGAGGTGGTGGCTGCGGCTTGGCTGCACGACACGGTGGAGGACTGCGAGGTGCCCGCTGCCGAGATTGCAGACCGCTTCGGTCCAATGGTCGCGCAGATCGTGGCCGAGGTGACCGATGACAAGGACCTCGACAAGGCCGTCCGCAAGCGGATGCAGGTCTTCAATGCGCCAAAGAAGTCGGCCGGAGGGGCACTGGTGAAGATCTGCGACAAGATCTCCAACATCCGCGCCGTGGCCGACAGTCCGGCCGAGGATTGGACGCTGGACCGCCAGCGCGAATACCTGCGCTGGTCGGCCGAGGTGGTGCAGGCCTTGCCCGCCGCCGCCGATGTCGCCCGGCCCGCCTTCGCGGCGGAACTGGAACGGGCGAAGACCGCGGTGGCCCTGCGGACCTGAGCGGTCAAACCTCTGGCAGTTTGCCGCATTATGCGGATTTGCCTTTTCGGCGCAGCTGGTTTTGCTGCATACTGCAGCCCTGACGGAACGCCCGTTCACCCTTCTTGCCGCTGCCTTGGTGATCACCTTCAGTGTTGCCCTGATGTGGTATGGCCTACCGGGTTGAGCTTTGCTGGCGGTCTATCTGGGCTATCTTGGCGTCGTCCTGTTCAACAGGTACCGCCGGACCACCACAGGTCTGGCGAAGTTGCGGGCGGATCGCCCTGATGAGACGTTTGACACCTTCTTTGAGCGGCTCAACCGGCCCGACTATGACCGCACTCTGGTCTGGACGGTCTATACCGCGATCCGGTCCCTGGCCGAGGGTGTGGCGCTGCGGCCCTATGACGACCTTGTGGCCGATCTGAGGATTGACCGCGATGAAGTGGACGAGGCGCTGTTTGATGGGTTGAAACGGCCGCTTGGGCTGGTGGACAGTGCTGCCGCCTTCAACGCCAACCCGCACCGGAACCGCCGCAACACGGTGGGCGGGTTGATCGACTTCTTCGCCAATCATCCGAAGCGTTCGGATCAGGCTTTGGCCGCGCCCTCAACCCCCTCGGCCCTCAGTACATAAATGCCGGCGGCGATGATGATCGCGATGCCCAGCCAGCCCGGGCCATCTGGTAACTGACCCCAGAAAAGCCAGCCCCACAGGATGCCCCAGAAGGCAAAGGAAAACTCGAACGGGGCAACGACCGAGGATTGGCCAATCCGGTAGGCCTGCGTCAGCAAGGTCAGGCCCACGGCGGCGATCACCCCACAGGCACACATCAAAAGCGCATCGTAAGCGGTGGGCGAGGCCCAACCCCGGGTCAGGAAGGCCAGCGAGGGATGCATAGCCTCGGCATGGTGCCCGCCGCCGAATACCGCCGACAGCGCCAGCCCGCACAGAAGGAACGCGTTGTTGCCCCAGAAGGCCATCGCGGCGGCACTGTCGCGGGTGCCCATCGTGCGGGCCATGATCATCGAGAGGGCATAGGCAAAGCCGCAGAAGATCGGCAGCAGGGCCGCCCAGTCAAACAGCGCGCCACCCGGGCGGACCATGATCAGCACGCCGGCAAACCCAACCCCAACGGCCAGCCAACGCCGGACCGACACGCGCTCGCGCAGCATCACCACCGACAAGATCACGATGATCAGGGGCGCGGTGAAATACAAAGCCACCGTCGTGGCCATCGGCAGGGCGGCCAGTGCCAGATAATAGGCGGTATAGGCGAGGAAATTCAGCACCCCGCGCGCCAGCATGGCAGGCCAGCTGCGGCTGACGATGCTGGAAACCCCGCCATCAAACCACCAGGCAATCGCCAGCATGAAGGGGATCGCGGTCAGGGACCGCAGCACCATCGCCTCGGACAGGGGATAGTCGCCCGACAACAGCTTCAGGATCAGATCCTGCACGGAAAACACCGCAATCCCCGCGCACAGGCACAGGATCGCACGCAGATTGGCAGAGGGCGCGGCTTTTATCATGCCCGCAAGCTATCCAAGCCCTCTGCGCCTTCTGCCCCAAATGCGACGTGGCCCGGGGTGGTTTGGCCTATTCCACCTAGACGATCAGGAAGTCCGATGCGGTCAAGGCAATGTTCCCCTCCAGATAGGCCCAGATCGTGCTCGTATGACCCGCAGGGCCAGAAAGCCACATGACGGCGGTGTGATTGTATTCCTCCATGTGGAAGGCAAAGAACTGCGCCTGATTGCCATGCAGCGTGCCGACCGACAAACGGCTTGGGTCCAGCGACCCCGCCGGTAGCCCGCCGGGAAGCAGGTCGCCGTCGAACTGTAGATGATCGACGCCGGATTCGAAGTCTTTGATATAAGTGTCACTGTTGCCCAACTGCGGGACAATGAAGGCGAAGGTGTCGTGGCCCAGCCCGCCGGAGGCAACATCGTTTCCTGTGGCCAAGCGGATCAGGTCATCGCCGTTGCCTCCATAAACCTCATCCTCACCGATGCCGCCACCGATCACATCATTGCCGTCGCCGCCAAAGATCGTATCGGCACCACCGCCGCCGAACAGCGTGTCGCGCCCCGCGCCGCCATCCAGCGAATCCTTCCCGCCGTCGCCATACATCCGGTCGCGGCCATCATTGCCAAAGGCCGTGTCTGACCCGTAGCCACCGCGGAACAGGTCGTTGCCCAAACCCAGCCCCACCACATCGGCCCGGGCGCCGCCATAGGCCTCATATCGCTCGAACCCCGAGATGGTCGAGCCTTGACCGTCGTCGAAATCACCCTCGAAACGGTCATAGATGAAATACAGGCTGGCGGTGCCGCCATAGACGGCCAGCGTGTCCATGCCCGCCCCGCCCTCCAGCGTAGCGGTGCCGCGGGTGATGTAGCTGACATAATCGTCGCCGCCCTTGGCATCGACCAGGTTGTTGCCCATGCCCACCACCAGACGGTCGTCATAGTTGCCGCCAAAGACCGTATCATCGCCGTCGAAGGTCAGGACGTTCAAGCGCTCCATCAAACCAAACGTCACGCCGGGGAAGGACCCGTGGCCGTCCAGCGTTCCGGCCAGCAGGTCGATGAAGAGCGGGTTGTTGTTGGGATTGCCCAGCAGCAGCGTGTCCGTCCCGTCACCGCCAAACAGCGTGCCGTGGCCAGAGCCGAACACCGCCAGCACATCATCGCCCGCCCCGCCATAGCCGGTGCTTTCGCCATCGTAGTTGATGTCGTTGACCAGGATATAGTCGTTGCCATCCCCACCAAAAAGCTGATCACTGTCACCGCCCGCCTCCAGATGGTCATTGCCACCCTCGCCAAAGATCAAGTCATTGCCGAACTGGCCGAACAGGCTGTCATCGCCCTGACCGCCATAGAGCGTGTCATTGCCGCCAAAGGCGTAGACGGTGTCATTGCCCCCGTACGCGGTGATCAGGTCTTCAAACTGGGTGCCGGTCAGGGTTTCTGGATCGGGGGTGCCGGGAATGACGGACATGAAACTTCCTCCTATGGCATGCAGACAAGCAACGGGGCTTCGCAATCGGATGCGAGGATTTAGAACGAAATCAGGATGTTATGGACAGGTGTCCCGGATACTGCGTCCGGCATCGCGCAAATTCTCACGAAAGCGTTAACAGATTTTCGCCATCCTGACAATTCCGCGCCACCAGAGGCCCGAAAAGGCCCGACCCGCAGAGGCCGGGCCGGGGAGCCGTTACAGGATCAGGAAGTCCGAGGCGGACAGTGCGACCTGACCCTCGAAGATCGCATAGGTCTCGACCGTACCGGAGCTATCGCTGCCGTTCTGGTCCCAGACGAGGGTGGTGGTGTCGCTGTCCGCGTCATAGGTCAGCACGAATTGTCCCAGGGTTCCGACGGCAGCACCCACCGAGAGCCGGGCCGGGTCAAGGCTGCCCGCCGTCAGGCCGCCGGGCAGGTAGGTGCCGGTGAACTGCAACTGGTCCACACCCGTGGTGAAATCGGTGATCGTGACAAGGCCATGCTGCGGATGGGTGAACTGGAACTGGTCACGGCCCGAACCACCCGTTGCGGTGTCATGTCCCGACAGAAAGCGGATGCGGTCGTCGCCCGCGCCGGCGTCGATCAGGTCATCGCCCTTGCCGCCGCCGAGGAAATCGCGGCCATCGCCGCCGTTCAGCACGTCATTGCCCGCACCGCCAAACAGCCGGTCACGCCCCGCGCCACCATCCAGCAGGTCATCTCCGTTCGCTCCGTACAGCTGATCCCGCCCGGCATAGCCAAAGGCCGTGTCATTGCCGGTAAAGCCGTAGAAGCGGTCGTTGCCGGAATCGAAGACCGCGATGTCGTCGAAGATGCTGCCGGTTGCATCAAAATTCTCGAACCCGGTGATGACCGAGCCCTGACCATCATCCAAGCCGCCATCGAAATGATCGAAGATGAAGTACAGCGCCGATCCTGCGGAATCGACCACCAGAGTGTCCTGCCCCGCGCCGCCGTCCAGGGTGGAGGCGCCATGCGTGCCATAATAGACGACGTCGTCGCCGCCGCCCGCCTCAACCAGATTGTTTCCGGTGCCGACATGAATCTTGTCCTTGAAGTCGCCGGCGTGGATCTCGTCGTTGCCAGAACCAGCCGACAGGATGTCCAGCGCTTCGAAGCCCGAGTAGGTCAGGCCGACGTAGCTGCCGTGGCCGTCGATCTTCTGACCGGCAAGGTCAATGGTCAGGGGGTCATCATTCTCGCCCTGCAATTGCAGCACGTCGATGCCGTCGCCGCCATAGGCCGTGCCGCCGGTGCGGGCAAAGAAGAACATGGTGTCATCGCCCGCGCCGCCATAGCCGACCGAGCCGTTTTCCCCGCGGACGTAGTCGACGACAACCCAGTCGTTGCCATCGCCGCCATAGACCGTGTCGACCCCACCGCCGCCCTGCACATTGTCATCGCCCGCGCCGCCATCGACCAGATCGTTGCCTGCCGCGCCATAGACCTGATCGTCGCCAGCGCCGCCATAAAGCGTGTCATTGCCGTCCCAGGCGTAAATCGAGTCATTGCCGCCAAAGGCCGTGATGCTGTCACCGTCGAAGGTGCCCACAAAGCTCTCGGGGGAATCGGTGCCGGTCTGGATGGCCATGGGGTGCGTCCTATCTGATAAAATGAATTTTCTCAGGCGCTTGCGATGAAAGGCTCACGCGGAACTTTAACTCTTTCACCCAAAACTTTAGCAAAATAGGGCGAAGGTTTCAAACATTGTCGGTTGGCCAAGAAAAAACCGCGCGAGGTTGCCCCCGCGCGGTTCCTGAAGATTGCGTAGACCTTAGCGGGCGTCGCGCGGGTCGAAGTCGTTGGCGGCACCGATATCGTCGAAGAGTTCGGCGATTTCGAATTCCGCAGCGGCTTCAGCTTCGGCGGCCAGTTCCTGGATCGATTTGCCGGCCGCTTGCAGCGAGGCTTCTTCGATCGAACGGGCGACGTTCAGCTTGATCTTGATCACGACTTCCGGGTGCAGCGTGACGCTGACCGTGTGCATGCCCAGTTCCTTGATCGGACGATCAAGGGTGACCTGGCCACGGTTGACGGTGAAGCCAGCATCGGTGGCAGCTTCAGCCGCGTCACGGGTGGTGACGGAGCCGTACAGCGCGCCAGCGTCCGAAGCCGAACGGATGACGGTGAAGATCTGGCCGTCGAGCTTGGCGCCGACCTCTTCCGCTTCTTTCTTGGTCTCGAGGTTGGTGACCTCAAGTTGGGCTTTCTTCAGCTCGAACGTTTTCACGTTCGCGGCCGAGGCGCGCAGTGCCTTGCCTTGCGGCAAAAGGAAGTTGCGGGCGAAACCGTCCTTCACGGTGACGACTTCACCCATCTGGCCGAGTTTGGCAACGCGTTGCAGGAGAATAACTTGCATGTCTATCCCCTCACTTCACGGCATAGGGCAGCAGGGCGAGGAAGCGGGCGCGCTTGATGGCAGTTGCCAGTTCGCGTTGCTTCTTGGCCGAGACAGCGGTGATACGGGACGGCACGATCTTGCCACGCTCGGAGATGTAGCGTTGCAGCAGCCGGGTGTCTTTGTAGTCGATTGCCGGAGCATTGTCGCCCGAGAAGGGGCAGACCTTGCGGCGACGGAAAAACGGTTTGTTCGCCATGATTTAGCGTCCTTTCCTGATGCCTGAGATCAACGACGCGGGGGGGCAGAGCGATCGCGATCGCCGCCACCGAAGCCGCCGCCGCCCGAACGCTCGCCGCCACGGTCGCCACCGAAGCCGCCGCGATCACCGCGGTCGCCACGATCACCACCGAACGAACGCTCACGACGTTCGCCGCCGCCGAAACCACCCTCGGGGCGGTCACCGCGATCACGCTCGTCACGCTTTTGCATCTGGATCGACTGGCCTTCGCCATGGGCGTCAACCTTGATGGTCAGAACGCGCATGACGTCGTCATGCAGGCCCATCAGACGTTCCATTTCTTGAATGGCCGCCGAGGGAGCGTTCGAACGCAGGAAGGCGTAGTGGCCCTTGCGGTTCTTGTTGATCTTGTAGGCCATCGTCTTGACGCCCCAGTATTCGCGTTCAACGATGGCACCACCGTTATCCGCGACGACCGTTGCGAAGTGCTCGATCAGCCCTTCGGCCTGCGCAGAGGACAAGTCCTGACGCGCAATGAAGACATGCTCGTAAAGCGGCATGTAAGCTCCGATTTTTCAAGGCGCATTTCATAGGACGGGCAAAACACTTTCCGCGGCCCGTCCACGAGAGGCTACGCCGGTTCATGGGAATGCGGAAAGATGGGGTCTTATAGCGGGAATCGCCACTGATGCAAGGGCGCTCTGCGGACCCGGAAGCGGGGGACTGCCGTCCCCCGTGCCCCCTGCCTCAAGGGGAGGCACGCCGCCCCTTGAGAAACCCCAGTGGATATTTGGGCCTGTATGAAAGGATCAGCGGGCGGAATCCGGCAGGCCGAAGGTCAGATCGAAGGCGAGAGTGAAGGCCCAGGCGTAGATGAGGAAAACCGCGATCAGGACGGCTTCGTAGGTGAAGGCGGCCCACATCGTGGTCGATAGCCACCAGGCGGTGGCGGGCAGAAGGATGAGGACGAGGCCGCCTTCAAAGAGGATAGCATGGGCGATGCGGCGCGGGGTAGAACGGCCGCGGGTGGTTTGGCGCGCCTCCCAGGCTTCGAACACCGTGTTGAAGAGGAGGGACCAGAGCATGGCGATGCAGGCGCCGAAGGCCGAGAGGGAAAGCGATCTGGCGGCGCCCGCGTCGGACATCAGTATCAGGGTGGCGCCTCCGACGAGGATGCCGCCGGCTTCAAACAGGATGGCGTAGATGATTTTGCGGAGGGCGGGGCGCATGGAAACCTCGGGTTTGGGGTGAGATTGCAGGGCCGGGCGTTGCGCGCAAGGGTGGGATTCGCTAAGCGGTGAAGAAAGTCAGGGAGGGCCAGATGAGCCGCGCATATGTGTTTCCGGGGCAGGGCGCCCAAGCGATTGGAATGGGCAAGGCGTTGGCCGAGGCCTTTCCGGCGGCCCGGGCGGTCTTTGACGAGGTGGACGAGGCTTTGGGCGAGAAGCTTTCAGAGGTTATCTGGGCCGGCGATATCGAGACGCTGACCCTCACGGCCAATGCGCAACCTGCGCTGATGGCGACCTCGATTGCTGCGCTGCGGGCGCTGGAGACGGTAGGTCTTGGAATTGGCAATGCCACTTATGTGGCGGGGCATTCTTTGGGCGAGTATTCGGCGCTGTGTGCGGCGGGGTCTTTGGGGTTGGCGGATACGGCGCGGTTGCTGCGCATCCGGGGCCGGGCGATGCAGGAGGCGGTGCCGGTGGGCGTGGGGGCCATGGCTGCCCTGTTGGGGCTGGATTTCGCCAAGGCGACCGAAGTGGCGGCTGAGGCGGCGCAGGGCGAGGTCTGTCAGGCGGCCAATGACAATGATCCTGCGCAGGTCGTGGTCTCGGGGCATCGGGGTGCCGTGGAGCGGGCCTTGGTGATTGCCAAGGACAAGGGCGCCAAACGGGCGATCCTGCTGCCGGTCTCCGCGCCATTTCACTGTGCGTTGATGGGGCCTGCGGCGGAGGTCATGGCGCAGGCCTTGGCCGAGGTCACCATTCTGGCGCCGAAAGTGCCGCTGGTGGCCAATGTGCTGGCCGAGGCGGTCAGTGATCCTGCGCAGATCCGGCAGTTGCTGGTGCGCCAGGTGACGGGGTCGGTCCGCTGGCGGGAATCGGTGCTGTGGATGGACGCGGCAGGGGTGACCGAGTTCTGGGAGATCGGCGCAGGCAAGGCCCTGTCGGGGATGATCAAGCGGATCGCCTCGGGCGCTGTGATCCGGGCGGTGGGCACGCCGGAGGATGTGGTGGCGGCCAAGGGCTGAACGGCTGGGGGGTTTCCACCCCCAGACCCCCGAGGATATTTGGGCCAATATGAAATTGGTCCGGCAAGAAACGCGGCTGAGGCCGGAAAGGGTGAGCTCATGTTTGATCTTGCGGGAAAATCGGCGCTGATCACCGGCGCTTCGGGCGGCATCGGGGCGCAGATCGCGCGGGTGCTGCATGGCGCGGGGGCCACGGTGGCGCTGTCGGGCACAAGGGTGGAGCCTTTGGAGGCTTTGGCTGCGGAACTCGGGGGCCGGGCGCATGTCCTGCCGTGCAATCTGGGCGACGCGGCCTCGGTCGAGGCTTTGCCGAAGGCGGCGATTGCGGCGATGGGTTCGGTGGATGTGCTGGTCAACAATGCCGGGGTCACCAAGGACAACCTCTTCATGCGGATGTCGGATGAAGAGTGGCAGACGGTGCTGGACATCAACCTGACCTCGACCTTCCGGCTCTGCCGGGGTGTCTTGCGCGGCATGATGAAGGCGCGCTGGGGGCGGATCGTGAATATCTCGTCCGTCGTCGGCACCACGGGCAATCCGGGGCAGGGCAACTATGCGGCCTCCAAGGCGGGGATGGTGGGGATGTCGAAGAGCCTCGCCGCCGAAGTGGCCAGCCGCAACATCACCGTCAACTGTGTGGCCCCGGGCTTCATCGCCACCGCCATGACCGACAAGCTAAATGACGAGCAGAAGGCGCGCATCCTGACGCAGATCCCGGCGGGCCGCATGGGTAGCCCGGCCGAGATCGCCGCGGCGGTTTTGTACCTCGCCTCGCCCGAGGCGGGCTATGTCACCGGCGCCACATTGCATGTCAACGGCGGCATGGCGATGATCTGACGGCCTTCGGCAAGGCGGACCGATGCGGATTGGAAACAGTTTGCCTTGTTCCGTGACCCTTGCTATAGGCGCGGCAGGATTTACCGGGTAATCTCACCCGGAGCCCCGCACAGGGGAGCTCGGTCCGGGTAAAACGCCCTTTGGGGTACAGCTAACGGGGGCGACCCCAACGACAGAGGAAGTATTATGAGCGACATCGCTGATCGCGTTAAGAAGATCGTCGTCGAGCACTTGGGCGTCGAAGCCGACAAGGTGACCGAGAACGCCTCGTTCATCGACGATCTGGGGGCAGACAGCCTCGACACCGTCGAGCTGGTCATGGCTTTCGAAGAAGAGTTCGGGATCGAGATCCCCGACGACGCCGCCGAAACCATCCAGACCTTCGGCGACGCGGTGGGGTTCATCACCAAGGCTTCCTGATCGGTCCGCAAGGCCGGGACGGAAAGGGCACCCTGCGGGGTGCCTTTTGCTTTTGAGGGATAGGCATGGCCCTGCAACCTGAAAGGCGGGTTTGCGGACGAAGCGCACGTTGACGACAAATGTCGAAACAGCTCTATATATCATTGCCTCTGCCATCCGGGCTTGCGGATCGCTGCTGGGGGGTGCGGCTAAGGTGGTCGGCGGGATCAGTCGCAGTCCTGATACTTCGAGGCGAGGCAGACCTCCGCCCTGCGCTCCGCCTCCACGAGGTCCGCAGGGTTCAGCTTTTTGTCGATCTCATCTCTGACGGCGGTAGCGTCGGTTCCGAGTCTAGCTGCGGCGAGAGTGAGCCACATGTGGGCCGTCTCGAAATCCTGAGGCACACCTTGCCCTTTGGCGTACATGCTGCCGAGATTGGCCTGCGCCGTTGCATAGCCTTGCGCTGCGGCCAGCCTATACCATTTCATCGCCTCGGCATCGTCTTGCGGTACGCCCTCGCCATTAGCGTACTCTGTACCGAGATCATTCTGCGCGGGCGATTAGCCCTGCACTGCGGCCAGTCGGTACCACTTCGCTGCCACGGCATCGTCGCGCGGCACGCCCCGGCCATCCTCGTTCGCCAAGCCAAGCATCCATTGCGCTGGCGCATCGCCCTGTTCTGCGAGAGGCGATAACTCGCGCAACGCTGTTGCAAAATCTCCGTACATAAACGCGCTCACGCCCTTTTCAAAATCCTGCGCTGCTAATGCTGTCGGGAAGAGCATCAGCGACGTAACAGTGCCCCGAAAAAAACCAACCATCGAATCCCCCTTCCCCAAGAAACGCCGCGCATCAACAAGGGCATCATTCGTCCTCGAGCGTCAATCTTGTCAAATTGGGTCGCGGGGAATCGACGTCTTTTTGGGCTGAAGTGCGGCGGCTATGGGCTCGAAACGGTCGTTCAGTCTCAAGCAAGTAACGTTGACGAATATCCCTTCCGTGGCAACCATCGGGAAACCCCGTGCAACGCACCCGGCCTGCCTCCCAAAATCTTTCGGCGAAAGATTTTGGACCCTGCGCGGCCCTCAGTGTCATTGCCTTGTGGCACGCTTGCGGCAATCCTGTCTTCGAAGCAGGGGGAGCTGATGGCAAGTCTATCCGAGATGTTTGGCGCGGGCGGTTCCGGCAGTTTCTTCGGGCTGCCGGAATGTCTGGACCTGTCCCGGCTGGATGCCGATATCGTGCTGATCGGGGCTTCGGGGTGCACGCCCTATGCCTCCTCTGGGTTTTACTGCGCCACCGGGCCGCAGGCGATCCGCTCGGCCGGGGTGGCTTATGGGGCGGCCTTTGGCCATATGAATTTTGATCTGGGCGGCCCGGTGCTGCCGGACGGCGTGGTGGCTGTCGATGCGGGTGATCTGCCGCAGGACCCGCAGGATGCGGCGGGCAACCGGGCGCGGATATTTGGGGCGGTCAATCAGGTCCTGGATGCTGGCGCCGTGCCCATCCTGATCGGCGGCGATGACAGCCTGCCGATCCCCATGCTGGAGGCTTTTGGCGCCAGAGACCAGAGCTTCACGATCCTGCAGATCGACGCCCATATCGACTGGCGCGACGTGGTGCAGGGTGAAAACCTCGGCCTGTCTTCGACCATGCGGCGGGCCTCGGAGATGGCGCATATCGGCCAGATCATCCAGGTCGGCCAGCGCGGGCTGGGCTCGGCCCGCGTCAGCGACATGCAGGACGCGATGGACTGGGGGGTGGAGTTCGTCCCCGGTGGCGAGGTCGCGCGCTTTGGCGTGGGACGTGCTGTGGACCTGATCCCGCGGGGGGCCGAGGTGATCATCTGTCTGGATGTCGATGCGCTTGACCCCGCCGTCATGCCCGCCGTGATCGGGCGCACGGCGGGAGGCCTCAGCTATTGGCAGCTTCTGGAACTGATCGCTGGTGTCGCCGAGAAGGCCCATATCGCGGGCTTCGACATGGTGGAACTGATGCCGGAGCGGGATATTGACGGGCAGGGGGCCCTGCTGGCCGCGCAGATTCTCGCCTCGGTGCTGGGGATGATCGCGCGGCAGAGGGGCTAAAGGGCGAAATCCCCCGCCGTCAGCACAAGCACTCCCGCGACCCGGATCAGTCTGTCGGCCACGCCGTCGCCGTGCACATCCATGGCCGCCATGTGGCACCTGTATCGGTATAGATCCGCACCTAACCAGCCGTGTTGTGGAACCCCAAGGTGCCGATGAAGCTGAAGCTGCCATTGGCGGCTGCATCCGTGGCGATGGCGTCGATGGCCGACAGATCGATCCTGTCGTCGCCGATGACGAAATCGTAGATCACACCCAGCGCGGGCAGCGTGCGGTACGTGGTGCTGGCGAAGGCAAAGACGTCATCCCCCGACCCGCCATACAGCGCATCGTGGCCACAGCCTCCGGCGAGCGTGTCATCGCCGTTTCCGCCATAGATCGTGTCGTTGCCGAGTTCAGCTCTCGGGACATCATTGCCTTCAGCTCCCACACGCGTGTTTTTGACGGGTGCCACGCCAAGATGGCGCTGCGCGGTGCGGTCGTTCAGGATTTGGGCGTGGCCGCTTGGGTCAGGTCAAGCCACAGCTTCCCCTCTTGGTATCCGCCCCGGATCAGCAGGCCGGGCGTGCGCACTTCGGGATAGGTCTGGGCCCAGTCGCGGTAGCGGTCGTTGGTGACGATGGGGGCGCCAAGCTGGCGCGCGGTGGCCAGAAGGACCGGGTCGGCAGGCGTGCCCTTGGGCACCACCAGCACGCGGTCGGTGGGCAGGCCAAGGTGGGCCGCCATCTCGGCGTCGTCGCGGTAGCGGGTGCCGATCTGGTAGCCGACCGTGGCATCGAAGACGACGCCGGGGCTGTAGCCCTGCGCCGTCAGCAAGTCGACCACCTGACGCACGCTGGCGATCTGGGGTTCGTTGTCCTTCCAGTGCAGCACGTTGGAGCCGTCGATCATGATCGGCGGGCCGGGCTTCCTGCGTGTGACCCGCTGCCGCTGCTTTGGCGCCTTTTGCGGCTCTGCCGGTTTGCGCCTGAGGGTGGCCGCGCCCAGCAGGATCAGGGCGGCCAGCAGCAGCGGCACGGCCAACAGGATCAACTGGTCATATCCCGGCACCAAAACGGCGGCGACAAGGGCTGCAAGGGAGGCCAGCACAAGAAGAAAGGGCACGAACATGGCACAACTCTAGCGTGCCGGATTTGGCTTGAGAAGGGGCCTTGCCGTGAAGGCCACCCTTGGCAAAGCCTGCGCCTCGGGCCACGATGGCACAAAGCCGCAGGACCAGGATCACGCCATGACTTGGGAAGCCTATCTCGACCGCGAACAGCCGCGCTTCATCAAGGAGCTGGTGGATTTCGTCGCCATCCCTTCGGTCTCGGCGATCCCGGCGAACATTCCGGATGTGGTGCGAGCTGCGGACTGGGTGGCTGCCCGTCTGACCGCAGCCGGGGCTGAACACGCGCAGGTTTTGCCTACCGCTGGTCATCCGGTGGTTTGTGCCGATTGGCTGCATGCGCCGGATGCGCCCACGGTGCTGATCTACGGCCATTTCGATGTGCAACCGGCGGAACCGTTCGACCTGTGGACGTCCCCGCCGTTTCAGCCGGAAATCCGCGAGGGGCGGCTGTGGGGCAGGGGCGCTTCCGATGACAAGGGGGGCATGCTGATCCCGATCCTTGCCTTTGAGGCTTTGGTCAAGACCACGGGCCGCCTGCCGGTCAACGTGAAGTTCTTCTTTGAGGGGCAGGAGGAAATCGGCTCTCCGGACCTGCCGCCTTTCGTCGCCGCCAACACCGACCTTCTGAAAGCCGACATGATCTTCTCAGCGGACGGCCTGCAATGGTCGCCCGATGTGCCCATGGTGGTGGAGGGGTTGAAGGGCCTCGTCTCGCTGGAGATCATCGTCAAAGGGCCAAGGTCGGATCAGCATTCCGGCCTGCATGGCGGCGGGATTGCCAATCCGGGCATGGCTTTGGGGCAGATCCTCGCCTCGTTGAAGTCGGTGGACGGGCTGGTGACCGTCGCGGGCTTTTATGACGACGTGCGGCCCCTGACCGAGGCCGACCGCGAGGCCATCGCCCGCATCCCCTATGACGAGGCCGCCTATCTGGCCGAAACCGGAGCACCTGCACCCTTCGGCGAACCGGGCTATACCAGGCGCGAACGTCTGTGGGCGCGGCCGACCTTGGATGTGAACGGGCTGACCTCGGGCTGGCAGGGGGCGGGGACCAAGACGGTGCTTCCCGTCGAAGCCAAGGCCAAGATCAACTGCCGTCTGGTCGCCGATCAATCGCCCGAGCGGGTGTTTGATCTGATCGCCGCCCATGTCGCGGCCCACGCCCCGCCCGGTGTGACTGCCGAGGTCACCCGCAATCCGGGCCGCGCCGATCCATTCCTGCTGCCTTCCGGCCACAACGCCACAGGGCTTGCGGCGCAGGTCCTGACCGAGGTGTACGGCCGTGCACCCTATCGCACCCGGCTTGGCGGCTCGATCCCTGTGATGACCACGCTTCTGGAGCACCTCGGCCTGCATGCCGTCATGTTCGGCTTCAGCCATGACGACGAAAATCTGCACGCGCCCAACGAATTCTTCCGGCTGGATGTGTTCCGCAAGGGCCAAACCGCTTATGGACGGTTGCTGGAGCGGTTGGGGGCCTGAGGTCCCATAGGGGCATAAATGGCAGTATCGGAACTTCTGGCCGTAGGCTCGGCGGGCTGCACGGCGGGCAGCATCATGCTTCTGGGACAGGCGAGCGGGAAACTGGGTGTCTATCGCTCGGCAAGGTTGCAGCTGGGGTCGGCCTTCGTGATGACGGCTCTGATTGCGGTTCTGGTGACAGGGTGGAAAACGCCCGAGCCGTGGCAGATCGGGTTCCTTGGCGCGTCGAGCTTCTTTGGCATGGTGGTGGGCAATCTGGCCTATAATGCCACGATCCTATCGGTTGGGCCAAGGCTGACGGCGCTGTTGTTCTCGCTGACCTCGCCCTTCTCGCTGGTGCTGGGCTATCTGCTGCTGGGCGAGACGATCACGCTGTGGCAGTTGCTGGGGGTCGCGACGGTTCTGGTGGGGATCGTACTGGCAGTGGGTCCGGTGCGCGGGGTGGGCAAGGGATTGCCGCTGACAGGGTTGGGATTGGGTGTGCTGACGGCCTTGGTTCAGGCCTTGGGAATGCTGTGCGCAAGGCCGGTCATGGCCTCGGGTGTTGCGCCTTTTGTGGCCACCACGGTGCGGGCCGGGTTTGCGGCGGCGGTCTTCATCGGGATGACGCCGGTGATGTGGCGGCGCGGCGGCGGCGAGACGGTCGGGCTGGTGCCGGTGCTGCAGGTGTCGGCCTCGTCGTTCCTTGGCATCGTCGTCGGCATGTCACTGATGATGGCGGCCTTGGCGCAGGGCCATGTCGGGCTGGTGACCACCTTGGCGGCCACGGTGCCGGTGGTGATCCTGCCGATGATCTGGATCGTGACCGGCAAGGCCCCCGCGCCTATGGCCTGGGCGGGGGCGCTGCTTTCGGCCATTGGCACGGCGGTGATCAGTCTGGCGGGATAGAGCTTAGTCGCGCTCCGCCTCTTGCGAACGTGCAGCGATATGCCCCGCCAGATACTCCGCATCATGCCAGACGCCCCAGATGAAGGGCGAGGCGCGGCGCGAGAGCCATGGCAGGCCAAGGAAATAGACCCCCGGCACCGCCGACACGCCCTTGTCATGCGCCGGACGTCCTTTGTCGTCGAACGCCTCAACCTGCAGCCAGCCGAAATCCAGCGCAAAGCCCGTGGCCCAGATGATTGCGGTGACACCGGCCTTTGCCAGATCCAGCGACCGCAGCGGATGGGTCATGCACTCGGGGTCAGGCAGGAGGGTCCGGGCCTCGGGTTCTTCAGGGAAATCAAGCCCCTCGGCGGCGATATAGACGTCGGCAGACTCCAGCACGGACAGGTAGTTCGCATCACCGCGCCGCACGTTGTCGGCCACGTCACCCGCAAAGGTCATCACGCCATTGGCATAGGTTTCCGCGCGGCCCACAAGCGTAATCCCGGCTGCGGCGAGGTGGCGGAAGTCCACCGTATGCCCGCCATGAGCACCCGAGACAGAGATCGTCACATGCTCCATCCCCGGCGCGCGGGTGCGGGCGTTCCATTGACCAAGGGCCCCCAGCCACCAGACGAAGTCCTTCCCGCGATAGGCGCGCGGCGGGCGGTCATGCGGGCCGACGGACAGATAAACCTTTTTCCCCGCCCGCATCAGTTCATCCGCGATCTGCGCGCCAGAGGAACCTGCACCCACCACCAGCACTGCGCCTTCGGGCAGTTGGCCCGGGTTGCGGTAGGACGATGAGTGGAGTTGCAGGATGCCGCTATCATCAGGCACCACGGTCGGGATGATCGGCTTCTGGAAGGGTCCGGTGGCGGCGACCACATTCTTCGCTTCGACCACGCCGGTGGAGGTTTCCGCGCGGAAACGGCCATCGGCCAGCCTTTCCACCTTGGTGACTTCAACCCCGCAGCGGATGGGGGCGGCGATCTTGTCGGCGAAGGTCTCGAAGTAGGACACGATCCGGTGCTTGGTGGCGAAGGCATCCGGGGAGATGTCATCAAAGCCCAAACTCGGGAAGCGGTCATGCCAAGCCGGGCCATTGGCCACCAGCGAATCCCAGCGCTCCGACCGCCACCGCTCGGCAATGCGGGCGCGTTCAAGGACCAGATGCGGCACGCCACGCTTGCCCAGATGCTCGCTGAGCGCCAGGCCCGCCTGACCGCCGCCAATGATCAGCGTGTCCACAGTTTCGGTTGCCATGCGCCGTCCTTCCTTCAAGGTCTGCGGCCCCCTGTGGCCGATCTTCCGTTAGTCCTGTACGAGACAAACAAGTTCAGGAAAATAATGATTTCACGCATCCTTGATTAGGAAAGGGCTAAGAGGCTGCGACCAGTTCTGAAAGTGCCGGGAAGGTCGCGCTTTGCGCATTGCCTGCAATTGGCGGTCACCGACATTCAGGAAATCGGGAAATCCTGTCATCATACATCGACGATTTCGCCATCCAGACCAACCTTCTGGCCCTGAACGCCGGGGTCGAGGCGGCTCGCGCCTGTGACGCGGGCGCGATTTTGCGGCTCCGGGTTGCGAAGTGCGCGCACAGGCGCAGCGCAATTCGGTTGCGGCGGCGAGATCAAGTCGCTGATCACCGGCACCGCGCGCCGGGCGCGGGCGCAATCCTTCAGCCTGAACGAGATCAACATCGGTGTTTCCCGACTGGATCGGGTTACCCACAAGAATGTCTCGATCATTCGGGACGGCAATCAGGCGAACAAAAGACTGCGGCACGCGGTGCGAGACCCGGTCAACCTCGCTTCAGTCTATCGAAGCGATCAGCATGGTAATGCCCCGTCGCGCAAACGGCAAAGCGTCGCGTGTCACATTCAGATTAGGCATTGCGGCGGGCTTTCACGGATAATTGCGTCAAGTCTTTGTGACATTGGTAAAGTCGATCCTTTTGCCGCCGTTCCTAGACTTGTGCGACGATATCCGGCGTGCCATCACGCAGATATGAAGCCGCAACCCTGTGGCAGCAGACCACGGCGCCCGCCAAGGCTCCGACAAGGATGTGGTCCAATGGACGATATTTTTTTGGGGCCAGTCCCTTCTACACTGCGACGCATTTTTACCGATCCGCATTATTCGGGTTACCGATATTGGCACAATATCGTCATGGTGTTCATCTTCGTCTCATGCATCAGTCTTACGCTGGAAAGCGTGCAGGATCTGTCAGACCGCT
>CANBRQ010000040.1 GCA_947371955.1 Paracoccaceae bacterium | reverse complement strand
GGAATGGCCGATCTGGCAGCAGATTTTGGCCTGCGTTTCGGTGTGGATGAAATCGACAATCCGCTTCCATCCGGCCTCGTGCTTGGGGGTGTACAGGCCGGGGCAGCCGGGGGTGATGCGGCCATGGGCCGAGACACAGGTCATCTCGGTATAGACCAGCCCCGCGCCGCCCTTGGCACGCTCGGCATAGTGGACGAAATGCCAGTCGCCCGGGATGCCATCGACGGCCTTGTACTGCGCCATCGGAGACACAACGATGCGGTTCTGCAAGGCCATGTCGCGCAGCCGGAACGGCGCGAACATCGGCAGGCGGCCCGGTTCGCCGCCGGCCTGTTCCTGAAACCAATCCTCGGCCTGCCGCAGCCACTTCGGATCGCGCGCCCGCAGGTTTTCATGGGAAATCCGCTGGCTGCGTGTCAGCAGCGAATAGGCGAACTGCAGGGGGGGCATGTCAAGGTAACGCTCAACCTCTTCGAACCACTCCAGCGAGTTTCGCGCCGCCGATTGCAGCCGCAGAACCTCCACCCGGCGTTCGGCCTGATAGCGTTCAAAGGCACCCTGCAGCGTGGGTTCGGAATGCAGATACTCCGCCAGCGCAATGGCACTGTCGAAGGCCAGCCGCGACCCCGACCCGATCGAGAAATGCCCGGTCGCCGCCGCATCGCCCATCAGCACGACATTCTCGTGATACCAGCGGTTGCAGATCACGCGCGGGAACTGCATCCACACCGCCGAGCCGCGCAGGTGAGCGGCATTCGACATTAGCGCATGGCCGCCCAGATGATCGGCAAAGATCGCTTCGCAGGTGGCAATCGTCTCTTCCTTCGACATCGTGGCAAAGCCCAGACGGTCCCATGTGTCAGGCAGGCACTCGACGATGAAGGTCGCGGTGTCCTTGTCGAACTGGTAGACATGGGCCCAGACCCAGCCATGTTCGGTCTTCTCGAAGATGAAGGTGAAGGCATCGTCGAATTTGGCATGGGTGCCTAGCCAGACGAACTTGCACTTGCGCGTGTCGATATCGGGCTGGAACACCTCGGCATATTCGCGCCGTACGACCGAGTTGATGCCATCGGTCGCCACGACCAGATCATACTCCTTGCGGTACTCCTCCGCCGTCTTGAATTCGGTCTCGAACTGCAGATCGACGCCCAGTTCCCGGGCGCGTGCCTGCAACAGGATCAGCATCGCCTTGCGCCCGATCCCGGCAAAGCCATGCCCGCCCGACACGGTGCGCTGGCCTGCATGTACAACAGCGATATCGTCCCAATAGGCGAACTGGCTGCGGATCGCCTCGGTCGAGACCGGGTCATTCTTCTGCATCCGCCCCAGCGCGTCATCCGACAGCACGACACCCCAGCCGAAGGTGTCATTGGCGCGGTTCCGCTCCAGCACAGTGACCTGATGCGAGGGATCGCGCAGCTTCATCGAGATGGCGAAATACAAACCGGCGGGGCCGCCGCCAAGGCACAGAACCTTCATGGTCGTTCCTTTCAAGGATTGCAGACAGGATGCACCACAGGGAAATAATTTCAAGCTTAAAACTTTCCAGCTTGAAATTTTGTCGCACCCGGCGATGATGCGGTATGGACCTGATCATCGAGACCTTCCCCGGCTGGGCCCGCCTGACCCTGAACCGGCCAGAGGCGCGGAATGCGCTGAATACCGCCCTTCTTGGGCGGATCGCCGAGGCTTTGGCCGGGTTTGCCGCCGATGCGGCCATTCGCGCGGTCGTGCTGACCGGAGCGAGTGGCCATTTCGCCGCCGGGGCAGACATTGGCGAGATCGAACACAAGACCTCGACCGAAGGGGCCGCAGACCCGCGCAAAGCGCATTGGGCGGCCATCCGCGCCTTCCCCAAGCCAATCATTGCGGCGGTTGAGGGATTTGCCTTGGGCGGCGGGTTTGAACTGGCGCTGATGGCTGACTTGATCGTGCTTGGGCCGACGGCAAAGCTGGGCCTGCCCGAGACGAACCTGGGCCTGATCCCCGGCGCCGGCGGCGGACAACGCCTGCTGGCCATGGCAGGCCGCGCCCGCGCCACGCGAATGGTGCTGACGGGCGAGATCATCGACGCCGATACTGCGGTGGCTTGGGGCATCGCCGCCTACAAGGCCGAGAATGCCCTGACCGAGGCCGAAGCTCTGGCCTCCCGTCTCGCGTCGAGGGCACCCCTCGCCCTGATGGCCGCTAAACGCGCCTTGGTCGCCACCGAGGCGGCTCTGGCCCTTGGCGCCGAGCGTGAGGGGTTCGAGTCCCTGCTGGACTCCCACGACAAGACCGAAGGCATTCGTGCCTTCCGCGAGAAGCGCAAACCGGACTTCCGGGGGGAATGATGCCCGAATCCATCACCATCGGAGTGGTTGGGCTTGGCACCATGGGCCTTGGCATCGCGCAGGTCTTTGCGGCTGCCGGGTACAAGGTGCTGGCCACCGATGCCCATGAACCTGCCCGCGCCAATGCCCGCGCCCGCCTGCGTGCTGCGCTTGAACCTCGCGTTGCCAAAGGCGCGCTGACGGCCGAGGCGATGGAGGCGACGCTGGCCAACCTGACCGTGGTCGATGTGCCAGAGGCGCTGGCCTTGGCCAGCCTGATCATCGAGGCCATTCTTGAAACCCTTCCCGCCAAGCAAACCCTCTTCGCCGCACTGGAGGCGGTGATTGCGCCAGAGACGGTGTTGGCCACCAACACCTCCTCCTTGTCGGTCACCGCCATTGCCGAAGGCCTGAACCACCCCGAGCGGGTCCTTGGCCTGCATTTCTTCAATCCTGCCCCGGTGATGAAACTGGTCGAATTGGTAGCCCATCCGGGCACAACAGAGGCCGCCTTGACCCTCGCCCGCACCGCCACGGAAACCGCTGGAAAAACCATCATCGCTTGCCCCGACCGCCCCGGCTTCATCGTCAACCGCTGCGCCCGACCCTACTACGGTGAGGCGCTGGCCCTGCTGGAGGAGGGCCGGACGGCGTCGGATATCGACGCTTCCATGCTGGCAGCCGGCTACCGGATCGGCCCGCTGTCCCTGATCGACCTGATCGGAGCCGACATCAACCTGGCAGCGACCGAAGGCCTGCAGGCCGCAATCCACCACCCGCGCTATCACGTCTTCGATGTCCTCAAGGCACAGGTCGCGGCAGGCCATCTGGGACGGAAAACGGGACGGGGTTTCCTGTTCCCCGACGTCCCCGCTGCGGCCCCCAAAGATGCCGCCGAGATCGCCCTGCGCATCGAGGCCACACTCGCCAACGAGGCTGCGTGGCTCTTGTCCGAGGGCGGCGTGACGTCCGAGGGCATCGACAAGGCCCTGAAGCTTGGCCTCAACTTCCCGCGCGGCCCGTTTGAGGCGGCGGCGTTGCATCACGCTGATCTGGTCCGCGAGACGCTTGAACGGCTGGAGGCCGCCGCCCCACCCCATCTGAAGACCCGTTATCTGCCGCCCTCAACGTAGCGCGCGGCCCTTGATGATCGCCTCGTGGCCGAAACGGGCCCGGATCGCATCCGCCGCCCGCTCGGCCTTGGCACGCTTGGTGGCGTCGGGGTCGAGAAGGTCTGGCGAGAGGTCGGCCTGATCCTCGGGCGCGAGATCAGAGATGCCGACGCCGATCAGGCGGAACGGGCCCTTGGTGCCGGCGTGGTCGTAGAGGTCCTTTGCGGCCCGGTAGATGCGGTCGGTCAGCTGGGTTGGGTCTGACAGGGAGTGGCGGCGGGTGACGGTCTGGAAATCGCCGCGCTTCAGTTTGAGCGTGACGATGCGGCCTGACAGCTGTTTGGCTTTGGCGCGGTCGGCGACCTGTTCGGACAGGCGCCAGAGGTGGCCGTCCAGCAGGTCGGGGTCCGAGGTGTCTGCGTTGAAGGTGGTCTCTTTCGAGATCGACTTCAGCTTCTCGTCGCGGGTCACTTGGCGTTGGTCCTGTCCCCTCGCGAGGTGATACAGACGGTCGCCCATCTGGCCGAAGCGGGCTTGCAGGTCGGATCGGTCCCAGCGGAGGAGGTCTGCGATGGTGCGGATGCCTGACGCCTCCAGATGAGCTTGGGTTGCGGTTCCTACACCCCAGATGATGCGGACGGGTTTGGGTTTCAGGAAGGCTTGGGTCTCCTCGCGGCCGACGATCGAGAAGCCGCGGGGTTTGTCGAGGTCGGAGGCGATCTTGGCGAGGAACTTGTTGTGGCTGAGGCCGATGGAGCCGGTGACGCCGATTTGCGTCTCCATGTCGCGGGTCAGCTTGGCCAGCATAACGGCGGGGGGGTGGCCGTGGAGGCGGGTGGTGCCGGTGAGGTCCAGGAAGGCCTCGTCGAGGGAGAGGGGTTGGATGGCGGGGGTGAGTTGTTCCATCAGGGCGCGGATCTGGCGGGAGGTTTCCACGTAGACGGACATCCTCGGTTTGACGACCACGGCGTCGGGGCAGAGTTTCAGGGCCTGGAACATCGGCATGGCGGAGCGGACGCCGTGGATGCGGGCGAGGTAGCAGCAGGTGGAGACGACGCCGCGGGTGCCGCCGCCGACGATGAGGGGGTGGTCGCGGTAGCTTGGGTTGTCGCGCTTTTCGACGCTGGCATAGAAGGCGTCGCAGTCCATGTGGGCGATGGAGAGGGTTTCAAGCTCGGCGTGGGCAATCAGGCGGGGGCTGCGGCAGGCGGGGCAGCGCGGGCCGGTTGGGAAGAGGGTGAGGCAGTCGCGGCATAAGGAGGGCATGATGGGGGGAGGGTAGCATGGGGCGGCTTGTGAGGGGAGGGGTCAGCGGAGTCTATGGACTCCCAGCCGTGCAATCGGGACGATTGCACGCGTGCAATGTGGGGTAAGCTGTTGATTTTGTTTGGTTATGGGGTTTTGTGTTAAGGGTTTGTTAGGATTTGGGGGTGTGAAATGGGGGGGGTGGGAATGGTGCTGTGCAAGCGCACACTATGTGCGCTTGCACCCGTTCAAACCGGAAGTAGCGGGTTTTCTATGGCGCAGGAGCCGCAGAGGCAGCGTCAAAGACAGCTTTGCTGTTTGTGGGGTTCTTAAAGAGAACAGCAAGAAACTTTCCAGGGAAATTGATCTCCAAACAATCGACCATCTTTGTATAAACCTCCTCGCAGATGATCTCAATCTTGGACTCGGCGTCCTTCGGGTCGAACTCTTTAATTGTTTTGTCTATGAAGCTTCGCCCTAATCTCTTGAATACACATGCAGACAAAATTCTATTTCCATGACCCAATACCCCCCATGGGTAGCCACTTCGCTTTCCTATTCCTTGCTTCTTCTGATCTATCCATCTATCAATCACGCGCTGGCAGATCACGGCGTTGAATGCCCGCGCACCAGTCACGGTCGGATTAAAAACTGCGCGGTATGGAGGTTTCGAAAGATCAGCAAAGAATCGACCTATACCCGTTTTAATAGCAACTGCCAGCTGGGCGTCGCCAGAAGAGCAAGCGAGGGCTGTCGTCACTTCGGTCACATCGCAAGATGTAAAAGACGGTGCAAAGTCAGCACTACGCAGGACCATATACTCGATCCCCTCAACACTCATCTCATTCTGAAGTCTTGATTGCTCTGGATCTTGGGCGGCAAAATCGCGAGCTTCGATGCGGTTTTGAAGGTTGTTTGTTCGAGTGACATCTTTCCCGAAACCTTCTGGCGTGTTCTTCAATAAAATCACACGGAACGGCACCCTGATGTTCCCAAGTTTTTCATCTTCTTCGATCTTTCCGAGCGTGCTAACTGTCTGTGCCCCGTTAACAATGGAAGCACCCTTGAATTGGAAATTTCCAGCAGATTTTGAGCCAGAGTTGGAAGGCGCTTTTATTGCCTCATCCGCAGTCAGAGTAATTCCATTATTAAAGTACCAAAATTTCTCGGGCTCTCGGATAGCGGTCAACCTAATTTGATTGTTCACATCAGTTGAGCCGAGTGAGTTTCGAATATTCTTGGCGACAAGTCTCTTGCCATGAGTTGTCCACCATTTTTTTAGCGTCAAGCCATCCATGATTCCAAAATATGCGTGATATGGATCAGCGACGCGGTGCCAATCCAGAACAGTGGCGTCAAGCGTGATCTTCTCGAGAGTGCCACCCGATGCCATTGATGAATAAATCTCATCAATACCTATTACAGTTGCTGATGCGATTGGATCATCAGTGACGCCGCCGTTAAGTTCCGCGACGATCTTGTCCAAGACGCCCTGCCCATGCTTAGCGAGTTTCGAGGAACCCGTCGAGATAAGAACAATCTCAATAGAAACCCCCGGCTTATTGAGATGCCCAGAAATATTCTCAAATTCTCCTTTAAGCCGGGCTGCAAACGGCTCCTGATTTTGCTCTACTAAGTCCCTAACGCCATCGCAAAAAGTTCTTATGTCTGCGGCGCTCGGTTCACCTGACCCGGACTTAATCCACTTAGACTGAACGAGTATGACCTTGGCTTCCGTTTCGTCATAGAACGCCGCGTCGATTCCATTGTCGTCACTGCCGTCCCATACCGCTGTTGCGGCCATCGGTGCCTCGCAGCCCGACAAGAAGTATACTGCGAAAGACGCGAGGCAACGAGACGAAATTCTATCCAGACGGTCTTTATCGGTAGACTCATCTCCTATCTCGTTCATAGGGATATGCTTTTCAAACAGAGCTCGGAGATGGGTCTGAATTTGCTTAACGCGGAGAGTGGACAATTTGGCGCACCTGATTGAATTTCAAGAAAAGTCTCGCGCTTGACCAGTGGAGTGTCAACCCCCCCCTCACACCGGCGAATACATCCTCTCGATCTGGTCCAGCACGGAATCCATCATCATGCCGCTGGCTTCCTCGCCGGTGAAGGTGAGGCGGTAGCCGTTGGGGAGGCGTTCTCGGCGGATGATGAGGTTGGAGCGCGGATAGAGCAGGCGGCGGGGGCGGCCGGGGGTTTGGGGGGTTTGGGGCTCGGAGAGGGAAAGCTCGGCCTCGGTCAGGATGTTTTGCATCAGGGCCCATTGGGTGGCGGCGGATTTCTCGGGGCTTTCGCGCAGGGCGACCTCGATCAGGGGGGCGAAGCCGGCGCGGAGGGCGCCGGAGATGCGCAGGAGTTGGCGGAGGGAATAGGAGGGGCCGTCGTTGAGGATGTCGCCAAGCGCCTCGACCACGGAGACAACGGCGCGCAGGCGGGAGCGGTTGGTGGGGGTTGCGTGGGGGTAGAGGGTTTGCAGGGCGGCGTCGGGGGTGGCGAAGTAGTCGAGGCGGACGGATTCGAGGATGAGGGTGGCTTTCTCCCACGGGGTGACGTCAGTGCGGACCTCGTTTTCGGTGACCATGGCGGCCATCGCGGCGGGGATGGAGGCGGGGGTGCGGATGAAGCAGGGGATGGTGGTGTAGTCGCCGTTGGCGCGCAGGGCGGCGAGGGTGCGGTAGACGGAGAGGCGGCGGTAGCCGGAGATGAGGCCGTAGGGGAGGTCACCTTCGAGGGGGAAGACCTCGATCGGTTGGCGCAGGCCGTCGAAGAGGATGGAGCGGTTGAGGGTGGCGAGGGCTTCCTCGTCCACGTGGAAGCGGTCGCGGGGGAGGGCTTCGGCGTCGATGGAGGTGATGGGGAGGTCGGTGATGTGCATGGCTGGCTCCTTTGGCGGGCATGATACACCGGGTTTGGGGGGTGTTGCCGGAACGGGGGAGTTGCGTGCGGGGCGTTAAGGGGGCAGTCTGGGGCAGGTTTTGCAGGGGGTTGGCATGAACGGGTTGACGGGCGGAAGTATCGTGTTTCTGGCGCTGGCGGTGCTGATCGTCGTTGCGGTCTTCAAGGCGATCCGGATCGTGCCGCAGAGCATGAAATATGTGGTGGAGCGGTTTGGCCGCTTGCATGCCGTGTTGGGGCCGGGGATCAACTTTACGGTGCCGTTTCTGGATGTGGTGGCGCACAAGGTTTCGGTGCTGGAGCGGCAGCTGCCGCTGGCGCATCAGGATGCGATCACGACGGACAACGTGCTGTTGAAGGTGGAGACCTCGGTGTTTTACCGGATCACGGAGCCGGAGAAGACGGTATACCGGATCAAGGATGTCGATGCGGCGATTGCGACGACGGTGGCGGGGATTGTCCGCAGCGAGATCGGCAAGATGGAGCTGGATCATGTGCAGAGCAACCGGAACGAGCTGACGCAAAGCATCCGGGAACATGTGCGGGCGATGGTGGATGACTGGGGGATCGAGGTGACGCGGACCGAGATTCTGGACGTGGCTTTGGATGACGCGACGCGGCACGCCATGATGCAGCAGCTGAATGCCGAACGGGCGCGGCGGGCGCAGGTCATGGAGGCCGAGGGCAACAAGCGGGCGGTGGAGTTGAACGCCGATGCGGAGTTGTACGCAGCCGAGCAGGGGGCCAAGGCGCGGCGGATTCTGGCGGATGCGGAGGCTTATGCCACGCAGGTGATTGCGGTGGCGATCAAGGAGAACGGGATCGAGGCGGCGCAGTATCAGGTGGCGCTGAAGCAGGTCGAGGCCCTGACGGCGGTGGGTAAGGGCGAAGGCAAGCAGCTGGTGATCGTGCCGGCGGCAGCGTTGGATGCCTTTGCCAATGCCTTCGGGATGTTGAAGGGGCGGTAAATGGAAATCTGGGCGATCTGGTGGGTCTGGGTGGTGGCGGGCGTGGTGCTGGCTGTGCTGGAGATCATGGTGCCGGGCTTTGTGTTTCTGGGCTTTGCGATTGGCGCGGCGCTGACCGGCGGGTTGGTGGGCGTCGGGCTCGCCCCGGGCAATGTGGCGCTTCTGGCGCTGGTCTTTGCCGTGCTGTCGCTGGCGTCGTGGCTTGTGCTGCGGCGGGCGGTGGGGGTGACAAAGACGCAGGTGAAGGTCTGGAAGGACGATATCAACGAGAACTGACTTAACCCTGTCTTCACCTTCCTGGCCTAGGCTTGGCCGAAAAGGAGAACATCATGATCCGGCTTTATGAAAACCCCGGCTGGGGATCCGCAATCGTGGAACTGCAGCTGGCGTTTTATGGCATCCCCTATGAGCTGATCACCGTCGGCAATGTGCATCAGGACCCGACGGCGCGGGCGGCGTTGGGCAAGGTCAATCCCTTGATCCAGGTGCCGACCATGGTGCTGGAGAATGGCGAGGTTATGACGGAAAGTGCCGCCATCTCTTTGCTGCTCGCTGATCTGGCAAGAAGCGATGCGCTGGTGCCCAAGGCCCGGTCGAAAGAGCGGGCGGCGTTCTTTCGCTGGCTGATCTTTCTGGTCGCCTCGATTTACCCGAGCTTTGTGTATTCAGACGCGCCGGAGCGGTTCGTGAAGGGCAATGGCGGAGAGAGCTATCAGTTGAACGTCATCGAACACAGGAAGTCCTTGTGGAAGGTGATGGATGCCGAGGCGCAGCGGCGCGGTGGGCCGTTCTTTCTGGGCGCGCGGATGACAGCCATCGATTTCTTCCTCGCCTGCATGGTGCATTGGCGGCCGCGGGAGGAGTGGTTCAAGGCGGAAACGCCCAACCTCTGGCGCTCGGCCGAGGCGGTCTGGGTGTTGCCGCAGGTGGCGGATGCCTACAAGCGCAACTTTGGCTGACTTCTTGGGGGCAAAGCTGGCTTTGGTGGCGGGGGGAAGCATCCTCACCTACCTGCGCGATGATTTTGCCCATATTCCGTGGCCGGGCTGCTGGGATCTGCCGGGCGGCGGGCGGGAAGGCTGCGAGACGGGCGCGGACTGTGCGCTGCGGGAATTGACGGAGGAGTTTGGACTGGTGTTGTCGCCGGACCGGCTGATCTGGCGCAGGGAAATGCCGGCGATGCTGGATCCGGGCAAAGGGTCATGGTTCTTTGCCGGGATGCTGCATCCCGAGGAGATTGCATCGATCCGTTTTGGCGATGAGGGGCAGCATTGGCGGATGATGCGGGTGGCCGAGTTTCTGGCGCATCCGAAGGGTGTGGCGCCACTGCAGGCGCGAACCCGGTTGGCCTTGGGGGAATTGGGCTGGATATGACTGGGCGTTGCCCCAAGAATCTTCGGCGAATATCCTTGGGGTTTGGCGGTTTGGGAGGTCAGCGCCTCGGCAATGCGGCAATGATGGCGCGGGCGGCGGCGGCGGGGTTGGCGGCTTGCCAGATCGGGCGGCCGACGACGATATGATCGGCGCCGTCGGTGATGGCTTGATGCGGTGTTGCGATGCGCTTCTGGTCGCCCGAGGCGGCGCCTGTCGGGCGCACGCCCGGGGTGACGATCAGCTTGCCCCGCGCCTGCGGCAGGGCGCGGATCATGGCTGCCTCTTGCGGTGAAGCGATGACGCCATCTGCGCCCGCCTCCAGCGCGCGGGCGGCGCGTTCAAGGGTGATCTCGTGGATGTCGCCGGGCCGGATCAGGTTGGCATCCAGATCAGCGCGGTCAAGCGAGGTCAGGATGGTGACGGCAAGGATCTTCAGGTCGGTGCCCGATTTGCCCTCGGCGGCGGCGCGAACCACCTGCGGGTCGCCGTGGACGGTCAGGAAATCCAGGTCGTATTCTGCGAGGCCCCGCACGGCGGCCTCGATGGTGGCGCCGATGTCGAAGAGCTTCATGTCCAGGAAGATGCGCTTGCCGCGCTCCTGCTTCAACTCGTTGGCCAAGGCCAGACCACCGCCAGTCAGCATGCCAAGGCCGATCTTGTAGAAGCTGACGGAGTCGCCCAGCCGGTCGGCGAGGGCGAGGCCTTGGATGATATTGGGAACATCAAGGGCAAGGATCAGGCGGTCATCAGAAATCTGGGCATCGGACATAGCAGCCTCCACGGTTGCGGTCTGTTGCCGGGATGGGGGGGCCGTGTCAAGGCAAAGGGGTGCGAGAGAGGTTGATGTCGCCCCAATTGGCTTGGGCCAGCGGCTTGTTCAATGGCGGGCCGAAGACGGCCCAGCCGGTCGCGTCGTGGCTGAGGATCGTGGGGCGCAGAACGATTGGCGTTGGGGAAAGGGTCTGACAGCGCAGGGTCAGTCCCTTGCGGATGGCCTGGGCGATGGCGGCGATGCGGGGGTCTTCCAGGGGCGGGGGCAGGGCGCGGGGGAAGCGGGTGAAGGCCTCGGCCATGATGGCGCGGCTGCGGTCGGGGAAGCTTTCCACCAGCTTGGCCTTGGCGCGGGCAGCGGGTTCGGTCAGGCCAAGGGCAGCGATGTCGGCGGGCGGGGCGGCGAGCCAGACGGCCAGCGCCTCGGCCTCGTCGGCGGCAAGGCCGGTCAGGCGGGTGCGGTAGTTGAAGCCAAGCTCGATGCCGCCTTGGGGGCCGCGATGGGTGATGATGGGCAGGCCGGCTTCGGTCATGGAATCCACATCGCGCAGGATGGTGCGGGGCGTTACCTCCAGTTCCACGGCCAGCGCGGGGGCGGTCAGGCGGCCGCGGTTCTGCAGCAGAAGCAGGATTTGCAGCAATCGGGCGGCGCGCATCTTTATACCTGTCAAAAGATGTCCGGATTGACCCGCTATAGCATGAGTCGAAGCGGGAGAATGCGATGAACATGATCACTTATGGCAGTGGTACCGAGGGCGACCCTTGGGTGCTGAAGACCCCCTCGCACAGCAGCGCGTTTCAGGCGTGGCGGGATGAGGCGAAAGCGGCTTTGGTGGTGCAGGTGGGGACGACGAAACTGTCCTACCAACTGCGCTGCATCGAGGATTTGCACGACTGGCTGCAGGGGCAGGATTGGGTCGCCCTGGGCAATGCCGACGAGGGCAAGCCGGTGCAGGACGGCTCGGTTGAGGCTTGGGCGCGGGATGAGGGTAATCCGGTTGGGGGCTACTATGGCTTGCGCAAGGGCTATCGCGGGCGGTTTGGCAATTACGTGCCGCCGGTGCTGGAATTGCTGGGCCTGGCCGAGGTGGAGCATAACGCACGCGGCAACCGGATGCGCGCAAGATAAGCCCATGGCGCCGGACGGAAAAATCCGTAATCTGCCGCAAAAGGCAGGGGGCGGTGATGATCCTGGCGTTCGATATTGGCGGGTCGCGAATCAAGGCGGCGCGCGGCGGCTTGGTGCTGGGCGAGGTGGCCACTCCGCTGCACGACGCCCAAGGGTTTGTCGCGGCGTTGCATGGCTTCCTGCGGCCGGGGGACCGGGCGGTTGCGATCTCGATCGCCGGAGTGGTCGATCCGGACAACGGGCGGATCACGGTGGCCAATATCCCCTGCATCAACGGGCGGGCGCTGGCGGCGGAGTTGCAGGCGGCTTTGGGCCTGCCAGTGCTGGTCCTGAACGACGCCGATTGCTTTGCGCTGGCCGAGGTGGCGGTGGGTGCGGCGCGGGGCCATCGGAATGTGTTCGCGCTGATCCTCGGCTCGGGCGTTGGCGGTGGGTTGGTGATCGATGGCCGCGTGGTGCAGGGCGCGGGTGGCTATGCTGGCGAATGGGGCCACGGGCCGGTGATCCGCGACCCGGTCTTTGCCTGCGGATGTGGACAGAAGGGCTGTCTGGATACGGTCGGTTCGGCCCGTGGCATGGAACGGCTGCATCAGCATCTGACGGGTGAGGTGATAGGCTCGGTGGAGGTGATACGGCGCTGGCGGGCCGGTGAGGCCTCGCCTGCCGTGAACCTGTGGCTGGATCTGGTGGGCGGGCAACTGGCAATGGTGCTGAACGTGGTCGGTGCCTCGGTGGTGCCGGTGGGCGGTGGGCTGGCCAATGACCGGGCGCTGATTGCCGCACTCGACCGGACGGTCAGGGCGCGGATCCTGCGCAGAGTGGATCATCCTGTGGTTGTGGTGGCGGAAGCTGGCGCCGATGCGGGCCTGATCGGAGCGGCGGCAGCGGGGGAGGCAGCCTTTGGTCAAACTTGAGGTTTGTGTTGACGATGCCCTTGGTCTGGCCGAGGCCGTAGTCGGTGGGGCCGACCGTGTGGAGCTTTGCGCCGCGCTGGCGCTGGGCGGGCTGACGCCCTCGGTCGGGCTGATGGAACAAGCCGCCCGGATGCCTATTCCCTGCTATCCGATCATCCGGCCCCGGTCCGGTGATTTCGTCTTCACCGCGACCGACGTCGCCGTGATGAAAGCCGATATCCGCGCCGCCCGCGCCTTGGGCCTGCCGGGCGTCGTCTTGGGCGCAAGCCGGGCCGATGGGCGGCTGGATGCGGCTGTCCTGTCAGACCTGGTGGCCGAGGCGCATGGCCTTGACCTGACCCTGCACCGCGCCGTCGACCTTTGCCCCGATGTGGAGGAGGCGGTGGAAACCGCCATTGCTCTGGGCTTTCGCCGCATCCTCTCCTCCGGCGGCGCCAAAACGGCCAGCGAAGGGATCGACCGCCTCGCCCTGATGATGGCAACCGCCAAAGGCCGCCTGATCATCATGCCCGGCTCTGGCGTCAGCCTGGAAACGCTTCCGGCACTGGCCGTCCTGCCTCTAAGCGAGGTCCACGCCAGTTGCGCCGCACCCCTGCCCATTGGCGGCGTGCCGCTCGCCTTCGGCTTCCAGTCGCTCCATGACAAACGCACAGACTGCGCCACGGTTGCTGCCCTGAAAGCCGCCCTCAAGGCCCTCTGACCTTCTTTCATCTCGCTCTCGGTGGTTGCCCTAAGGCGCACGGGAAGGCTGGCCTCCCGGCCCTTCAGCGCGCCGGGATCAGACCCAGACCTGCGCCGGATCGGGCAGCGGGATCGCGTCCAGAAGATCGCGGGTGTACTGCGCCTGCGGATCGGCAAACAGCGCCGCCGTCTCGCGGTTTTCCACGATGACCCCATGTTGCAGCACCATCACCCGCTGACACAGGCGGCGGACCACGGACAGGTCGTGGGAAATGAAGGCCAGAGTCAGGCCAAGGTCGCGCACCAGACCCTCCAACAGGTTAAGGACCTGCGCCTGGGACGACACATCCAGGCCCGAGACGATCTCATCGGCCAGAATGAACTCTGGCTCCAGCGCAATGGCGCGGGCGATGCCGATCCTTTGCCGTTGGCCGCCCGAGAGCTCGTGCGGGTAGCGCGCGGCGAAGTCTTTCGGCAGCCCGACATGATCCAGCGCGCGCAGGACCCGCGCCGGGATGGCGTCAAGCCCGTGCAGGCGCAGTGGTTCGGCGATGATCGTGCCGACGCGGTGGCGCGGGTTCAGGCTGCTCATCGGGTCCTGAAAGATCATCTGGAAGCGCCGACGCAGCGGGCGAAGTTCGGCGTCCGACAGGTGGGTGATGTCAGTGCCGTCAAATTCTATCTTGCCGCCCGAAGGCTGCAACAGCCGCACCAGCGCGCGGCCAAGCGTGGATTTGCCGGAACCTGACCCGCCGACGATGCCCAGCACCGTGCCTTTCGGGATCGAGAAGGTCAGGCCCTTCAGGATATCCAGCCGGGGCGCCATGCCGAAGAGGGGCTTCTTGGTCATATCCGCCAAAGACAGGTGCAGGTTGGTGATGGTGTACAGGTCAGCCACGCTCCACCTCGGCTTTCACGGCGGCGATGACGGCATCTGGCACCGGTTTCAGGCCTGCGGAAGGGTCGGTGTATTTCGGCGTGGCAGCCAGAAGGGCGGCGGAATAAGGGTGTTTGGGCGCGCGGAAGAAATCGGTCACCGTGGTATCCTCCACCACCCTGCCGGAATAGAGGACCGACAGGCTTTGGCAGACCTTGGACACCACCCCAAGGTCATGCGTCACGAACACCAGCGCCGTGCCATGCCGCGCCTGAAGACCTGCGATCAGCTTCAGGATTTGTTTCTGCACCGTCACATCCAGCGCCGTTGTCGGCTCATCCGCCACGATCAGCTTCGGTTCGGCCGCGAAGGCGCTTGCGATCAGGATGCGTTGCCGCATGCCGCCTGACAGTTCATGCGGATACTGGCGCAGCACGCGGGCGGGGTCATTGATCTGCACTTCGCCCAGCAGTGCGCGCGCGCGGGCCTCGGCATCGCTGCGTGTCCAGCCAAGGATATGCACCAGCCGGTCGGTGATCTGCGGCCCGATCCGGCGCGAGGGGTTCAGCGCCGTCAGCGGGTCTTGCGGGATCAGGGCGCAGCTGGCGCCCACCCTGATCCGCCGCTCGGCGGGCGGAAGGGACAGAAGGTCGGTGCCGTCCAGCAGGATCTGGCCTTCGGTGATATCCACCGCTTTTGGCAGGATGCCCAGAATGGCCTTGCCGATCATAGACTTGCCCGCGCCGCTCTCGCCGACCAGCCCCCGGACTTCACCGGCGGCGACCTCCAGCGAGACGTCGCGCAAGAGTGGCCCGCCACCCTTCACGCGCGCCGACAGGTTGCGAATGGACAGATAGTTCATCGCAGCACCGGATCGAAGCGGTCCTTCAACCCCTCGCCCAACTGGCTGAAGGACAGGACAGTCAGGAACAGTGTGATCAGCGGGAAGACCAGCACCCACCACGCCTGATGGATAGACGTCCTGCCCTCGGATATCATGCCGCCCCATGTCGGATCGTCGGTGGAGATCGACAGGTTCACGAAGGACAGGATGGCCTCGACGATCACAGCAATCCCCATTTCCAGCGTCAGCAGGACAACGATGATCGGCAGCACATTGGGCAGGATTTCCCGCAGCATGGTGCCGAATTTGCCTCGCCCGGCCACCCGAGCCGAGGCGACATAGTCCATCGCACCCTGTGACATGGCCTCGGCCCGGATGACGCGGGCAAAGCGGGTCCAGTCGATGACGACGATGGCGAGGATGATGGAAAACAGTCCCGGCCCGATAACGGCGATCAGCAGGATGGAAAAGAGAACCGGCGGAAAGGCCATCCAGATGTCGATGAAGCGCGACACCAGCACATCCACCCAGCCCCGGTAGAACCCGGCCAGCAACCCAAGCCCGGCGCCGATGATGCAGGTCAGCGTGCCGGAAATGAAAGCCACCGCCAGGGCGATCCTTGTGCCGAAGATGATCCGGCTCAGCACATCGCGGCCCAGTGAATCTGTTCCAAGCAGGAAGGATTTGTCCGCCCCATGCACCCAGAACGGCGGAAGGCGGCCCGAAAACAGGTCCTGCTCCAGCGGGTCTTTCGGCGCGATATGCGGCGCAAAGATCGCCAGCAGGATCAGCAGCAGCAGCCATATAGCCGACAGCCACAACCGCACCCCGGCGCGGCGGCGCACTTGGGAACGGCCATCAGCCATGACGCAGCCTCGGGTTCAGGGCGGCATAGGTCAGGTCGACCACAAGGTTCACTCCGGTGAAGATGACGGCAAACAGGATGACGATGCCCTGGATCAGGGGCAGGTCGCGGTTGATGACGGCGTCGATGGCCATGTTGCCAAGACCCTCGTAACTGAACAACCGCTCGATGATCACCGTGCCGCCGATCAGGAAGGTGAACTGCACGCCCACAAGGGTCAGGGTCGGGAGGATCGCATTGGGCAGGGCCTCGCGCCAGATCACCCGCGCTTCGGAATAGCCCTGCGTGCGGGCAAGGGTGACATAGTCCAGATGCATCGTCTCTTTCAGGCTTTGCTTCAGAAGCTGGCCGATGATGGCCGCCAAGGGGATCGCCAAAGCCACGGCAGGCAGGAACATGTGGCTGAGCAAGTCCTTGGTCAGATCAAACCGCAGACGGACAATGCTCTCAACCAAGTAGAAATTCGTCACGAACGGCAGTTGCAACGAGGGCGTCACGCGCCCCGAGATCTGGAATACCGGCACCAGCACGCCAAAGACCAAGATCAGCACCAGCCCCCACAGGAAATCCGGCACCGACAAGGCCATTCCATTGGCAATGTCGATCCCGCCCTCGACCTTCGTCGCCCGCAGCCGCGTGCCGGTCAAAGCCGCCGCCCCGCCGACCAGAACCGCCATCACCAAGGCCATCACCGACAGTTCCAGCGTGGCTGGCAAGCGCCCCAGCACCAAGGCCAGAACAGGCTGCCTCAGGGTGATCGACGTTCCGAAGTCGCCATGCAGCACGCCCAATCCCCAGATCAGAAACTGCTGCGGGATTGACTTGTCCAGGCCATACAGGGCGGTCAACTGATCGATATCCGCCTGTGTCGCCCCGGGCGGCAACATCATGGCAATCGGATTGCCCGGCACCACGCGGATGACGAAGAACACGATGACAGCCACGCCGAACAGCGTCACCGCCGTCGTCACCAGCCGCAGCAAAAGGGTCTGAAGAAGCGCCATAAGCCTCACACGATAAGATATCGGGGGAGCCGCGCGCTCCTCTTTCATACTTGTTCAAATATCCCACAGGGGGTTCCGGGGGGATGTGAAATCCCCCCGGCGCAGGGGGTTCGGGGGGCGGCGAAGCCCCCCGACACTGGGTCCGCAGAGCGCTTAGGCCCGCTTCATCAGGTGCGGCAGCAGGGCACCCGAGTGGTGCGGCGTCACCACGACACCCTTGGCCGCAAGGATCGGCTGAACGTATTGCAGCAGCGGGATGACATAGGCGTTCTCGGCGATATAGGCGTCCACCGCTTTCCAGCCCGCAATCCGCTTGGCCTCGTCCTTTTCACCCCATAGGGGCCCGATCATGTCGATCAGGTCCTTGCTGTCCCAGACCGAATGTGGGCTCGGGCCGAACATCGCGAAACCGGTCGAGGTTGTGGGATCGCCCACCGAGTTGCCCCAGTTGTAGAAGGCCGCCGGTGCCAGCTTGTCCGCCGCGCGCAGTTCGTAATGCTTCGCGATTTCATAGACTTCGATGGTCGCCTCGATGCCCACCTTGCGCCACAGGCCGACGATGGCCTGGATCATCTCGTAATCCTTGGGCATGTAGCCCTTGGTGGTCTGGATGGTGAACTTGACCGGCTTGTCGACCGAATAGCCCGAAGCCGCCAGCAGTTTCACGGCTGCGTCCGGGTCATAGGGCGTCTTGATCGAGGCGTCGTAGGCGTCGTAATCCGGCGTCTCCAGCGTGTCGATCGGCACGCCATAGCCCGACAGCAGACGGTCGACGATGGCTTGCTTGTCAATCGCGGCGACGGCGGCCTTGCGGACGTTCGGGTCCAGCATGACCTCGATGTCGTTCAGGAAGATCATCCCGATGTTCGACACAGGCGTCGCATAGCCGTTCATCGAGCCCTTCAGGCGGTCGTATTCTTCATAGGGCATTTCCAGCGTGACATGGCTGGAGCCGCCTTCGATTTCCGCCACGCGGGCGGCGGCATCGGTCACGAACTTGATCGTTACCGTGTCAAAGTCCGGCTTGCCGCCCCAATAGGTCGGGTTGGCCTTGAGGCGCACGAAGGCGTTTTGTTCGAACTTGTCGACCATATAGGGGCCGGTGCCGATCGGGGCCTTCTCGAACCCTTCCGCGCCCACTTTGGTGTAGTAGGCTTTCGGCAGGACGTAACCGGTCAGGAAATACATCCACTTGAAGATCGTGGGGTCGAACTGCTTGACGTCGGCGGTGACCTTGTTGCCATCCACCTTGAAGTTGGCCAGCGAGGACCAGACGAAGTTGATCGGGTTGCCGGTTGCCGGATCGGCGGCACGCTCAAGGCTCCACGCCACATCCTCGGCGGTGAAGGGCGAGCCGTCATGCCAGGTGACGCCGTCACGGACGGTCATGTGAACCTGGGTCTTGTCGTCGTTCCAGCCCCATTCGGTCAGCAGGCCCGGCGCAGGCTTCAGGTCCGGCTGTTGCAGGATGAACTGGTCGAAGACGGACTGGTACAGGCCCTGAATGGTCGGGTTCACCGCCGAAGGACCGGTGGTCGGGTCCCAAGAGGGCAGGGTGACGTTGTAGGCGATCACCAACTCGTCGATGGCTTGGGCGAAGCTGGGCAAGGCGACCGAGGTGGCCACCGCCGCCACGGACAGCTTCAGAAGGCTGCGTCTGCTAAGGTTCATGGTTTTGGTCCCTGTTGTGGTTTTTTTGGGTCTTGTCGTCTCAGTTGCCGACCAGATGTCGGGCCAGCAGATATCCCGGACCCGCCCCTGTGCCCGCTCCGGGCCAAACGGCGGCCCCGGTCAGGTGCAGGTTGCGGATCGGGGTAGAGCCGTCGGCATGCCCGCGCATGGGACGGAAGAGGAAATGCTGTGACAGATGGTGCGACCCGCAGACTTGGTCACCGCCGACGAGGTTGGGGTTTTCGGCCTCGAAATCCACGGGGTTCACCAGACGGCGGGCAAGGGTCTTGGCGCGGGTTCCCGGGGCATGCGCCTCCAGTATGTCCATCGCGCGTTCGGCGAAGGGCACGGTGGCATCGGTCCAGTCGGTGCCGGTGATCTCGCCCTTGGCATCGCCGAGGATGACGCCGGGGGCCATGCGGACCTGGACCCAAAGGGTGTGCTTGCCCTCTGGCGCACGCGACGGGTCGACCACTGTGGGCTGACCGACCACCAGAATGGGTTCATCGGGCAGAAGCCCCGCCTTGGCTTGGGCGTAGGTCCGCGCCATCTGGTCAAGGCTCGGGGCGATGTGGACATAGGCGAACGTCTTCAGGTCGGGCTGCTTCCAGTCCGGCAGGTCAGACAGTGCCAGATGGATCATCATGGTGCCCGGGGCATGGGCGAAGTTGGTCATGCCAGCGTCGAAGGCTGGCGTGGTGCCTCCGGTAAGACGGGTCAGGGCGCGGGGCGCCACGCCGGCAATCACCACCTTGGTCGCCGTGATTTTGCGGCCATCGGCTAGCTCAATCCCGCTGGCGCGAGATCCGTCATGCAGGATGCGGGTCACGGGAGCATTGACTTCAATCACCCCGCCGCGCGCCTGAATGGCGGCGACCAAGGCTTTCACAATCGTGTCTGCACCGCCCTGACCGATCACCATTCCGAAAGCCTGACCTGCCATGCCTTCCAGATAGGGAAACATCGCCCCGCCCGCCACATCGGGGGCGAAATCCAGGTGCATGCCCCAGGCGCCCAGCAGGGCCTGGACATGCGGGTGCCGGAACGTCTCGGTCAGGTACTGGCGCGGCGATTGCAGCAGGAAGCGGGCCATGTCCAGCGTGCCGCCAACCCCTTTCGCCCGCAGTGTTTTAAACATGAAATATGCAAGCGCACGCATTTTCATCGGACTGCCGAGCAGCCCGAAGAGATGCGGAGCCTCGGCCCCGAAGCCTGCGAACAGGCGGTTCCAGGTGGCCGCATCCTCGGGTGAGAGGGCCTTGATCAGGGCTGTAGTTTCTTCCAGGTTGGTCGAAACGCCAACATGTTTTCCATCCGGGAAAGACGAGGCGAAGGGTTTGGCGGCAGGCACGAAATTGCAGCCATGTTTGGCCAATTCCGCACCGTAAAGCTTGAAAAACGGGCTTCCGGCGAACAGGGACAGGTTCATGGCCGCCCAGTCATGACGGAATCCCGGCAAGGTGTACTCGCCGGTTTTCACAGCCCCGCCTGCAACCGGTGCGCGTTCAAAGACAGCGACCCGCCAGCCCTTCGCCGCCAGATGCAAGGCAGCGGCCAGCGTGTTGTGACCCGCCCCAATCAGCACTGCGTCAAAATCGGGCAAGCGGCATCCTCCTGTCATTTCGAAGAGGATATTTGCAAATGCATTTAAATCTGTCTAGCATGATTCGTAGTGGTGAAGGCAAAGACGGCAGGTTGGCGGTGTCTTCTTTCCGTCTTCCTTCTGTCTTCCTTTGGTGAAGACAAAAAGACGCGATGTGACGTCTGCAACGCTGGGAGAGTATCAATGACATCTGCAAATGTGCTGGCCAACTTGGCCGGAATGCTGGCCTCGGGCGGGGTTGAGGTGGTGGATTGCACCGGGGTTCTGGGGCCGGACACGCCGCTTCTGAAGCTGCCGCCGGATTTCGCCAAGGACACGCCGAAGATCGAGATCCACACGATCTCCAACTATGACCAGAACGGGCCGTTCTGGGCGTGGAACTGGCTGAAGGTGGGCGAGCATTCCGGCACCCACTTCGACGCACCGCACCACTGGATCACCGGCAAGGACTATGCTGATGGTTACACCGACACGCTGGCCGTGCAGCGGCTGGTGGCTCCGGTCAACGTGCTGGACTTCGCTGCCGAGTGCGGGGCCAACCCGGACTTCCTGCTGACCATCGACCATGTGAAAGCCTGGGAGGCCGAGCATGGCGCGATCAACGCTGGTGAGTGGGTCGTTCTGCGCAGCGACTGGGACCTGCGGAGCCATGACGAGAACCTGTTCCTGAACGCCGACGCCACCGGGCCGCACACGCCGGGGCCGACCGCCGAGGTCATTCAGTACCTGCTGTCCAAGGGCATAGTCGGCTGGGGCAGCCAGTGCATCGGCACCGATGCGGGCCAAGCCGGTGGCATGACGCCGCCGTTCCCGGCGCATAACCTGCTGCACAAGAACAACTGCTTCGGTCTGGCCTCGCTGGCAAATCTGGACAAGTTGCCTGCAAAGGGTGCGATCCTGATTGCGGCACCCTTGAAGATCAAGAACGGCACAGGCTCGCCGATCCGCGCCTTGGCGCTGGTTCCGCGAGGGTAAGATGCGGCCTGATCACGTCATCATCGGTTCGGGGATCAACGCTTTGGTGGCTGGCGCGATGCTGGCCGTCAAAGGCGACCGCGTGCTGCTGCTGGAGCGGTCTGACCGCATCGGCGGCTGCCTGCGGACGGAGGAGATCACCCTGCCGGGCTTTCAGCATGACGTGATGGCCGCGACCTTCGTGCTGTTCATGACCGGGCCGGCAGGGGCCGCTTTGGGCCCCCATCTGGCCCGGCATGGCTTTGAGTATTGTCACACCGCCCATCCGACCGCCGTTCTGCGACCGGGTGGCGAGGCCTTGGTTCTGACGATGGACCGGGCGCGGAATATCGCGGCCTTCAACGCGCAGGCTGACGGCGATGGCGAAGCCCACGCGGCGGTTGTGGACGGGATCGGGGCAGATGCGCCGTTCCTGTTCGCGCTGCTGGGTGGAGAGTTGTGGTCTTGGGCGACCTTCAAGCTCTTGTTTGCCCAAGCGCGGAAACGCGGGCTGAAAGGTCTGGCTTCGTGGTTCGGCAAGGCTCTTGCTCCGGCGCGGGGCTGGCTGGAGACGGATTTTAAAAGCCCCACGGTGCAGGCCCTGTTTGCGCCATGGGTGCTGCATTGCGGGCTGACGCCGGAAAGCGCGTACGGCGGCCAGATGGGCAAGGTGATTGCCTTTGCGCTGGAGGCTGCAGGTGCGCCGATCTCCAAGAGCGGTGCGGGCAAGGCGGCTGAGGCCTTCCGGCGTTTGATCGAGGAGAAGGGCGGAGAGATTCGCACCGGCTCGGATGTCGACCGGATTCTGGTCCGTGACGGGCGGGTGACGGGGGTCGCCTTGGCCTCGGGTGAGGAGATTGCTTGCGCTTCCGTGTTGGCATCTGTCGCACCCGGCCAGTTGCAGGAGCGGTTGCTGCGCGACGTGAATCTGCCCGGGGAGAAGGCTGCAGCTGAGGGATTCCGCCATGGCCGGGGGAATTTCCAGCTGCATTATGCGCTCGACCGGCATCCGGAGTGGCAGTCGCCGGGGCTGGATGATGTGGCGCTGATCCATCTGGCGGATGGGATTGATAGCGTGTCCAAGTCCGCGAATGAGGCGGAGCGAGGGATGCTGCCTGCCGTGCCGACGATCTGCGTGGGTCAGCCCTCGCGGCTGGATCCGTCGCGATGCCCAGAGGGCAAGGCGATCTTGTGGTTGCAGATTCCGGATGCCCCGCGGGTCATCAAGGGGGATGCGTCCGGGGAGATTTCCGGAAGTGACTGGGATGAGGTGCGGGAGGCGTTTGCGGACCGTTTGGAGGCGATCCTGTCGCGGCACATCAAGGACTTCGCGGCGATCAAGCTGGCCCGCAAGGCCTATTCGCCCAAGGACCTTGAGCGGATGAACGTCAATCTGGTGGGCGGCGATCCCTATGGCGGGCTCTGCTCGATCGATCAGTTCTTCATCTGGCGGCCCTTTGCGCAGTCGGCCAAGGGCGGCCCGGTGCGCGGGTTGCAGCACATCGGCGCCTCGACCCATCCGGGGCCGGGACTGGGCGGTGGTTCGGGATACCTTGCGGCAAAGAGGCTGGGGGCATGAGGGACAACCTGCCCAGACTGGGGGAAATCGGGCTGGCGAATTATCCGCCCTACCTGATGAACCGCATCATGGGGCGCTATAACGCCGCCATTCGGGCCGAGATGGCCAAGCTTGGACTGACCACGCCGAAGATGCGGGCGCTGGCGGTGTTGTCGGTGATCGATGGGCAGGTGATCGGGCAACTGGCGGTCCATGCGATTGTCGAGCAATCCACGCTGTCCCGGGCCGTGGATGCGCTGGAGGCCGAGGGGCTGGTGCGGCGGCAAGTTGATGCCGCAGACAGCCGGTCGGTGCGGGTGTTCATCACCGAAACGGGCCGAGCAGCGTTTGAAAGCCTGTGGCCGCATATGGCGGATACCTATCAAGAGATGTTCGCCGGCATTGATCCGGACGAGCAGCGTGCATTTGTGGCGACCTTGCAGAAAATCCACGCCAACACCCGGAAATCAGAGGTCTGACATGGCAGAACGGTCCTTCAAGGCGGAAGTCGAACACCTGCGGCTGGGGGAAGGCGAGACCTTCACTGGCGAGGGGATTCTGGCGATCACCAAGGCTTTGCTGGAAAACGGTGTCGGCTACGTCGGCGGCTATCAGGGCGCGCCGATCTCGCATCTGATGGATGTGCTGGCGGATGCCGAGGATTTGCTGGGCGAACTTGGCGTGCGGTTCGAGGCCAATGCCAATGAGGCGGCAGCAGCGGCGATGCTGGCGGCATCGGTGCATTATCCGATCCGGGGGGCGGTGACGTTCAAGGGCTCGGTGGGCGTCAATGTGGCGTCGGATGCCTTGGCGAATCTGGCCTCGTCGGGGGTGAATGGCGGGGCGCTGATTATTGTCGGTGAGGATTATGGCGAAGGCTCCAGCATCATGCAGGAGCGTTCGCACGCGTTTGCCATGAAGTCGCAGTTCTGGCTCTTGGACCCTCGGCCGAATTTGACCAGCATCACCAAGGCCGTCGCGGAAGGGTTTGAACTGTCGGAGGCGTCGAACAGCCCGGTGATGCTGATGGTGCGCATCCGGTCCTGCCATGTGACGGGCAGCTTCAAGACCAAGGCGAACCGCAGGCCGACCCTGTCGGTGCGCGACGCGCTTTCCGCCCCGCAATCAGATTTCGCAAGGGTCGTGCTGCCGCCGATGTCCTACATTCACGAGCAGGACAAGATAAAGAACCGCTGGCCTGCCGCGGAGCGGTTCATCGTGGAACGCGGGTTGAACGAGGTCTTCGGGCCGAAGTCCGCGCCGATTGGTCTGGTCATTCAGGGCGGCATGTACAACACCGTCATCCGGGCGCTGCAACGGCTGGGGCTGGCAGATATCTATGGCGCCTCGCAGGTGCCTTTGTATGTGCTGAATGTGACCTATCCGCTGGTGTCGTCAGAGTTCCTGTCCTTCTGCGCGGGCAAAGAGCAGATTATGGTGATCGAGGAAGGTCAACCGGAGTTCATCGAACAGCAGTTGACGACGTACCTCTATCGGGCCGGTTCCACGGCGAGGCTGCACGGCAAGGGCATGTTGCCGATGGCCGGGGAGTATACCGGTCAGGTCATGCTGGATGGGCTGACCGCCTTCTTGCGGCAGGCAGCGCCGGATTTGCTGCCCGCTTTGGTGCGGGCGCCGAATCAGGACAAGCCCAAGGTGCCGGACCTGTCGAAGACCGTGCCGATCCGGCCTCCGGGCTTTTGTACCGGCTGTCCGGAGCGGCCGATCTTTGCGGCGATGAAGTTGGCGCAGAAGCAGACGGGCAAGTTGCAGATCACCGCCGATATCGGCTGCCATCTGTTTGGCAGCCTGCCGCCGTTCGAGATTGGCGGGGCGACGATGGGCTATGGCCTTGGGCCTGCGGCCAATGCGGCCTTTGATGGCGGGGGCGCCACAAGGCCCATCAGCATCATCGGCGATGGTGGGTTCTGGCACAACGGGTTGTCGTCCAGCTTCGGGAACATGGCGTTCAACAAGTCCGACTCGGTGGCGGTGATCGTCGACAACTACTATTCAGCGGCGACGGGTGGGCAGGATATTCTCTCTTCCCGGGCAGAGAATGCGACGAAGAAGACGCAGCATCCGATCTCGAAAGCGTTGCGCGGCGTTGGGATTGATTGGGTGCGGCAGGTGGACCGGACCTATGACGTGGGCCACATGCGCGATGTGCTGCTGGAGGCTTTGACGACCAAGGAGAAGGGGCCGAAGGTCATCGTTGCCTCCTCGGAATGCATGCTGAACAAGCAGCGGCGCGAGAAGCCTTTGCAGGCGGCTGCGATCAAGGAGGGGCGCAGGGTCGAGGCACCCCGGTTCGGCGTTGATGAAGATATCTGCACGGGCGATCATGCGTGCATCCGGCTGTCGGGCTGCCCGTCGTTGGGGTTGAAAACGCTGGATGATCCGTTGCGCGATGATCCGGTGGCCTCGATTGACCAAAGCTGTGTCGGCTGCGGCAACTGCGGTGAAGTCGCGGATGCGGCGGTGCTGTGCCCCAGCTTCTACCGGGCGGATGTGGTGCACAACCCCTCGGCCTTTGAGGCGCGCTTCGCGGCCTTTCGGGCGCGTGTGATCGGCTGGCTGCAAAAGCGGCGCGATGCACGGCGCTTGGTGTTTGAGGTGTCGGCATGAACGTTCTGAACCCGCAGCCGATGGACCCCAAGCTGTCCTCCATCATCAAGTTGGCCGTGCTGGCGGTGGGCGGTCAAGGCGGCGGTGTCCTGACCGGCTGGATCGAGGATGTGGCGCGGGCCAATGGCTATGCGGCGCAGGCGACCTCGGTGGCGGGGGTGTCGCAGCGCACCGGGGCGACGGTCTATTATATCGAGATGGCTCCGGCGGATGAGGGTATCCCGATCTTCTCGCTGATGCCGGCGGCGGGGGATGTCGACATCATGATCGCTGCCGAGATGATGGAGGCGGGGCGGTCGATCATGCGCGGCTTCGTGACGCCGGAGCGGACGACGCTGATCGCCTCGACCCACCGCGCGCTGGCAGTGTCGGAAAAGATGGAACCGGGCAACGGCATCGCCAATTCCGACGAGGTGATGGCGGCGGCGGGCCTGATGGCCAAGCGCTTCATCGCGGCGGACTTCGAGGCGCTGGCCGTCCGAAATGGGTCTGTGATTTCGGCCTCGCTGTTCGGTGCCTTGGCAGGGTCGGGCGCGCTGCCCTTCCCGCGAGCGGCGTTCGAGGCGGCAATCCGCAAGGGCGGCAAGGGCATCGAAGGCTCGCTGCGTGCATTTGCAGCATCCTATGACGCGGCCACAGGGCCGGTTGCCGAGAAGGTGGTCGCGACCAAGCCGGGCCCCCTGCTGGCCAAAGGCCCGGCGCGTATGCTGGCAGAGTGGCACCGGCTGAGGGATCTGGCCCAAGCCTTGCCCGGCCCCGTGGCGGACATGGCCAGTGCGGGCCTGAAGAAGGTGGTCGAGTTTCAGGATGTGGCCTATGGCGCAGCCTATCTTGACCGATTGTCCAAGGTGCTGGCGCGGGATGATGCGGGCCATGGCTTCGCCCTGTCGTTTGAGGCGGCCAAGTATATCGCCAATGCCATGTGCTATGACGACGTGATCCGCGTCGCAGACCTCAAGACCCGGGGCCCACGCTTTGATCGTATCGCCAAGGAGATGCGGGTGAAGGATGGCAACCTGCTGCACCTGACCGAATTCATGCATCCCCGGGCAGAAGAGATTGCCGGGATGCTGCCCGCAAAACTGGGCCAACGTGTGCAGGATGATCCGAACTGGATGGCGCGGCTCGACCGCTGGTTCTCCAAGGGGCGGCGCCTGCGGACCGATGGCCTGATCTCTTACGCCACGCTTTACCTGCTGGGCGGCCTCAAGTTCTGGCGGCCGCGTACCCTGCGCCATGCGCAGGAGATGGCGCATCTGGAGGCATGGCTTGCGACCGCGTTGGGCTATCTGCCGCGCTATGATCTGGCAGTGGAAATTCTCAAATGCCGCAGGCTGGTCAAGGGCTACTCCGACACCCACGCCCGCGGCCTGTCCAAGTTCGACAAGGTTCTGACCGCCGCCGCCCTGATCGCCGCCCGCGGCGATGCCGCCGACTGGGTCCGCCGATTGCGCGAGGCAGCCTTGAAGGACGAAGAGGGCAAGGCGCTCGATGGGGCCATCGCGACAATCAAAAGCTTC
>CANBRQ010000039.1 GCA_947371955.1 Paracoccaceae bacterium | reverse complement strand
ACAGGATCGAGATCATGTTCGGGCGTCTGAAGGACTGGCGACGTGTGGCCACCCGCTACGACAGATGTCCAAAAGTCTTCCTCTCAGCCGTAGCCCTCGCCGCAACCGTCATGTTCTGGCTATGAAACGAGAACGAGTCCTGACCCTAGCGTCGTCTAGCGGTGATACCGAGACATAAGAATGATTTATCGGAGTACTTAAAATGAAAAAAGTCAGAGAATATACTCTTGCAGTGGTACTGTCCGCAGCAACCCTGCTGCCGATCACAACGTACGCGGAAAACGCTCCAGCAGCATCCGATGTCGCGATCGCGGTCACCAATGCCCAGATTGCTGATGTTGCCGCCGCTTGTGTGGGGGGTGCTGCCGCGGCAGCCTGCACAACCGCCCTGCAAAACCTGATCACCGCGCTGAAGGCCGCCAATCCGAACGCATCGGTCGACTCGGTGATCGGCACCATCGCCGCACGGGTTGCGCAAGCTTCGAACGCCGCCATCGCCAATCCGGCCCTCGCGTTCAATGCCGCTGCGGCAGCGAAGGCGTTGACGGCTCTGGCCAGCTATGCAGACAGCCAAGGCTTGACTGCCCTTTCCACGACCATTGGGGCGATTGCGTCGAACGTCGAAAACAAGGTCAGCATTGATCTGGCCGCTATCGCAAGCGGTTCAGGCAATGCGATCCCCGCCAATCCAGCAAGCCCTGCCTGAGAGTGCGGCAGACTGAACGACGTGAGGCGGCACTTCTATGGAGTGCCGTCCCGTGGAGTTATTTCCGATTTGGTGGAGCTTGATCGTGGCTGACATAGATGATGTGACTGATGTTATGTTTGGCAAGGTGAAATCAAGCCTGAAGCCCAGCCCTGATCTTTGGAATGATAAGCGGTCGTCTGATATCCGGCTTGTCTCAAGTTCGTACCCAGTTCTGAAGCAAAACATGCGTTTTTCGCTTTACGCGTCCTTCGGCAAACGGGCGCTTGACCTTTTCGCCGTGTTTCTGGCCGTGCCCGTCATCTTGCCGTTGATCCTGGTGTTCGGGCTTCTGGTGTAGCTGGACGGCGGCAACCCGATTTATTCGCAGCTGCGCGTCGGGCGCGGCGGCAAAAGCTTCCGGATGTGGAAGTTGCGCTCGATGCGAGTGGATGCAGACGCGGTGCTGGAGCGGGTTCTGTCAGAGGATGCGGATCTGCGCGCCGAATGGCAGACCCATCAGAAGCTGAAAAATGACCCGCGCATCACCAAGATCGGCCGCATCATCCGCAAAACCTCGCTGGACGAAATTCCGCAACTGTGGAACGTCGTGATGGGAGAGATGAGCCTTGTGGGCCCGCGCCCCATCATGCTGTCGCAGAAAAGCATCTACCCCGGCCAAAGCTACTACGCGCTGCTGCCCGGCCTGACCGGAAACTGGCCGGTGTCTGCTCGCAACGAAAGCACCTTCGCCGACCGTGCCCGCTTTGATGAGGACTATCTGAAGACGATGTCGCTGCGCACCGACCCGTCCATCTTGATGAAGACGGTTCCGGCTGTCGTCGGCGGTACCGGACACTGACCTCATGCAGAAAGACAGGTTGGACGAAAGCACCTCAGATGTGGTGCGACGGGGCCTTATCGCTCCTACTAAAGAGAGCGCATCATATACATTGGTAGGGTTGCCGCTATGCGCATCCTGATGTTAGGCATCAACTATGCACCCGAAATCATATCCATCGCGGTCTATTCGACAGGTTTGGCTGAGCAACTTGCAGCCGATGGCCATTACGTTGAAGTGGTAACGGCTCTCCCATATTTTCCGGGTTGGCGTGTGTTTGACGACTGGCGCGGCTGGCGCTGGCGCAAAGAGGCGTCAGGCGACCGTCTGCGCATCACCCATTGCCCGCTCTATGTCCCCGCCAACCCGACCGGCGCCCGGCGCATCCTGCACCACGCCTCTTTCGCGCTGAGCGCCCTGCCCGTGATGCTTGCGGCAGCACTGCGGCGCAGGCCGGATCTGGTCTTTGTCGTGGCCCCCTCTATGGTGGCGGCACCGGTTGGTCTTCTGGCCGCCCGTCTGGCCGGTGCCAAGACTTGGCTGCACATTCAAGATTACGAGGTCGATGCCGCCTTCGCCACCCGGCTGATTGCAGAAGACAGCCGGATTGGCCTCACAGCCAAGGCCTTCGAATCCTGGGTCTTGCGCCGGTTTGACCGGATCAGCTCGATCTCGCCGCAGATGGTGGCGAAACTTCTGGCCAAGAACGTGCCCGAAGCGCGTTGCCACGAGCTGCGCAACTGGGCCGATCTGTCGCGCATCACCCCGCTGTCGGCCACCTCGCCGCTGCGGGAGACCTTGGGCATCACAACGCCACATGTGGCGCTGTACTCCGGCAATCTGGCCAACAAGCAGGGGCTAGAGATTCTGCCCGCCATGGCCCGCGCATTGCTGCATCGCAAGGACCTGACCTTTGTCATCTGCGGCGACGGGCCCATGCGGGCCGCTTTGGTCGAGATGTCGAAGGATCTGGACAACATCCGTTTTTTCCCGCTGCAACCGGTCGAGCAGTTGAGCAACCTTCTGGGCATGGCCGATGTCCACCTGCTGCCGCAAATCAAGGGGGCGGCCGATCTGATGCTGCCGTCCAAGATGGCCAACATGCTGGCCTCCGGCCGCCCGATTCTGGCCACAGCCGAACGCCACACCGCCTTGGGCGTCGAGGTGGAAGGTGCGGGCCTGCTTGTCGAGCCGGGCGATTTTGACGCTGCCGCAGCAGCGCTGGAAAGCCTGCTGGACGACCCAACCCTACGCGCTCGCCTTGGGACCGAAGGGCGCAGGCGCGCGCAAGCTCGCTGGGACATTGGGGGCGTGCTGCGCCCCCTGCAGGACGCGTTTCACGCGGTTCTTCAATCGTGAGAATCCATCCCCTGGTCCCGTCTTGATGCTGAAACGACTGAGTCAATCTGCAACGGTAAACACTTGGATCAGCCTGGCCATCCGCATGGGCGGGCTCGTCCTGCTTTTGCCGTTGGTGCTGACCCATTTCGGGGTTCACGAGGTGCTGGTCTGGCAGTTGCAAAGCAGCATCGTCGCCATGCTGGCCTGGATCGACTTCGGACTCACACCCACCTTTTCTCGGTTCATCGCCGCGTCCCGAGGCGGCGGCAAACTGGCGGACTTGTTGCGGACGAAAAGGGTTACCGTGGCCTCAGGGCCCGATGAGCAGCCCCTCGATCTCGGCGCCGTGATCGGCACATTGCGCCGGGTCAATGCAGCAATGGCCCTTTTTGGAACGGTGCTGGTCATGGCGATCGGCACCGCCGCCATCGCGGGGGCGATCTCGGGGCTGACGCATCCCGGCACCGGTTGGATGGCCTGGGCGCTGACCGTGCTGTCGGTGCCCTTCGCCCTGATCAACGGCAGCAACACGGCCGTGCTGATCGGATCGGACCGGATCACAGCACTGCGCCGGATCGAAAGCCTGGTGGGGCTGCTGCAGGTGCTGTCCACCAGCCTTGTGGTGGTTCTGACCTCGAATCTCGCCATGGTTGCGGCCTCCTACACTTCCTGGGGCATTGTCGGATTTGGCCTGAACCGCTGGCAAGCCAGCCGGGTTCTGGCCGAAAACGGCGTGCAGACCGAGGTCTTCGACCCCCGGATCTTCCGCGCCGCCTGGGCCGCAGGCTGGCGCTCGGGGATCGGCATCCTGTTCAGCACCGGACTGATCCAGGGCAGCGGCATGATCATGCCGCAACTGGCGCCCCCCGGCGTTGCCGCCTCCTATCTGATCGTGCTGCGCATCATGTCGATTGGCAGCCAACTGTCGCAGGCCCCGTTCTACTCGCGCCTGCCGGCCATGGCGAAGGCCAATGCCGAGGGTCAAAGGGCCGAGTTCGTGGCGCAAGCAAAACTCGGCATGCGCCTGGCGCTCTGGACGATGCTGGCCGGGATCGTGGCGCTGGTCTTCGTGGCACCGGTGGCTCTGACGCTGATCGGCAGTTCGGTGCGGATCCCCGATGCAGGCCTGTCGATGCTGCTGGGTATGGCCTTCTTTGCCGAGCGCTATGGTGCGATGCACATGCAGCTTTACACCCTGTCGAACCATGTGATCTGGCACAAGGTGAACGGGCTGACCGGACTTGTGGGGATCGCAGCCTTCGTGCTGCTGTGGCCTTTCGTCGGGCCGATGGCGGTGCCTCTGGGCATGCTGGTCGGCTATGTCGGGTTCCTCTGCCCCTATATGTCGCACAAATCGCTGCAGTATTTCGGGCTGCACCGCTGGCACTTCGAACGCGCCACATCCCTGCTGCCAGCGCTTGGCCTGCTGGCCTGCGGGACGGTGGTCCTTGTGATGCGGGGCTTGGGATGACATGGACGGCCCCCCTGCAGACCTGTCATCGAAGGACGCTGCCCAGATGAAGACAAGCCCCGCCCGCCGTGCGCTGAAGCGCTTGCGCCAACTCCGCGCCCGCCTCCTGCCGCGCCGCGTGTTCCTGTGTGACACGGGCCCGGACGACGCCGTGCCGGGTGTCCGCGAACGTCTGGAGTTCTTCTTCGGGCCAAGCCAGGTCCCGGTCACCACGATCCCGGCCCGCTCGCTGTTGCCGCTGTTCTATCATGGCCCCGTTCTGGTCCGCGGCACCCGGAAGGCAGACACCCCGACCGCGGTCCGGATCGCCAGCCGCGTGCTGGATGTGGATGAGAAGGCCTGCTTTGTCGAAGCCTGGAACTGGCATATCGGCCTTGAATACCTTCTGGGCGAAGCCGATCAGGCGCAGGCCCGCCAGATTTACGCGCGCTGGAAAAGCGCCCTGCCCGCCGGCCTGCACCGCGCCTATGTCTTTGGCACGGGACCGTCCCTGGCGCGCGCGCTGGACCGTGACTGGTCGGACGGGTACCGCATTGTCTGCAATACGATCGTGCGGGATGCCGAGCTGTGGCACCACATCGACCCGCATGCCATCGTTGCGGGTGATGGATTGTATCACTTCGGGCTGACCGCCTTTGCCAAGGCGTTCCGCCGCGATCTTGCCCTCCGGTTGCGCGAGTCTCCCAAGACGATCTTCATCTACCCGTCCATGTTCGATGCGGTCGTCCGGCGCGAGCTTGCAGAATTCCAGGACCGGTTGGTGCCGATTTCGGGCGGCTCCTCCACCGCGCTGCATGAGACCGTTGCGCGTGATTTCGAACTGCCGGAGTTGGGGAATGTCCTGAACCTGCTGCTTTTGCCGATCGCCTGCAATCTGTCAAAACGGGTCGGGATGTGGGGATTCGACGGCCGTGCCCCCTCTGACCAGCTGTTCTGGTCGAATTCGGGCAAACATTCCTATCCCGAACTGATGGCCACGCTGCGCGAGACCTCGCCGGGGTTCTTCGATGCGATGGTGCCGAAAGACGACCCCGAGAAATACATCCGGTCGGTTCACGGCGACGTCCTGGCGCATTGCCTGGCCGCGGCCGAGAAAGACGGCTTCACATTCGAGATGCTGCACAAGACCTGGACACCCGCCTTGGCGAAATTCATGAAGGCGCAAGGCGGAGTTGATGATGTGGCAATCTGAGCCAGGGCAGCGCATCTTCTTCCTTTCGCTGTGCAAGGATTGCCAGGACACGCTGCCGGCCTTTCTCGCCATGCTGGCGCACATCGGGTCAGATCCTGATTTCGAGGTTCATGCCATTTTTGGCGAAAATGGCTCGCGGGATCGGACGGTGGCCTTGCTGGACGCCGCCGCGGCGACCAATCCGAGGATCCAGCGCCTTGATACAGGCTTCATGTCTGGCGTAGGCGAAAGGCTGGCCCGCATGGCGGCCGGGCGCGAATTCCTGAAATCCAGGTTGCCGCCCCCGTTGCCCGGTGACGTCGTCATCGTCGCGGACCCCGATCTGGTCTTCGCGCCCGAGCTGACCCCGGCTCTGTTGCGAAAAGCGCTGATCGAACTGGAGGAGCCGGGCGTGACCGGAGTTTGCAGCCATTCGTTGCCGCGATACTACGATGTGCTTGCGCTGGTCGAGGAGGCGAATTCCACAAATCCCGCCCTGTCCCGCTATCTGCCATCGTTGCAACCGCGAACACGGGCAGAGAAGCTTCTGGGCCTGCCCAAGCGTCTTTGGCTGCACAGCCGGGTTGTGGCAACGCAGAAGCGCCTTGGTACCGGGGCCGGGCTGAAGGTGATCAGCGCCTTCAACGGGCTTTGCATCTACCGGCGCTCGCTGTTCGACGCTGCCAGCTATCTTGGAACGGCAACCGATTGCGAACATGTTCATCTGCACCGCGCCCTGCATCGCCGTGACAGCGGTCGCATCCGGATTTCCGACGGGATCGGTGTCGAGGCCCCGGCGGAACATATTGCATCCGTGGGACAGGTCCTTGTGGCACGGCTTTCGCAAGCCCTGAAAACCCGGAAGCCAGGATGACAGAAAGATCTGGAACAGCGTCCACGCGCACCGAGGACAGGCCGTCTCCGTTTGTCACGATCGTCGTTGCGATCCGCAATGTGGCGGCGGAGTTGAAAGACAGTCTCGACACCTTCTCACGCCAGACCCGGCGCGACTTCGAGGTGCTGATCGCCGACTGCAACTCCACCGACGATCCGGCGCAGCATTTTGCCGGGCGGGATTACCCGATTACCCATGTCGTGCAATCCGACACCGGGATCTATGATGCCTGGAACAAAGTCCTGCCGCGGGCGCGGGGCGAATGGCTGATCTTCATGGGGGCCGGGGATACCTTTGCGGCGGCAGATACGCTGGAGAATATCTCGCAGGCGTTGTCAGCCCTGCCCGAGACAGTGATGATCGCCTATGGTCGGGTGAACGTGGTCGGAGAGAACTGCCAGATCCTGCAGCAATGTGGCGCCCCGTGGCCAGAAGCCCGTGCTGCCTTGGGCAGGCTGGAGATGTATCCGCATCAGGCGACCTTCCAGCGCCGCCGGTCCTTCGATCAGTATGGTCCCTTCGATATGGGATTCCGCATTGCCGGTGATGTCGAGATGGTCTTACGGGTGGCGCGGCAGGCGGATCCTGTCTTTGTCGATCTGGACGTGGCCAATTTCGGCTTCGGCGGGACCAGTTCAACCGCCCGGAACCGTCTTACGGCGGTCCGGGAAAGAATTCGGGCCTTGGAAGGCAGCGGTATCCCTGGCCGCTATCATCAGGTGCTAGCCAAGGCAATTGTCCTCGACCAGATGCAGCGCCTGCTTCCGGAAAGCACGCTGCATTGGGTGATTGATCTTTACCGCGTTGCGACGGGTCGAAGAGCGAGATATCGCGGGTGATAGCAACAACGTCGAAAAACAAAGATGACTTGGGAGGTTAGGATGAACACAAGATTTGGCAGCCTGTTCGTCATCCTTCTCACCATCTATATATTTGGCATCCTTATTGAAAGACTCATTCTTCGCGGACGAAAATACGGCCTCAGCCCATTGACTTGGTTCGCGCCGCTTTGGCTCATATCCCTCTGGTTGCTATCGATTCCCGTTTATAAGTTCGATTTCCCATTTTCGGATACAAGCTACTATTATGTAATTTCCGTTCACCTTTGCGTTGTGTTTGGCTGCATTGTAGGTCTGTCGATCGGATTGCCACCGCAGTCAGGCGAATTCAAACATAAGATGCGACGCTCAAATGTAAAATTTACCACAGTATTCCTAGTGCTTGGAGTTCTGGGAGCCTTGATGTTCGCTGCGGATGCCCTTCTCTCCAGCGGATTGTCTTTGGTCGCCAGACTCTCAATTGATAGCATGGCAACAATAAAAGACGAATATGCGGACCCAAATCGAGTTGGCGCTTTTGGCGGCACGGTAACTACAATTGGATACTACCTCTATGGATTTGGCCAAGTTGGTATCGCAGTTTATAGATTCTCAATGGCGCGCGGGCTCGCTGTTGGAACGATGGCAAGGCCTCTGTGCTACGCCTTCATCAGTATAGTCGCGTTCAACTCCATATTCATCACGGGCGGTCGGATCGAACTAGTTGTCAATTTCATCATTTACCTGCTCGCCTACATGCCGTTGGAGATTGATGGGCGCAAGGCGGGACTTTCGTTGCGCCACCTCTTTTACCGGTCCTCGCTCTTTGTTTTAGGTGCTGGCTTCCTCTGGCTTGCTATTGTCATCTTGTCGTCGCGTGTTGGTGGAAGCCAGAACTCAGCATATATGCTTTACCTAGTCCATCACGCATATAGTGCAGATATATTCAGGGAAATGGGCGATAATTCACCAACGATATCCACGATATTGCTGCAACTCAGTTACTTGACGGCCCCCATTCCGTTCCTGGGAAAATTTGTCGATTACTATTCATCCATTAATTCACAACTCTACTATGGCGGATTAGATTTCGCGCCTTTCCTTACCATTGCAAATAGGTTCTTTAGATTTCTCGATCCCGATTTCTTGAGTGCGGCGGCCGATACTCGGACGTCTATTCTGGAAAATGCCGGGTACTTTGGAAATGTATGGGCCACCATGGGTCGGGAGCTTCTGGTGGACTTCGGAATCTACGGTTCACTGATCTTCTTCTTCGTTCTGGGCCTGATTGCAAATGTCGTTCGTTTGCGTCTTTGGCGGTTTCAAACTGTCGAGTTTGCAATAATATATGTGTTGATCCGGCTGCAGCTTCTGTGGTCGATTGCCCATGGATTGTTCCACCACAGGACGTTTGGATACGCGTTCACGATCGCGGTCTTCTTGATCATCTATGCGGGTCTCTTCCGGTCAGGCCGAAGAACAAAGCGATCTAGAATCTAGAATGTAGAGCGGTATTACAGATTGGACCGCTTACGCCCCCTGCCCCCCTCAGGCGCAGCGATGGGCCCCCATCTTCACCGCTTGCGCCCCCGAGATCGTGTAGTAGTTCTCGGTGATCATCCGGGCTTCTGACATGAACCAGGTGCGGATCTGGCCGGGGTAATAGCTGGCCATGGTGCTGCTGATCCGCTCGAAATCCTCGCGCGGCAGGGGGATGCCGGGGATGCCGGTGCGCGGCCCGTGAAAGCCAAGCGTGGCATTGGGCGTGACACAACTGTTGGGCAGGCCGAGATAGAGCGTGCAGGCCGAGACGCAGGTGCCCTCGATGCGCACCGCGGTGCCCTGGGCGCGCAGACGGGCGACTTCGCGGATACGCTGGTCGACATCGCCACCCATGTCATACTGGACGACCCGCACGCCTGCGGCGGCAAGAGCCTGACCCGGCATCAGACCGGGCCCTGTGGCCAGAGACAGGCAGGACAGCGCCGTTGCAACCGAACGGAACGCAGGCAAAAGCTTCCACACCCCGCGGCGTGCGCCGCAGGCAGACAGATCGATCGACATGGCAAAGGCCCCCAGAGATGTGATGCCGAAGCCATGCTCAAGTGGCCCCGGATGACCTCAGTGAGCCTGTAAGCCGGGTCCGAATTGAGTCATTTCGATGCAGAAAATGGCTCACAACTCATTGATTTTATTATTATTTGTATAACATTTTCTGCATTGGCGCGCCTGCGGCACTGTCAATCTGCCTCGCTCTGGTTCGCGGGGCCCGTGTGGCCCGATGTGGGCCAGACTCCGGTCCGTCTTGGGCCGGGATGGCGTAAACTATTGATATTCAGCAGTTACTCAACATTCCAACCGAAGAGACAAAATCAGACAATTCGTCCAATGGTTTCGGTACATAAGGCCTTCCGGGGGCTCGCTGCGTCAGGTGTGTGGGACTTAGGAGCCAAAAGGCGACAAACAGGGAAAACCGAACTTCATCCAAGGGTTTGAACGGGCGCCATAATTTGTGACTGTGCCAGCCAAAACAGCGCCTGAGCGACGACATTGAACCGCAACCCCACGAATTCTGGGGATTCTTCCCGGCTCTGCATGGGAAACTTGCACTAAAAGACGTCGCTCGTAGCCACCCTCAATCCCCCGACTGTTTCCCACCGGAAGCCTGTACCCAAGCCCGATTAAATCGACCGCGACAATCCTGCCGTTAATCGCTCGGGGATCGCCTCAAAGTGGGGCCAACGAAACTGCGCTTCCGCTTGGCTGCGGCATTTCTGAACGTCCAATGTCGGCGAAGCGGACCTTCAATCGACCGACCTCATCGAGTGCGGTTTCCTCGAAATCCAACGGATGGCGATATTGGCGGAACCAATATCTTTAGCGATTCCAAGCCCCTGCAACGAGATGCTGTTTGATTTCAGCAGATAGCTGATTTATGTTAATAACAACTTAATGTTGTGCTCGCTGTCGAGTCAGGGGAACAATTTCAGGTGGCGCTGCCGGACCGTACAGACGCGGTCGGGCCGTAGGTTGAGCTTCAGTGACATATCGATGGTGAGGGCCGGGAAGGAGATGTCCCGGGCAGCAGACCGTCCGCGGTCTTGGCTTGTCACTCACGCAGTCCAGGATCTTTGACCCGGTCATCCGTGACCGGACACGTCTCCGTACCCGTTGCCGCGCCGCTATGGGCGTCGACGCGTGTTTTGCGATGGCTTGCCGATCGGGGGAACTCCCGCAGTCCGACCGACTGGCAGGCAGTCTTCACAGTCATCACGCAATCAATGGGAGTCGCTATGGCAATCGTTCAGACGGTGTCATTGCTACAGCAAACGCCTATGGGCAGTTTGATCGGTGCGTCGCAGTTCGGCATAAATCTGGTCTATGACCACGAACGTTTCGGCACTGCGTCTTCAGCGAAGTTTGACGAGGTTCAGGCTGCTGCAGGCATGACAGTGATTCGCCCCGGAGGTGCCGATTCTGAGCGCCTCTTCGACTATGCCCACCCAAATGCCACCACGGCCACCGATGACGCCGGCGTGATCCATAACGTGATCCCGATGGATGACATTCTGAACTACTGCAAGGCCACGCATACCCAAGCCTTGCTGAACTTGCCAGTCAGGCCGCTGCTCACTTCAGGCGCTTATGGATCGCGGGATTTCGACGTTTCGAAAACCGCAGAGGTCCGGGCCTTCATCGCCCATGCGCTGGATCGCGCCGGACCGGGGGGAATTTCGGCTTTTGATCTGGGCAACGAGTACGAAAGCTACATGACCAGCAAGGAATATGGCCGCGTGGCCAGTTCCCTGGCCTTGATTGCCCATCAGGAGATCGAAAAATACAGTGCCAGCCATCCTGGCCAGACGGCGGCCTTGCCTGACATCGCGGTTCAGGTGTGGGGCCAAAGCGCTGGCGGTAGCCTGTCACTGGACACTCTCGCCGGCCGCAACCGGACCGTCATGGCCGAATTCAACGCGCAGGAAATGGCGGCCGTCTCGGCGGTGGACAGCCATTTTTACTACGCCGAGGGGGCAAACGCCGGACAGCCCAATGTCCACGCCTATGCCAACATCGCCAAGGCCGTAGGTTACAGTCTGTCGATGATGAATGCCTGGAGTACGGCTGCAGGCCGGGCGCTGACCGTCGATTTTTCCGAGTGGAACGTCAACTTCAATGACACCCACAGCTTCGGGCTGAAACAGATCCCCGTTCTGCTGGAGCTTTTCACTGCCATGGTGGAAGGCGGCGCCACACAGATGAACTTCTGGTCGGCCCTGTATCATCCCACTAGCCTTGCCAATGCCAAGGGAGAGTTGCAAGCGGCGGGGACCTTGTTTCAGGTGATGTCACATGACCTGATCGGCATGAAGGCCACGGAAATCCCTCAGGTTTCGGCGAGTTATGACGTCCATGCCTTTTCGGGGCATGGCACGTCGGAACTGTTCATCTCATCGCTGTCGGACACTCCGATGGCGCTTAACCTTGATCTGGGAAGCTACCTGCAACATCAGGATCTGGTCTCTGCCCGCTTGATGGCGGCTGATCTTTCCAAGGCCGACGGGGTGTATCAGAACCTGCATGGGTTGAGCCCGTGGGAGGAACCCGATGTCCCTATCCTTCTGCTCGGGCAGTCCTTGACCGTCGACCTGAACACCGGCCTTTATGCGACCTCGCTTGCTGCCCATCAAACCCTTGTGCTGGTTCTGAAGGACGCCGCAACGCATCTGGGCACTGCAGGGTCCGATACCTTGACGGGAGATGCGTCAAACAATCAGCTTGAAGGACTGGGCGCTGCCGACTCTATCACCGGGCTAGGCGGCAATGACCTGCTTTACGGCGGGGCGGGCAATGACACGATCCTTGGCGGAGATGGAGCAGACCGCATCTGGGGCGGGGTCGGGTCGGATTCGCTGTTTGGCGACGCGGGCAACGACACGGTGCAGGGCATGGCCAACTGCGACGTGATCCACGGCGGCGCGGGTCAGGACTATCTGTCCGGTGGGGATGGCGTGGATACGATCTGGGGCGATGCCGGTGCGGATCAGTTCGTCTTTCGGGCCGGTGAATCGGGGGCGGACCACATCATGGACTTTTCCACCGCCGAAGGGGACGTGCTGGTCTTTGAAGGCGGCCCTGTGACGCGGGCAAGTTTTCAGGTCACCATCGGCCCGGTCGCCGGTCTGGGGGTTGAGGCGACGGCCGATATCAGTGTTCGCCTTGGTCCGACCGGCCCTGTGATCTGGCTTCTGGCTGATGCGGGCCATCTCTCAGGTTTGCAAGTTCTGGATGCCAGTTCTGGGCATCTGATCGCCTTGATCTGAGTTTCATGCGTTCAACTGACTACACAGGTGGGCGCCCTTTTGCGCGGGGCGCTCACTCACCTCGGGGACCGCCGCATTTGACGCGGTCGTCAATCGATCAGGTCATCCAGATGCACGACCCGTTCAAGCCCAAGGGCTGCTTCGGCCTCGCAGAGCTCATAGGTCATGTTGATGACCATGCGGCTGCCGTAGGTGCGGAATGTGGCAAGCCAGCGGTGCCGGGCGGCGCTGCCCATGTCCAACGACAGTTGCCGCTCGCTGACCGCCGAGACCAGGGCCACCTCGCCGCGCCGGACCTGACGCACGAAAGCGTCGTCATGCATCAGCGCCCCGGCCTCATCGGCAAGATGATCCATCAGGCGCAAACCAGACAAAGCCGCAAAGCGCGGCCAAGCCCTTTGCACCCCCCTTGAGGTTGCCAGCAGCTTTACGCCATCCAGATCGAAAGAGGCCTGAAGCGAACCTTGCTGCGCAAGGGCAAAGCCATCCACTTTGCTGCGGTGTTCGCCCGAGACGCACATCATGTCGCGCAGCCGCATCATCAAAGCTCTGCTGGGCACGTCAAGCCCGGCTTCCCAACGCGATACGGCAGGTTGCGTGACGCCCAGCAGGTACGCCAAGGCCTCTTGCTTCAGCCCCACGGCCTTGCGCCACACGCGCAGCTCGGCCGAAAACGGAAAACCGGCGGAAGATATGATGGAACCCACGGTTGCTATGTGGGTTACCTATGCCGTCATGTCCGAAAGTGGGACCGGTCGTCGGGATAGGACGTATCTGCAGAAGAGGACCCGCCCCTCGCAAAAGTGCGGGGCCAAGCGGGCATCACACCCGCTCGGCCCCCAATATTCTCTTTCGTATATGTAGGTTAGTGCGCCGCCAGGCGCAGAACCGCGATGTTCTTGGACCCGTCTGTGGCCGTCGTGGTGCCTGCAACCACGATCAGCTTGTCACCCTGAAGGGCGACGCTGCTGGCGGTATCGTTGCCATCACCCAGCGACAGGTTGACGATGCCGTTTTCGGTGCCGTCCTCCGCCGTGCCAAAGGTCTGATCCAACGCCCCATCCGCGCCATAGCGGGCCACGGCGATGTTGGTGCTGGCACCGTCTTGATGATAACCGACCACGACCACCTTGCCGTCCGCCTGCACGGCCAGACCGGTGGCGAAATCGTTGCCAGCCCCAAGCGAGGTTTCCACAAAGCCGTTCGGCGTGCCATCATCGCCCACGCCAAAGGCGTCATCCGGCGTGCCATCGGCATTCAGACGCGCCAGCACGATGTTCGAAGTGCCATCCGCCCCCACGCTGTCACCCACCACGTCAACCTTGCCATCCGCCTGCAAGGCCACACCTTGCGCCACGTCGTTGCCAGCGCCCAGCGAGATGTTCACAAAGCCGTCCGGGGTGCCGTCATCGCCCTTGCCGAAGGTTGCATCAGGCGCACCCGACGCGTCATAGCGCGCCACGATCATGTTGGAGGATTTGTCATCCCCCACATGGGTGCCGGCCAAGACGATCATGCCATCGGCTTGCAGCGCCACGGAATTGGCCTTGTCGTCGCCATTGCCCAACGAGGTCGCAACGAACCCGTCCGGCGTGCCGTCATCGCCCTTGCCGAAGCTGGTGTCAGGCGTGCCGTCTGCATTCAAACGCGCCAACACGATGTTGCTTGACCCGTCGGCAACCACAGTGTCACCGACGATGACGATCTTGCCATCCGCCTGCACCGCAATGTCGCGGGCCGTGTCATTGCCGTCACCCAGCGACAGGTTCACGATGCCGTTCGCCGTGCCGTCTTCCGCCGTCCCGAAGCTGTCATCGAGCGAGCCGTCCGCATTCACGCGCAGAACAAAGATGTTCGTCGATGTTCCATCAACGTGAAAGCCCGCCACCAGCACCTTGCCGTCGGCTTGCACCGCCGCTGCTGTGCCATAGTCATCGCCCGCGCCCAACGAGATATCGACAACGCCATCCGGCGTGCCGTCATCTTGGCCCACGCCAAAGCCCGCATCAAAGCTGCCATCCGCCGTGTAGCGCACCAGCACGATATCATTGCCAGTGTCGGCGGCGCGGTTGCCCACCACCAGAACCGACCCATCAGCGCCCACAGCCAGATCGTTCGCCACATCATCGCCGTTGCCCAGCGAGGTCGAGACGACCCCCGCCGGGGTGCCGTCATCGGCGCCGGCGCCAAACGTGACGTCCAGCACGCCAGCGCCATCCGCCGCCCAAGCCGAACCGGCCAGCAGGGCGATGGCCGCAACCGTCGTCAGCCCCAGCCCCATGACAGAGCGTTTCATAGTGATTTTCATGTGCGGTCCTTGAGTTTGCAATGCTTCGTGATGCCGTCTGCCCAGCCGAAGACCCCGCCAAATCCATCACGATTTGGAAGCGAATTCATATACTTGGACAAGATGCTTCAAACTCACGCTTACCTGAACTTCGCGCCTTTGACAAAATTTCAATTATAAGCTCCAGCGGCCTAGCTGCTACACATTTATCATTACATATCAACGTATTACGAAGCCCACTTCCCGCAGGCGCCACCTCTTGCATAAGTCACCCTGCCGCTGCGCGAGAGGCTGTATGATCGCAACGCCAAAGCGCCACACTAGTGCGTTGCATTCCCTTTGCCAAAATGCGCAGCATGGTCGCAAAGAGGCAGGACCAGACATGAACGAAGCAGCAAACTTCCTGAAAATCCGGCGGCAAGACGCGAGCGCTGCGGGGCCAGCGGCAGGGCTGGATGGACTGCGGGACGGGTCGCTTGATGTCATTCTGGTTGATGGGATCTTCGCCCCGCACCTGTGCGCCGCCATGGTTGCCGCCCTGGAGAGCAACGCCCCGGGGTTTGAGGTGACGGAGTTTCCCGGCCCCTTCCGCTCGTTCTTCTACGGTCGCAATCTGAATCTGAACGCGCCGGACCTGGATGACTATTTCGCGGCGGCTGCGCGCTTTGAAACGGATCTTCAGCGGTTCGGGGACAGCCTTGGAATCGATATTGCCGGGCGCGTACTGGCGGTTTTGTCGGCGCTGGACGGCGGGCGACCCTTTGCGCCGGCCCCCGGACCCGGGTCCAGCCGGCATTTCGCCACGACCTTTCGCGGCCATCGGACGGGCGGCTATATTCCGGCGCATTTCGACAATGAGCAAGGCTTCCGACCCAGCTACCGCCACATAGCTGAGACGACGACAGGCGATATCCTGTCCTTCGTCGTGACCTTGGCCGAGGCGGAAGCTGGTGGCATGCTGGAACTGTACGACCTATTGTCGGAAGACCCCGCAACCGGCCACCGCAACGACGACCAACTGGCGCAGAAGCCCGATCTGACCAAGCTGCGCTCGCAACTGGTGCCGGTGCCCGCCGGGTCGATGGTGATTGTGCGCTCCGGTCGGCGGCTGCACCGCGTGGCACCGGTGGAGGGCAACCGGACGCGCTGGACGCTGTGCAGTTTCATGGCCTCTGCGCGCGCAGGGGGCGGGACCTATTGCTGGGGATGAACCTGTCCTATTTCGACGGCCTGCTGGAGGCGCGGCGGCAGGGCCTTGTGTCCGATCATGTGCATCTTGGACTGTTTGTGGCGGCTGGACAGACTCTGGCTACCGCGCAGGAGGCGATGAGCCTGCATCATCTGCGCCTTCTGGAGGTGACCGAGGGGGCATCGGTGGTCGATGTCGGCTGCGGCTTTGGCGGAAGCTTGCGGATGTTGGATGGGCAGGTCGACCGGCTTCGCCTGACCGGCGTCAACGTGGACCTGCGCCAGATTGAGGTGGCACGCGGCGGCCTCTGGCGCAACCCTGTCGATTGGCAGTTGTGCGATGCGGCCGCGTTTTCAAACCACCGCGCGGCTTGGGTCGATCGCATCCTCTCGCTGGAGGCGATGTTCCATTTCCCCGATCTGGCGGGCTTCTTTGCGGCTTCAGCGCGGGCTTTGCGACTAGGCGGGCGGATGGTCGCCAGCACGATCCTGTTTGGTCCGCGTGCTGATCCCGCCTCGGTTGCGGTGGTTTCTGCAGGCTTTGGGCCGTGGCCGCGCCCGGAACTGGGCCTAGCCGAATTGTGTGATATGGCGCACAGCGCTGGTCTGGCTGTGCTGCAGGTCGAGGATCTGGCGCAACGCTGCCTCCCTAGCTTTGAGTGGATGTGCCCGCCCTGCCCTGCCAAGCTGACCGACAACCCGGTCATCGAACTCCGCCGCCTCTTCGAAGCCGGGGCGGCGTCTTATCCGCTGATGGTGCTGGTGCCGCAGGATCAGGCGGGCGGGAAGACCCAGAAGTAGTCGCCACTGGCCCCGCCGGCGGCGCTGGCTTCGTCTGACATCCGCTGCGCCATCTGGTCGAGGCTCCCCTGCGGCCAGCCCCGGCAACTGCGCATCTTCAGCGTGACCTCATCATAGTCCATCACATCCTCGGCCGGGGCGCGGGCCATCAGGGCCGAGGGCAGGACGGCGCAATGATAGACGCGCAGCCCGGTGCCCAAGGCGCGGGCGCGGGCGAAGCTGTGCAAGAAGCGGTCGGGCGTATCGCCCGGCAGGCCCATGATGATCTCGGTCGTGACCGAGGCGACCGAGCGCAGGACCTGCAGCAGGCCGCCCAGACGGGAGGGGTCGAACTTGCGCTCGACATGGCGCAGGGTGGCGTCGTCGAAGGATTGCAGGCCGACACCGATATGCGGCGCGCCGACCTTTTCCAGAAAGCGGATGTGATCCTCGGTCAGGGATTTGGGATAGACCTCGGCAATCAGGGCGCGGTGTTTCAGGAAGCCGGTTTCGTCGGCGGCACGGCGCAACTGAGTGAAGGCCTGCGCGTTCAGGTTCAGCCCGGCATCGGCCAGAAGCAGCGCGTTCAGGCCAAGCCGGTCCATCGCGGCGAATTCGCCAGCGATGCGGGCGGTGGAGAGGACGTTCTTTGGCGCCTCCATCACGCCCCATTCGCAGAAGGAACAGGTGAAGGGGCAGCCGCGATAGGTTTCCATCAGGCCGATGCCGCCCGCCGGGATCAGCCCCTGCCGATAGGGCGAGGCGAGCAGGTCCAGCACCGCACGGGGCGCGGGCGGGCTGCGCGTCCAGGCACCGTTCTGCCGCAGGGTCACGCCGGGAATGCGCGACAGGGCTTCGGCGCTGCGGTCCGGGGCCTGGACCAAGGCGGTGAAGATGGCCTCGCCTTCGCCCTCGACCAGCACATCGACATGTTCGGCAGCGTCACGAAACGGGGCCAAGGCCAGCATGTTGGGCCGGGCAGAGGGGCCGCCGAGCACGATCAGGCGGGTGGGGTCATCCCGGGCCAACAGCCGCGCCGTCTCGACCAGGGCGGGGAGCGACCACAGGAAGGCCGAGCCGCCGATGATGTCGGGATCGAAGGCGGCAATCTCGGCGGCGACGTCTTGGGCGGACCGGGTGCGTTCATCCCAGATCCGCAGGTCCAACCCCTCAATACCCGCCGCATTCAGCGCTGCGGCGATCATGTACATCCCCATGTTCGGGATGAAGGGCGGCATGGCGGGGTTTTCGGCCGGGTACCATGCCAGCAACGCGACCCGCCGGCCGAGACGTTTCATTTGCGGAACGACCACCAGAATTCGCCGGCGGAACCACCCTCTTTGGCCACGCGGTTGTTCAGCTCGCCGCGCATGGCGATCAGGTCCTGCGCCGACCACGAATGGTTTGACAGCATCGCCATGTTGCGCGGATCGAAGCTGACGTTCCAGTGCGGCAGCGATCGGCTCAGCAAGGCGTCTGGCAAGACGAGGCAGTGATAGACCCGAACAGAGTAGACCGGCAAGCTGAGGGCGTAGTCCAGCGTCTTGCGGAAACCTTCCGGCGTATCCTCGGGCAGGCCCATGATGATCTGCATCTCAAGCCCGGCCACGCGAGACAGTTCTTCGACGGCGGGCGCAAGGCGGCGCATGTCGAAGGGGCGGTTGTGGGCCTTGAGCACGCGCTCGTCGATGCTTTGCAGACCCACGCCAAGATAGGCCGTGCCGACCGAGGCGAGGAATTCGATATGTTCGGGCTTGGCGAGGGTCGGGTAGATCTCGGCCCAGAACAGGGCTTCGGACAGAAAGCCATCGCGCGCATGGGCCTCGGCCAGATTGCGAAAGCCCTTGGCGTTCAGGTTCAGCCCGGCATCCAGCAGGAAGACTGCCGGGGCCCGCAGGGTGCGGAACGCCTTCAGTTCGGCCTCAATATAGTCGGTGGGGAAGACCTCGCGGGCCGGGCGCGAGACGCCCCAGGCGCAGAAATTGCACGACAAGGGGCAGCCGCGATAGGTTTCCAGATAGGCCACCGCACCCGCGGGCATCAGGCCCTGCTGATAGGGCGAAGGAGTTGCCGACAGACTCATGGTCAGCAACTCGCCCGAGGCCGACCAACCGCCATCGCCATTTTTGCGGGTCCAAAGGCCAGGCGTCGTGGCGAGCGTGGTTTGGTTCAGAACCGGCGCAGCCATCAGGTGGACGATGATCGCTTCGCCATCACCTTCGCAGACGGCGTCCACGACGCGTGCCGCCTGCCTGTAGTGGAAATGGTCAAAGGCATCGCGGCGGGCGGAGGGGCCGCCGAACAGGAATAGCGCGGCGGGCAGGGTCGCGCGTATGTCACGGGCGAGGTCCAGCAGGATTGACATGGACCAGACATAGACCGAAAACCCTACCAGGTCCGGCGCGAAGTCAAGGATTGCCTGCAGGCCTGCCACGGGCCCCAACTCGCCCAGATCAAAGAAGCGGACGTCCACATCATGCGGATAGCTCGCCCCACGGGCTGCGGCATGGACGCGGTGGATGCCGTAGGACGGCATCGGCAGCGGCATCTCGCTGCCGTCGAAAGGGGGGGAGGAGCATACCAAGGCAAGTCTTCTCATCTGTTCGCCTTGTTCCTTCGTGGGGTCTTGCCGGGAATTGTCGCGCCGGCAAGTGTCCTTTATTCTAGGTCGCAGTGAACAAAGTCAACACACCCGCCTTTAGATATAAGCTGATAGCCTTTCGATATTAAGATCGTTCTCTTTCCACCTCGTTCAGGCCTCCGAGAAATCCCCACTGCGTAATCGAGTTTGTTCGGCACAGGGATAAACCGTCCGGAGCCATGCTTAAATGCAGATACCTCAGCGGTTGGTGATTGCCCGATTTTCTTCAGCGTCGAAGCACCGTATCTATCCGGCCTGCGATCCGAATATGACGCGGTACGTGTCGCCAATGTTTCCCGGACGTCTCAGAATATCCCATAAATGGCAGAGCGACGAAGGCGGCTTCCCCCGGGCCGAACACAATAGTCGATGCCAAGATCAAAACGGTAAGGCGCAAGGGCTGCCGCATCGGCGGCGAGAGCTGCGGTCAGCGCGGCGTTGAAGCCGGTCTCTTGCGCAAAGAGCAGGGTTTGCCTGATCGGTACACGAGAGAAATAGACCGCACTGGAATGCGACTTTCGTGAGATCACGAAGACCTCTTCGTCGAAGCGCCCCGGCTGCAGGCGACCGGGCAGCGGTGGCAGGCCGGACAGATCGCGCAGGATTTGGGCGCGGTCGGGGGCGCTGCGGTAGAAGCGGTAGTCGTTCTTCGGGCGGCGGTGGTACCCATCCCAGACCTCGGACAGGCCCGCGCTGATCGTACCGCCATCATGCTCGAAATAGAGATCGACAGAAGCGATCCCAGCCTCCGACGTCATGGTGTCAAATTCCACTGAGAACATGAACCAGGGCCATTGGTCCGCTGCCGCAAGACCGGGGGCCACAAGCTCTGGCAGGCAGTCTTGCAGGGCCGCGATGCCCAGCCGCCGGTCAAGCCGGTCATAATCGTAGAAGTACAACTCCCACGACAAAGCCCCATCGGTGGACTTCACGCCCCAGACCGTGTTGAAGGCCCCCCAATGCTGCTGAATGCGCCTGAATATGGCAGAGAGTCGGTCGCCTTCCGGGGTCTGGTTCAAGGCGTGCAGAAGGAACGCGGATTGCCGCAGGGTTTGGGCATCGGGGGCGGTAACGGGGTCATAGTCCCATTGGCAGAAGTCGCGGAACGGGTCGTCGGGTTGGCGCAGGCTGCGGATCAGCGTCATGGCGACGCCTCGTCCGGCCATCCGTAGAGGGTGACAAAGGGCAGGCCGTTCCGGTCCCGGCCGATGGCCACGTGGGAGGGCCAGATGACGGGCCCTGCGGCGATTGGGTTCAAAGTAGCCACCATGCGGCGCAGCCTATCGAGCAGGTCCGGATCGGGTGCGCAATCCATCAGCCCAATGTCCAGCGACAGCCGGGCGCTTCCGGCTTCCGAGACGCGCAGGATCGGGCAGGTGGAGGTCAACCCAAAGATGAAGTCCTGAAGATCGGGCGGCAGGGCTAGGTCGGCCAGAACCGATGTCGGGTCGTCCAGCAGATCGTAGCGATGCAGGCGCGTTTGGGTTCCGACCTTCAGGCCAAGATAGGCAAGCCCCTGTTCCGGCGCGGTTTCCGGTGAAAACTCCAGATAAAGCTTTCGGACACTGTCGCCGGTGGTGTCGGCCTCGTCCAACCCCAGATGGATGATTTCGGCACTCTGCCAATGCCGGGTCAGGGCGTCGGGGACCTTGGCCCCGATCAAGTCACCCAAGGCTTGCGGGTCCGCCTGCACCATTGCCGCACGGGGGAAAGTCAACAGGACACGGTCCGCCGAGACGCCCTGCCCCGAAATCTTGCGCGAGCGGGCAACCATCGGGTCATGGTGCAGCAGCGGACCGAGTGCAGTGAGCATCCCGGTCAGCGAGGGTGTCATGCGGCCGAGCATCTTGAACCCTTGGCGCTCAAGCCGCGCGGATCGCGGCGGTCAGACCCTCGGGGGCACCGGGGTATCGGGCGGCTTGACCCAGCTTCAGGATGTTCTGCAGCGAATGCAGATGGGCATAGCAGATCGACAAACCCCCGTTGCGAAACAGCGCCTGCATTTCGGGCTCGGGGATTTGCTTCAGCCGAGCACGGTTCAGCACAGAAAAGCCGCCCATGCTGCCCTGAACGCCCGAGGCGCCGCGATAGACGGCCTGCGCATCATCCAGCAGGCCAAGCCGGTCCAGATGGGCGCAGAAGGCTTGGGTGTGCAGGAACTGCGCCTGATATTCAACGGTGAAGCTGAGCTTTTGATCCAGCCAAGGGGTCTGGACACCAGCGCTGTCGAACAGACGCTCGCCCTGCCCTGCCCGGTTCACACCCGCATAGGCCTCGTCCAGACAAAGGGTGAAGGACTGTTCGTCTTGGCCTTCATGCCGGGAAAAGATGAACGGGTAGCGGCGCAGGAAGGCGGGCAGGTAGCCGCCTGTCCAGCTTCCGTCAAAATCGACATGCTCGTTGTGGTCAGGCCTGAGGCCAAGCAGGGCCGTCGGGAACAGCGAGTCCCCGTTGCGCGCAAAAACAATCGGATGGCTGAGGGCCGCTGCCTCGAACTCGATGCTGAGCAGCGGCACAGAGTTGACCTTGGCAGCGAAGGCGTAGGATCCGTTGATGTCAACGCTGACATCGGCATGGCTGACCGAACCGATCGCGGTCACACGGTCGTAGATAAGAAGCTGTCGACTCACCTTACACCCTCTTCTCACTGTCCCCATAGGATCAAGGTCTGATGATAGGCAGAAGACCATGCTTGCAACAGACCATTATCCGATTTCGACGTTGTTTTGCTACACAATGCTGATATCGGGCGGCGTGCGGGAAACGATTCACGGGATAGACTTATCGAAAGATTCTTGCAAACATCCGTAAGATATCATTGCCTCACTTACGATTAGATTAATCAGAACTTAGGAACACTAAATTCCTACTTCGCACTCTTACGTTGCAATGCAAGCCGGCGCTTTAGTTTATTTGAGGACAAATCTATTGCAGTATTGAGGTAAATATCATTGTGTGAAAGGCACATAGACTGCTGCCCAAGGCGGCTCATCTTGTTTTTATGAGGACACAATGTCGGCACCCTTCGGTCCCCGTAGCTTTGGCATGTCGCTTTCCCGCGCTTTTCGGCGCGCCCGTCGTCGTGTCCTTCGGCGGGGTCAGGTGCAGGAAACCACGCATCTGACGCAAGCTGATCATGCCTGGAAGCTTGAGGCTCTTGAGCCGAGGGTACTGATGAGTGCCGATCCCTTCTCGATCGCGGTGGGGGCCTATGCCGGTCAGGTAGAGCTGCGGTTTGACCAGACCGGGGCCAATCGTCAGGTCGTTGTCCACGCGGCCGATCCGGCAACGACTCCGGATGTGACCTATGACATCTCGTCAAATCAGGTGATCAACATCACCGGCGGCAGTGGCAGCGACCAGATCAAGCTGACCTTTGGCACCGGGTTCAACGATTCCACTTTGGCCTTGTCGGTCAATGGAATGGGAGGAGTGGATTCCGTCACGATCGACCGCACGGGTACGATGTCGCTGGGCAGCTTGACGGTGCAGGCGGAGTCAATCTCGGTCGGCGCTACAGCGTCCACCGGGGCGCTGGGGATCACCGGGTCCTTGTCGCTGATGGCGGATTCCGCGACATCGGGCGAAACGACGCAGATCACCTTGACCGATTCCGTAACGGTAGGTGGCACGACGGTGATCGAGGCGTCGGCGGCGCAGGCGGTGACCGGCAATGCCACGGCGCGGGTCAATGTGTCTGGCGGGATCGCGGGGACTGGTTCGGTTTCCGTGACGGCCGATGTCGTGCGCGGCTTCACGGATACGACCGTTGGAGTCGACGTGTACGCGCTTGGCACCGCGACGGCAGCGGTCACTGTGGCGGATTCTGTCGCAATATCGGGCAGCGCCGTGACCATCAAGGCGACCGTCTCGGGCCATGTCGTGACTGCTGCCGATCTGGGCGTGAACGGCGCCATCGGGGCATTCCTGAATTCGCTGAAATTCGTGCGGCTCAATGCGGTCGATGTTGCATCGGTCGATCTTGGTGCTTCGCAGATTGACGCCGCCGGAGCGGTGACTGTCGCCGCAGCGGATACCACGCAGTATCGGACGGCGGGTATTCTGGCCTGGAACGATGTGCACGCATCGGCCACAGTGGCGGCATCGGGTGCCACGATCCAAGCCGGGGCGGCAGGGGCCACCATCAAGGCGCTGACCGATCTGGATATTTCCGCCGAGGGCCCGATTGGCGGGGCCGTCGACAAGCCGCCGACCTTCTACATGGCGTTGGCCGCTTTTGGCTTCAATGACGTTTCCGTCACGTCCTCGGTTTCGCTGACTGCGGTGACTATTGAATCCATTGGGGCAGTCGCCGTGACCGCCACGGATGACAGCGCGATCAGCGCCCACCTTGCGGGCAAAGCCGTGTCGTTCCCGGACGAATTCGGTGGCGGGTCCTATGCAAGCGCGTCCGGACTGCCGCAAGTGGCAGTTGGCGGCATGGTTGCAGCAAACGAGGTGCTGGCCCATGTGACCATCGAGATCACCGACGGTTCGATCACCACCACGGGCGACGCGGCGGATGTGACCGTAGCGGCCACCAACGGCATGTCTTTGTCTGCGATCGTCGATGGCGGTGTTGAATCCAATTCTACCGCTGTGGCGGCGATGATTGCCTTCAACAACATCGGATGGAACTCGGGCTCCGCCGGTGTTGTGGGCAACAGCTTCGACACGATCCTTGGCACCTCGGTTGCGGGCAGTGCAGATCCCTTTGTCACGCATGTCACCATGACGGATGTGCAGGTCGACGCCACTGGAGCGGTGGCGCTTTCGGCCGTGGCTTCGCCGACGATCGAAGCCAAGGTCGCAGCCAGTGCCAGCGCCTCTGACAAGTCGCTTGGGGCTGGTGTGGTTGTGGCGGGCAACCGGATTGTGTCCAATGTCGATCTGACGATCATCAACACCGGCGCGACGCAGATCACAGCGGGCGGGGACATGTCGCTGGACGCGTCCGACACCGCGACGATCACCGCGGACGGCGCGGTGACCTCGGCCAGCAAGGGCGGGCCGGCCTTGGGCGGGCTGTTCGCGCGCAACCTGATCACCTCCAACGTCGCCATGGCATTCACCGGGGCCACGCTGTCGGCAGGCGGAGCGCTTGCCGCAAATGCCGTCGAAGCGGCGACGATTACGGCCACGGTCAGCGGCACGCAGCCTGAGGCTGAAGAAAAGGCCGCAGACGGGGATCAGCCCTCTTTCGCCCTGACCGGCGTGATCGCCACCAACGCCATTCTGGGTGGCCTGACGGTGACGGTGACGGATTCCGCGCTGTCTGCCATGGGCGATCTGACCATCGCGGCCAATAACACCGGCACCATCACGGCGGAAAACACCGCATCTGCTTCGGGTCACGGCACGACGGTCGGGGTGAGCCTGGCCTTCAACACGATTGGCTGGCAGGCGCAGGATATCTTCAAAAACAGCATCAGCTCAATTCTGGGCACCGATATCGGCACCAAGGCTGAATCCGCCGATACCGTGACGATTTTGGGCGCCTCAAGTCTGACGGCCACCGGGGGCACGCTGTCGCTCACGGCAGAGAACACCCAGTCGATCACCGCCAAGCTGGTCGCTGCGGCGGCCTCGGGCGGGGCGGCGGCGGCGGGTATCTTGCTGTCCAGCAACATGGTGGCGAGCCGGACCGGCGTCAGCATGACGGGTACACCTGTTTCCAGCCTGATGGACGCAGACTCTGCGGGCGGCGCCTTGGTCGTGCGGGCCATCGAAGCCTCGACGATCACGGCGGATGTCTCGCTGAAGGTTGCCGGCAGCACTGTGGCGGCGGGTGGCTTGGCGGCGCGCAACGATGTGCGCAACGGCGCGAGCCTGACGCTCGAGAATGCCACGTTGCAAGCGGATGCCGGAGCGGATTTCGCCGCACAGTCGAGCGCCACGATCACCGCGACCCTGAGCGGGTCGTTCGAAATCTCGGCAGACGCCAAGGCGGGTGGCCTTGCGGCGGCTGGCTTCATCGCCAACAACATGATCCTGACCAGCGCCAATTTGACCATGACAGGCGGTGCGCTGACGGCAGGCGGCGACGTTTCCATCCTTGCCCGCAACGCCGGGACGATCGCGGCGGACAATTCCGCAACGGTGAAAAGCAACGGTACGGCGGTTGGCATCACGCTGGCTTTCAACACGGTTGGCCTTGAGCCGCAGAACATCCTCTTCAACACGGTCAACGCGCTGATCGGCACCAACATCGGCACCGAAACGCCTGCGGGGGCACTTGTGACCCTGACCAATGCCGACATGACGGCGGGCGGCAATCTGGCGGTCGCGGCCGAAAGCGCACAGGCGATCGACGCAAAGCTGGCTGCAGTGGCAAGCTCAACCGACAAGGTCGGTGCGGGTTTTGTCGTTGTGATGAACCGCGTCAGTTCGCGCAGCCAAGTCATTGTCAAGGATACGGTCGACCACCGATCCAGCACCCCGGCAGGCCAAGTGCCGCTAATCCCGGACCAAGTTGTGCTGGTTGATGACGGGCGGCGCCAAAATGCCACGCAATCAGATCCGCTGGATTGGCACAGCAAAGGGATTGCCGGACGGCGCTACCGCTACATGGGTCTGGGCGCGTCCATGGACCTGTCGCAGGCGGACTTCAGCAACGCTACCCTGTGGGAGTTGCTGCCGTTGGTCGACGTCACCGGAAACCTGTCTTACGCGGCCGAAGATTCCTCGACCATCACGGCCAATGTGACGCTGGAATCTTCGGGCGGCACTTCGTCCGTCGGCGGCTTGGTCGTGCGTAATGACGTGCGTGGCGGTGTTGCGGCGCTTTTGACGGATATGGCTGTTCAATCGGGCGGCGACTTCTCGCTGTCAGCCATAGGCACAGCGCAGATTGAGGCCACAGCTTCTGGCACGACCAAGGTTGCGGCTCCCAAGGACGCCAGCAGCACGGATGGCGGCACGGCCATCGGCGGCCTGATCGCCAACAACATGGTTCTGGGCGGCGCGGAGGCGACCATTTCAAGCGGGTCAGTCGTCGCCGGTGGCGGGCTGGATGTTCTGGCCGACACGATGACGACCATCAAAGCCAACAATGCGATGGCGGCGGAATCCGATGGCACGGCCGTCGGCGTCACGCTGGCCTTCAACAGCATCGGCTGGAGCAATTCCGACATCTTCACCCAAGGGGCCAGCGCATTGCTGGGCACAAGCCTTGGCACGCAGCAAGCTGCAGTGACCAAGGCGCAGGTTCTGAATTCAGTCTTTGCCTCGGGCGGCGCCATGCGCGTGCTGGCCGGTGCGACGGACCCGACGGCCACGCAAAACGGCGCCCTTCTGGAAGCCACGATTGACAGTTCCACGGCGGGCGGCACCGGTTCTGCAGGCGTAGGTACGGTGCTGGCGACAAACCGGGTCTTGACCTCGACCTCGGCCACGGTGACGTCGGCCTTCGACAATCCGGATTATTATGCGCTTGGCGCGCTTGAAGTGGCAGCCAAGGACACGGCGGCCATCACCGCCAATACCTCGATGACGGCCGGCAGCGGCGGTGGCGCGGCCGTGGGTATTGTGGTTGTGCTGAACGACGCACGCGGTGGTGTCGATGCCAGGATCACGGGTCTTAACCTGCTGGTTCAAAACGACCTGATCCTTACGGCCGAGCAAGCCACCTCGATCACCGCAGAACTGACGGGCAAGACGGAATCGACCGAAGACAAGGACAGCAAGGACACGTCGATTGCCGGCGGTGGTGTGATTGCCACGAACCTGGTGCTTTCGAAATCGGCAGCGACGCTGGAAAATTCTGATGTATCGGTCGGCGGAAACCTGTCGGTAACCGCCACGAACATCGGAAGCATTTCGGCCAACAACACGGCGACACAGTCCGCCGCAGGTTCTGGTTCTGCCGTGGGCGTGACCCTTGCCTTCAACACCGTCGGCTGGGCCCCCGCAAACATCTTCGCCAACACGGTCGACACGCTGTTGGGCACCAGCATCGGCACGCAGGATACCGATACCGTCACAGCCACGATCAACACCTCGGCCCTTATCGTCGGCGGAGACCTGACAGTCTCGGCCGATAATTCGGCCATCATCGCGGCCTCGGTTCTAAATGAATCCAAATCGGGCGCGGCAGGGGCTGCGGCTTCAATCGTCGTGGCCACGAACCTCATCTCATCGCATGCCGATGCGGCCCTTCTGTCGCCGGTTGGTACGGTGCTGGTCAGCGGCG
>CANBRQ010000038.1 GCA_947371955.1 Paracoccaceae bacterium | reverse complement strand
TGCAGGGGCCGTTGCCGCCTATCGCCGGGCGTTGGTCCTGAAGCCTGACTTCTTCGTGGCGGCCACCAACCTTGGGACCGCACTGGTACAGAACGGGCAACTGGACGAGGCGGCCAAGGTGTTTGATGGATTGCTGGTCTCGGACCGGGACGACAAATACCTTGCCTTGGGCCGGTCCAAGCTGGCAGAGGCGCGTGGCGATCTGGACGGTTCCATCGCTCTGTTGATGGAGGCGGAGAAGCTGGACCCCGGCACGCCGAAGTATTTCTCGATCGCGGGCGAGGCGGAGTACGGCGCCGGTCACCTGGACAAGGCGGCCGAGCTTGCCACTCAGGCGCTGGACGTGGCACCGGGCGACTATGGCGCCGTCATGCTGATGAGCGGCATCGACGCGGCGCAGGGCAGCTTCGACAAAGCAGAGGCGGTGCTGGCACGTGCTGTTGCGGCAGACCCGACAGTGGCGGACTTTCAAAGCCTGCACGCATCGATGCTGCACGTTCTGAATAGGTCGCCCGAAGCGCTGGTTGCCATCGACGCTGCGCTGAAGCTGTCGCCAGGCTCAGCATCATTGGAGGTGACGCGCGCCGATATCCTCCTGTCGCTGGGCCGGTCCGAAGAGGCGCGGGCAGAGTCGGCTTTGGTGGTAGCAGTTGAGCCGGACAACGCAGAAGCCTGGCTGATCGAGGGTCAGGCTCTGGCCGCGCTGAACCGGGTTGATGAGGCGCGTGCCGCCTACAAGACGGCGATCGCGCACGATACAGGCGGCTATGCTGCAGCTGCGAAAGGGTATCTGACCGTGCTAGACCGGACCGCGAAGCTCACCACCCCGCCAGGTTAGCGGGTCACGCAAATCAGTCTCAAGGCCAAGAACCTGATCAACAAGACGAAACAGCGCGCAATCGACGTCGATGTCGACAAAGCTTCAGCGAGGCACTGCGATCACTGCGCACGAGATCTGCCAGGCAGACCCCAACGCAATGGTCTTGAACCTCAGCTTCCCACGTTTTGCGCCAGCGCTGAGGCTGCATGCGCAAAGGCTGATCCGATCCGCAGTCGAACGCGTCGACACCCTGCAAGGATTGCAGCGCAAGCAGATGGGCGACGTGATCGCAGAACAGGCCGGGAGTATGGCGACGGCAGCAACCTTGGAAATCGCGATCCCCGAACGGTATGCCCTCATCTTGAACAGGCCCTGAACACGCAGCCTGAGTACTGAAGATGCGTCGAATTCATGTTTGAAACAGTAGACGATGCATCCGTTGCGTTGACTACCCGCGCGATCTGTTTTCAGACGAGTCCGAAAGGTCTTACCTCAAGGGCGAAATCGTTTTCAGGACTGGCAAATCTGGCGCCAAATATGCTCCGTGCCCCTCAAAATCGTTTTCCATTCACATCAGATATCTTGCATATTTAAAACCATTTCACCCCAAAACACCCCAATCGTTTTCCCTAACTTACCGCTGGTTTTACATTTCAGGGTGCCGCAAACACGAAAGTCCCAACAGGGAAAACAAGGCACTGGGTTTTCCGTGATGACCAGACGGTGCGACACAGACGTCCAGCGGTTCAAGGTATCTGTGGGCGCATCATGATACAAGCAGACTATCAGCGTGAGCGACACACCGGCAGAGCATGGACAAGACAGCGCCGTTGGTTGACGTGGTGATGTTCAATCCCGGAATTTCTGCCGTTGTCATGCAAGATCGGCCTTTCACCCGCTGATCATATGGCTGCGCCGCGGCATGTTGGGTCTTGGAATGACTTGACCGCCGCGGATCAGTTCGGGCTTCTGGCAAGACTGGGTGAGGCACTTGCGGCAGGCGCGAAAGGTTTTGCTGCGTCCGAAGAGCACGGGCATTTCCACCTGCGCCTGACGACCGAGACAACGTCACGTTTGACGACAGGCGGTCTTGATCCGCTCTTGCCCCTGATCACGCACGACATCGACAGCGCAGAACAGGTCGATCTCGCGGTGGCTTTTGCCATGACATCTGGTGTCGCATTGATCGAACCGTGGCTTCGAGACTTTCTTGGCCGGGGTGGTCGCCTCCGGATCGTAGCCGGCGACGACATGGACGTCACCGAACCGGAAGTTCACGCAGCTGGTGGACCGACACTCAAGAGGACGCGCAGCAAGGCCGCCTGATTGCGCACCCCGACCTTGTCGAACATCCGCTGTAACTGCGTCCGGACAGTGTTGATCGAAACCGCTCTCTCGGCTGCGACCTGTGCCAGATCCTTGCCTTCGGCAATCATGCGCGCCAACTGGTGCTGTCCGGGTGACAGGCCGAAGATGCCGCGGGCGGCATGAAGGCGCCGGTCCAAGACATCGGCATCATCGAACGACACCAGAATTGCTCCGTCTTGGTCCTGAACCCAGCATGTAGTGCCGGGCGTGGACGGGTCAGCGCCCAACAGAACCGGTACGGCGCCGTTCACGGCACGGCCACTGCGCAGAGAGACGTGTTTTTGCATATATCCGTAGCTGCCGGCCGCCCAGGCAATCGCTGCCTCCAGTGCCTTGTCGGCAAAACGGTTGGTGCCGCGCAACCGGCCGGCGCTGATGGTCAGGCCAGGATGACCGACGAGGCTCCTCGTGGCAGCCGCGTTTGTCCACAGCACGCGTGCCTTGGCGTCTACATGGATCGCAGGGCTTCGCATGACCTGCGACCAGGGCTTGAGAGTGGCGACGCACAGAAGTTTCCACTCTCCCGCCCGGCATTGTAGGATGCGCATTTCATGTTGCACGCCCGACACTTCAAACGGATCGTCGCTTGGGGGAGTGTGCTGGTCAAACGTCACCCAAGCGAGATCGCCGCCGATCTCGAACCGGTCCCAGTCCCGAGTGACAGCCCCAGTCATCGGTTCTGGGAAAGCCAGCATTGCGGCAGCAAACATGGTCGAGATGGAATTCCATCCGCTGACGATCCCCAAGCCGGTATGGGCGGCCCAATTGCGCAGCAAAGCCTGCTCGCTTTGAATCCAGCAGGCGGCCCAGGCTTGATAGTCCTTGGCGAAGTAGGCGGCGGTTTCGCGTTCGATGACCGCGATGATGGCAGCGTGATCGGTGGCGCGGACTTCTGGCATGCTCGCCTCGTTCGTGGATATCAAGCGCAACTCTAGCACGGGAAACGGGGCCAAGGGCGCGGGACATCACAGCGACTTGACGGGCGCCGCGAAACGGGAAGGTGTCGCTGCGCGGGTGAAGGCTGTGAGGCGACTGCGGAGGGCGCACAGCACCACAAACAATCCGGCGGGCACTGCCGTTGCATTCCTGCGGTAATAGGCATCCTCGGCGGCCTCGGCTTGGTCAGGCGTTGCCGGGTGGAGGGTCATCAGCGCGGCGGCTTGCAGTGCGGTGGACATTGCGTTCTCCTGTGCAAAGGTTGCGGGACGTCGTGCGAAATGGTTAGCACCGCCGCGTGCATGCCTTTGTCATCCGCACCTATGACGAGGCGCGATTTTGTTCAGGGATGATCCAGTCCCCATGTCTTTGCCACATTGAAATGTTGCACTGCGCAGGACACGCTGGGAGGTGCGCCTTCCGACCGGGGTCCTTCTCGCCACAGGCAGCACCTGTCACAGCGCCAACCTCCAACGCCATCAGCCGTTCGGCCGCAAAGCCAATCATCTCGCGGAAAAGGTCAGCATCAGGCGTCTTCTGAACAAGCGCCCGCAGGTTCGGCATATCGTCGGTCATCGGTCGTCCCTCCGGTTTCGGGTTGGTGTAGGCAACCAGACCTGCCCGGAGATCGCCTGTGACCACCTCAGACGGAACCTACACCACGCCCCGGGGACACGATCGATTCCTGCATTTCAGTCCAATTGCAAGGGCGGGTCTCGGCGCACCGTTCCCACCTGTGACCTTTCGCTCGGAGAGCCAGCCTGATCCGACAGGCTTTCCGACAGGAACACTTTGTCAGAGCCAGAAATCGTGCCCCGACAGGCCAGGCACCACGCCAAGTTCGATCGTGAAATCGGAATGTCCGTCACCGTTCACATCGCCTGTGATCAAGCCGTCTGCGAAGCGAAGTTGTCCTGCGATGGACGTGAAACCCGCCGAGCCGATGAAATGGAAGGCTTGATTGCCGCCAAGATTCCAGTTTGCGTCGATCCCAAGGAGACTGATGTGGTCGGATCCGGCCTCGAAATCGCGGATCATGTCATGGCCGCCCCCAACGCCGGTTTCCCGAATGTTCCCGAACACAAAAACATCGGCACCGCCGCCCCCCGTCAAGACATCATTCCCCAGACCACCGCGAAGCCGGTCGCCGCCAGCATCGCCGAAGAGCTGATCGTTGCATTTGCCACCGCTGAGTTGATCGCGCCCGTTGCCGCCGTGCAAGACATCTGCGCCCGAGCCCGTGATCAGCGAGTCATTTCCAGCTCCTGTCGTGATGGTGAAGCTTTCGGCGCGCTGAAAGTCCACTGTGTTTCCAAGACTGTCAGCGATGTGCCCAATGTAGCCACTGGCCAGAACGCCGCCAGTGATGCCTCCCGTCACGTCTGATGTCATTGCGGCATAGTTGATGTGCAGACGGTCATTCCCCGCCCCGGCGTCAACCGTGTCGGCACCGCCGCGCAGGTAGATATTGTCTGCTCCTCCGCCCGCGACGATCGTATCGGCGCCTTTTCCTGTAAAGATAAGATCGCGCCCGCCGCCGGTTGTAACGGTGTTGGCGCCATCGCCGGCATAGACCCGGTTTCCGCCATCAAGGGCGGTGATGGTATCCGAACCTCCCCCGCCAGAGATAAAATTAAAACCTTGTCCGGCCGACACGGTCGACGCTCCACTGCCGGTTTTAATGATGTCATTGCCTGCGCCCGTGGTGATGGTATCGGCACCCGAGCCCGTCAGGATGGTGACGTGTTCGAAAGTGCCATCCGTGATCGTCACGCTGCGCCCGCCGCCGCCGGCCTCGCTTACGTGTGATGTGCTGTCTCCCATGACGGCACCTGTAGCGTGGCGATAGTCGACAATCAGGCGATCCACCCCAAGCCCGCCGTCCACGGCGTCAACACCTCCGCTGACGGTTATGTGGTTGCTGCCGGCATTGCCGATGATGCCATTTCCGTCGGCTGCGTCACGCAGATCAAACGGGGCCTGCCCTGTCATCGTGACACTCGCAATGGCGGCTCCAAGGTGCAAGACGATGCCGTGTGAACTGGCTTGGCCGTAGATTGTCATGCCGCTGAAGGCCACGGTCGCGGTTTCGTTACTGTAGCCGGCCTGCAGAGAAATGGTGTCACCTGGTCCGGCGGCATTCATCGCAGCGGCGATGGTGACATATTCGGAACTTGGCCCGACGGTGCGAATGGTCATGACGATCTCCAGATCTTTTCCAGAGCCGGTGCCCTGCTTGACAACCCGGCACACGCTTCTCGAAAGCACCGCACGCGTTGCATCGGTTTCGATTTGTCGCCATTTCAAACGCCGGAGACGCGTATTGGTTGCTTCGTCGGTAAAGGGATTTGACCACGACTGCGGTTGCCGGCAACGAGCCCTTCCGTGTTCAGTCGTGGCGAACGCCGATTTCGAACTCGACCTACTGGACACGCAAGTAAGCCGTTTGATGCCTGATCCCGGAGCCAATCACATTCACGGGCAACAAAATGAAGTGCGGGCAGCGTCAATCTGAAGTCTTGGGTCGTTCGTGCTGCTGATCGCTCGGGCGCGGCGATTGTCGGGTCATCGAACCTGTCGCAGACCGCGCTGACCTCAGGCGTTGAATGGGGCCTGCACTAGGAAGACGCCGCAGACGCAGTGGAAACCGCGTTCGAGAAGCTGCTCGAGCATCCGCCGGCTATGCCTCTGACCGACGAGTGGATCACGCTCTATTGCGCGCGTCGGCTCCAGCTGCCGTTGCCGGCGTCTACACAACTGCTGCTTGCCGTTGAGTCCAGCATTCCCGTCCCTGAGCCGCACGAGATCCAGCGTGCGGCGCTGACAGCTTTTGCCGATACGCGGGAACATGGAATGCGCCGCGGTCTCGTCGTGCTCGCCACTGGTCTGGGCCAGACTTGGCTCGCAGCGTTCAACAGCCAGCCCTTAGCCAGCCTCAGCAAAAAGGGCAGGCGTTTCTTTGCTGAACAGTGCGATCTGCCCCCTGAGGCAGGCATTTTCCACGGCGACTGCCGTTCGAATGTTGCGCCGTGTGGTTGTCGAAAGCTCAGCGCCAGCAAGAGCTGCCAAGAGGAAATCACGCCACGCAGTGCGGGGTGGTGCGCCAAGGTCCTTGTCGCTTCTGTTGTCCGCAGATTTGTCCCAGACTGCGCCGATGCGAGGTGACCAGACAACATCGCCCAAAAGCGCCAGACGGCCCCAGCCGATCTTGTCTTCACCGAAGTGGACGCCTTCCGGAAATCCGTCGCTCTCGACCAAGCATCGTTTCCAGGTTCCCGCCGTACTTGACGAAACGATCATCGGGCCGGAACTCATCGTCTCGAAGAAGCAGGACAGCGGTCCCCGGCGATCAGAACCGATCCCGAAATCATGCTGTTTTTCGTTGAAGTTGGCGGAAATCTCTTCCCAGGCATCTGCGTAAAGCACCGCTGTGGGGAATTCCGCCATAAGAACCAACATCTCTGAAACGTGGTGGTCAGCCCAGGTGTCGTCTGCGTCCAGAAACAGGATGACCTCACCACGTGCGGCTGTCCAACCGGTGTTGCGGGCTGCCGCCGCACCTCGGTTTTCTTGCCGAATGAGACGAATGGCCGATGAGTGAGCCGGATCCGCTGCAGCCCAGTCTCGCACCGCGCCGCCCGAGCCATCGGTTGAGCCATCATCCACCACGACCAGTTCAAAAGCGGCGTTCGCCTGACGACACGACCTGTAGGCGACCGAAAGCGCGACCGCGATATGACGCACTTTCTGGTAGAGAGGTATGACGACAGACACCACCGGCACCAGGCCGGTCGTCGCGGGATTGATCATGTGAGGACTTTCAACTTGTGAGGCCGTCTATGTCATCTGCCCGCTGTGCACAAATGCATATCGAGCCCGAAGCACATTTGTTGGGCCGGGCGTTTCTGGTCATCGGAAAAGAGGGCCGAACGCGAGCAGTGGGCAACGCCTTTGTCACCCGCGACCTCTAACGACCGATTTTCAACTGCGTGCAGGTGCTGAGGGCTTTTGTTCAATCAAAGCCACTTGAAAAGGTCGACAGCCAAGACAAGTCCAGGCCCATGGCCAGACTTGTTCCAGACCCTGCGACGCTGAGCGAAATCATCGAGATGGCGCTGAGCGACCATGCCAGCTTTGAGCAGATCAGAGCCCTGCACGGCCTTGATCAGGACGCAGTGAAGGCATTGATGCGGCAAAGTCTGCGACGTGGCAGCTACCTTGCATGGCGCAGACGTGTGCGGCAGTTCGGGGATCGACGGGAGGTTTACAAATAGAGAATATCCTCGCCAATTGGTACTTGGCCCGTCGCAGTGATGTTTTCCCGGTCACAGCCCGCAAGACGGTGAGCGACCTCGTCCGGCTGGGCTTCTTCGCGTCCGACAGTCCGAAGACCCCAGTGCGCCTGGCCTTCCCGCGCGACGGGGCAGCAAGGACGCCGAAGGCCGACGCGCAGGGAGCCTGCTGATAGAGGCGAGTGCTCTTGATGTCACTGACTGAGCCAAGCTTCACGTCACCGGGCCAACGACGCCGACCTGTCGGGCCATCCAGAACCTCAACGCGTGAAACGCCCTTGCGACCGCGAACCTCCTTCTGGCGCTCATTTTGGGGCTCCATTGCCAAACTCATGCAAACTCAGAAGCAGGGCGGCATGCCCGAAATCACCTCACGCCGAAACGACGGGGCCGGACCCAATGCTGGCGTCGGCCTTGGAAAGCGCAAAACAGACCTACATCATCACCGCCAAACAGAATCTTCCTCGCGACCGTTCCGGAGTCCCTGTCACACAGGGTTGCGGCTGCCCCCATTGTCCAATCACCAATCTTGCAGCGAAACGGTTCAACCAAAGCTGGGACTTTTCCTGTCGCCGAAAACTTGACCGGGACGGCCGAGCAGGAGGCTGCCGAAACTCGGCATCTTCAACGGATCGGAATGTTCTCGCGCAGCACGATCCGGGGCTCGATATCTTTCAAGGTCAGCAAGGGTGTGCTGGCGGCAATGGCGCCCAGCAGGCGGACGACGGCCTGTTCGCCGACCAGACGTGCGTTCTGGTCGATTACGACATCGATCTGATCCTCTGCCAGCCATGCCCGGGTGCTGTCCGTCAGGTCGTGCATGATCACGAAGGGCCGCTTGGCCGGACGGGCCTCTTGCAGCGCGCGCACGATGCCGGTGCGGCCTGCGCCGACGCAATAAATGCCGACCAGATCCGGGGTGGACCGCAAAAGTGCCGTCATCGCCGCACGGGAGCGTTCGCGGTCTTCTCCGGTTTCGACGGCCGGCAGTAGGGTCAGGTCCGGAAAATCATGTTCCAGCAAGGCCCGGAAGCCGTATTCGCGCCCCTGATGTCCGTTGTAGGCCCGCGAGCCGAGAAACAGGCCGACCGATCCGGAGGCCGCCCCCGCCATCCGCCCCATGATCAGCGCCGCTGTGCGACCGGCGATGGTGTTGTCCACGCCCACATAGGCCGAGCGCGGCGTGGCCAGCACGTCCGACGCGATGGTGACGACACGCACGCCGGCCTCGCAGATGCGCCGGATCGCCTCGCGCGATTTGGGGTGGTCGACGGTGACAAGGCCCACACCGCTGGTCTTGAGGGCAAGGCCTTCCAAGGCCGGCAACAGGACTTCGGGACCAAACCCCTCCAAGGCGCGGACATTGCAGGAGGCGACGAGGGGAAGATTGGCGGAAAAGGCACGGATGCTCTCTGCCATTTCGGCCATGAAGCCGTTTTGCAGAAAGGGGATGAAGAACTCCAGATGCACGGGCCGCGAGGGCAAGGGAACCATGCCCTCGAAAGGTAGATAGCCGAGATCACGCGCCGCCTGCAGGACCCGGTGCCGGTTTGCGGCAGACACGCCGACGCGCCCGTTCAGCACGCGGTCCACTGTAGCGGTCGAGACGCCTGCACTGTGGGCAATGTCGATGATCGTGGTCTTGCCCATGGTCGTCCCCTGTCGTGCCTTTGCTGCCTAGCACAGGCATCGGGGCGCTGTCACGCCGGGGAACCATCAGTCGATTTTGATGTGATCTGATGCAAACCGCTGTTGTGACATTCTGACGCATGCCGGAAGATGCGGGTGAGTCCACCGCTGGAGGGGCATTTCCCCGCGCACAGCCAAGGACCCTCGTAAGGAGGACGCCATGACACTTCCGACAAGCGGCAGAGGCACCACCAGATGACTGCGACCGGAGCTGAACGGGTTCCGGCGCGCGATTACTCCCAAACGGGGCACGCGGCTGCCTCTGACATCAAGCGTGGTCTGGCGGCGGCCGGGTATACCGACATGCCGCGCAACGCAGTGAGGGGCCCGACGCAGCCCGGCAAGAGCCCGGCGCTCTCGCGACGATTTGCACGAGACGGGTCTCCACCGCGCGTTTGTCTGCGCGTGACGGAACGTCTGTCACTGTTCTGCAACCCATAACGACGTCCGGCATTGTGCCTGACGCACTACGGAGGAGGAGAAGCACATGTTGAAACGTTCATTCATGGGGGCTGTCGCCCTGATGGCCCTAACCGTTGGCATGGCCAGCGCCGAGGGCAAGACATTCTACTGGATTTCCCACGGCGGCCCGGCAGACCCGGTCTGGACCTATTTCCTGCAAGGCGCGGAAGCCTGGGCGAAAGAGACCGGCAACAAGGTCAACACCTCGTTCTATTCGGGCGACGTGCCCAGCCAGCAGGAAGCGGTCCGCTCTGCCATCGCGGCCAAGGCTGACGGCATCTGCTCGACCAGCCCCGATCCGGGTTCGATGGTCGACGTGGTGAAAGAGGCGCGCGCCGCAGGTATTCCCATCGTCAACTTCAACACCCCCGACAGCGCGCCGAATTGGAACGCCTATGTCGGCGGCGACCTTTTGCATGTGGGCCACCTCTGGGCGCAGTATCTGGTTGACCACAAGATGGTGAAAGAGGGCGATTTCGTCTGGATGCCGGTCGAAGTGCCGGGCGCATCTTATGGGGTCGAGGAAGAAAAGGGCATTGCCGAAGTCTTCAAGCCTTTGAACATCACTTGGGAAGTCACCGACGCCACGCTTGATCAGGCAGAGGTCATCAACCGCATGACCGACTACGTCACCGCCAATCGCACCAAGATCAAGGCGATGATCGGTCTGGGCGACATGGTGACCGGTTCGGTCAAGCGGGTCTGGGATCAGGCTGGCGTCAAGGCCGGAGAGATTCCGGTCGTGGGCTGGGGCAACTCGCTCGACACCACCTCCGAAGTGACCGATGGCTACGTCGCCGCCGGCATGTGGCAGGACCCGCAAGCCACCTCGTACATGTGCCTGTCCGCGCTCTTGATGGAAACCAACGGCATTCCGGTCGGCTTCAACATCATCACCGGCGCGCTGTATGAAAAGGACAGGGCCCCGCTCTACGCCAAGATCATGGGCGGCAAGTAAACCTTCCCGTTCCGGCACCAAGTCCGCCCGCAGGCAAATGCGGGCGGACCCTTTCCCCTTATTCGCAGGACCCGTCATGACCGAGCAGGGCACCACCCCCACGGAGCATCCTCCCGCACTGGGGATCGTCCGGTTTCTGATCGCCAAGCCAGAGTTCGGCCCGCTGGTGCTGCTGGTGCTGATGATCGTGGTGTTCACCTCGATCAACCCGGCCTTTGCCTCGCTCAACAACATCGGCAATGCGCTGACCTTCACGGTGGAACTTGGCCTGATCGCCCTGTCGATGACGCTGCTGATGACGGCGGGCGAGTTCGATTTGTCTGTCGGATCGGTGTTTGGCTTTTCCCCCGTGATCATGTGGACCTTCTTCAACGCCGGGTTCTTGCCGCTGCCTGCGGCGTTCATCGTGGCCCTGTTGATCGCCGTGTGCATCGGGCTGGTCTCGGGCCTTTTTGTCACCCGACTGGGCATCCCGTCGTTTCTGGTTACACTGGGGATGCTTCTGGTGGTGCGCGGCAGCGCGTTGTGGCTGACCGATGGCTTTCCGCAACGCACCTGGGATGCGCATGACCAGTGGCTGTCCCAAGTTCTGGTGGGCGATTTCTACATCGGCGGGTTGCGCATCTACATGAGCCTGATCTGGTTCATCCTGCTGGCATCGCTGAGCCATTATTTCTTGACCCGCACGCGCTTTGGCAACTGGATTCAGGCAACCGGCGGCAACCCCAGTGCGGCGCGCAACCGGGGTGTGCCGACCCAAAGGGTCAAGGTCACCCTCTTCATGATGTCCGCAGCGATGGCGGCCTTCGCCGGCATCATCTCTTCGATCCGCGTCTCTGCCGCCAACCCCAACTCCGGCGCGGGGTATGAGCTAGAGGTGATCGCCATGGTGGTGATCGGGGGCACCGTGCTGACCGGCGGGCGCGGCACAATCGCTGGCACCGTGCTGGGCGTTCTGATCCTGCGGCTGATGCGCAACGGCATCGTGCTGATCGGCGTGCCGGGTCTGGCCTACAACATCTTCATCGGGGCAATCATCCTTGGCATGATGGCTCTGCATGCCGGGCTGGAACGCCGGCACAACACGGGGACCTGACCATGACCGAAGCCCCTTTGGTGGAAATGCACCACATCGAGAAATACTACGGCCGCGTCCATGCCCTGCGCGACGTGAACCTGACGATCCGCAAGGGCGAGATCGTGGGCCTGCTGGGCGACAATGGCGCTGGAAAATCCACCCTGATCAAGGTCTTGTCCGGCGCCGTGCCCTATACCTCGGGCGAGATCCGGATCAAGGGCAAGCCGATCGTGATGACCTCGACCAACGATGCCATCGACGCCGGGATCGAGACGATCTATCAGGATTCCGCACTTGTCCCCATGCTGTCCATTGCCCGCAACCTGTTTCTGGGGCGCGAGCTGACAACGGGGCCGGGCTTCATGGGCCGGCTGGATCAGGACCGCATGAACGCGGTGGCGGCTGACCTGCTGCGCCGGGTCGGCATATCGAAGAACATCCCGCCGACCACGCCGATCGGCTCGCTATCGGGGGGCGAACGGCAGGCGGTGGCGATTGCGCGCGCCATGTATTTCGACAGCGACCTGATCATCCTCGACGAACCCACGAACAACCTTGGCGTGGCTGAAACCCAAGGCGTTCTGCGCTTTGTGCGTGAGGCGCGCGATACGGGCCATTCCTGCATCTTCATCGCCCACAACATCCACCATGTCTTTCAGGTCGTCGACCGCATGGTGGTGATGCGGCGCGGCACCGTGGTGGCGGATGACCTGCGCCCTGCCACATCCTCGATCCAGGATGTCGAGGATGTCATCACCGGTGAGCATCTGGCCCTGTGATGCAGACCCGCGCAGAAGGCATAAGCTTCGGCTTTGACGCCAGCACCGGGTTGCTGGACGGCTTTACGGTGCAAGACGGCGGCCAAAGCATCGCCCCACTGCACCGCGCCCCATGGGTCGGCACGGCTGAGGCGATGCCGCCCACAGCCGCGCCCCATATCGCAACCTTGGGTGGGGATTTCTTCTGCGCCCCCTTCGCGATGTCCGAAGAGGGCTCACCCATGCACGGCTGGCCCGCCAACGCGCCGTGGACGGTGGTGGCCCATGCCAATGGCACCCTGCGGGCCGTGCTGTCCCGCCCGGTGCGCGGCGCGACGCTGGTCAAGGAACTGGCAGTGGAGGATGGCCACCCCTTCGTCTACCAGCGCCACGTCTTCATCGGCGGCACCGGCCGCATGCCGGTGTCAAACCATGCCAATGTCGCGCTGCGCCACGGCGGACTGATCCGCACCTCGCCCAAGCGCCGGTGGGAGACCACCGCGAACCCGCAAGAGACGGACCCCGCTCGTGGCCGCTCTGCCCTGCTTTACCCCGCACAAAGCGCTGACCTGCAAATCTTTCCGGGCACCAATGGCCCCTGCGACCTGACCCGCTATCCATGGAACCCCCGGCATGAGGACTTCGTTATGGGCGTTGAGGCCCACGGCCATTGGCTGGGCTGGACCGCCGTGACCCGCCCCGCCGAGGGGGACCTGTACCTCTCTCTCCGCAACGCCCATGACCTGCCCATGACAATGCTCTGGCACTCGAACGGAGGCCGAGACTATGCCCCGTGGTCCGGCCGCCATGTGGGCTGTCTTGGCGTCGAGGAAGGGGCCACCGGCCATATGCTGAGCCTGTCGACCGAGGCCGACCTGTCCGGCCCCTCCGCCCTGCACCTGGGGGGCGTGACCGAGGTGCGTCACGTCATCGGCGCCATCGCCTGGCCCTCCGGCGAAGGCGTGGCCGACATCGTGCCCGGTGACGGTTTCATCGACATCAGGGGCGAGGCGGGGGCAATCCGCCGGGTGCCCTGCCGCACAGACCTGCTAAGGGACGCATGATGCATATCCTCTACGACCCCGACCCCCGCGCCACCGAGGAAATCTTCTCGGCCACCGAACTGGCATATTTGCGCGCCAACCATAGCGTCATCGAATGGCAGGGCGAGGAACGCGATGCATTCTATGCCCGCCACCTGCCGCAGACCGAAGTCCTGATCTCCCAGCAGGCGATGGGGGGCGACCGGCTGGGCATGGCACCCCACCTGCGGGTTATCTTCAATGTCGAGACGAACTTCTTGCCCAATGTCGACTACGACGCGTGCTTTGCCCGTGGCATTCACGTGCTGGCCCCGGGTGCCGTTTTTGCCGCCCCGGTGGCCGAAATGGCGCTTGGCATGGCGTTAAGCCTCGCCCGCAACATCCACGGTGAACACGCGGCTTTCCTGCGGGGTGAAGAGAAGTGGCTGTTCGAGGGCAACAGGCAATCGGAACTCCTCGCAGGGTCCACCGTGGGCATCGTGGGCTTTGGCGACCTTGGCCGGGCGCTGCACCGGCTGCTGCACCCCTTCGCCCCCCGCGTTCAGGTCTTCGACCCCTGGCTTCCCGAAGGTCACCTGCGCCGTCTGGGCGTGCACCCCGTGGGCTTCGACCAGCTGCTGGCCGAGAACCGGTTCGTCTTCGTCATGGCCACCATAACCACCGACAACGTCGGCATGATCGACGCCCGCGCTCTGGCCCTTATGCAGCCGGGTGCCATGCTGCTGCTGATGAGCCGCGCTGCCGCCGCAGATTTCCCCGCCCTGACCGAGGCCGCACGCTCCGGTCGCATCCGCGTCGCGACCGACGTCTTCCCCGTCGAACCCTTGCCGCTGCAGGACCCGATCCGCAGCGTGCCGAACATGTTGTTCTCGCCCCACCGCGCCGGAGCACTGAGCTTCGCGCTTCGCGAAATCGGAACGCGTGTGCTGGAAGACCTCGACCTGATCGCCCGCGGCCTGCCTCCCGTGGCCTGCCGCCGGGCCGAGCGCGAAACGGTGACGCGGATGCGGTCAAAGCCGGTGGAAAAGCCATAACGGACTTGGCTTTCGCCGTGGCAGGCTTCCAAACCCCACAATGCACTCGATACTCGTGCCGCTTTCATCAAGCACAAGACATGTGACGGGCGTTGTTGCACAACTCTGACCATGGACGGTTCACCTTGTGAATCCAGACGGTCAGATAGGGTGGATGACGAAGCCCTGATCCGCCCGCCCCCGCACGACGAGCGGGCCCAGCGACAACGCGGCGCCGGACAGGCACGGCATTCAGGGCCGGCGCCAGTGGCGCAAGGTCCATCTGGCCATGGAGACGGCCCCTTCGGACATCCGGGCGGTGGAGTTCGCTCCCGGTGACCTGCCCCCCCAATCGTCCCTCAGTCATAATGAGAGTCCAAGGGTTTGATAAGCATCGGTTTCGGGTTGGGCAAGCGCGGCGGGCGCAGAGCCCTCAGATTGCTCAAGCGCTCGGCGCGCGTCCGAGGGAGTCTGGTTGCCAAGCGATGAATGTGGCCTGACGTTGTTGTCGTCGTAGCGCCACAGTGCCAGCGTTCGGCGGGCATCCGCCAGACTGTCGAAGATCTCCTCGTTGAGGCATTCGTCGCGCAGACTGCCATTGAACGGGTCGATGTAGCCGTGCTGTTGCGGCTTTCCGGGGTCGATGCAATGCCACTCGACGCCGTTTTCGTTAGCCCACTTCAGAATTGCCTTGCTGGTGAACTCAGTGCCATTGTCACTGACTATGCAGGCGGGCTTCCTATAGATCCGGACAAGAGCGTCCAGCTCTCGTGCGACCCTGGCCCCTGAGATGCTGGTGTCGGCGACCAGGGTGAGGTTTTCACCGCAGCAATCGTCGTTGACGGCCAGGGTATGGAACTTCCGGCTGTCCCCAAACGTGTCAGAAAGAAAGTCCAGCGACCAGCGCTGGTTCAATAGCAACGGCACCGGCATCGGCGTGCGGCTGCCACACGCCCGTTTTGCGGCCACGACGGCGCCGCACAGACAGCCCTTCTTCCCGGTAGATGCGGCAGAGCTTCTTTTCGTTCATCACCATGCCCTTACGCTCGAGCATGATACAAATGCGCCGATAGCGAAACCGGCGCCGCTTCTCGGCGATCTTGTGCATTTCCAGACGGATCTCCGGGTTGTCGGGCGGGTGTTCACGCCGCACGGTCTTGGGATCGACACCGATCAGGACGCGGGCCCGGCGTTGAGAGATTGGATGATCGTTGATTGCCTGTTGAGCGACAACCACCATGGCCGGCGGACAAACTGGTTGACGCGCTACGGCGCTATCAGGGTGTCTGGGCAACACCCGTGACCAAAACTCCACCGATGGCCCTTAGCGACTCACCCAGGGTCCGTCTGGGCTCTCACGATCCTGTTGACAGGCATCGGGTCGCGGCAGGTGAAGGGAGGCACTCGCCCGACGCCGCTGTTGACGGCCTCGGCGGCCATCATCGAGGAGACGCCACCGCAAGTCTCATGTCTCAAGTCTCAAGGCCCCAAGGGAGGCGAAAGACGCCCCCACAAGGGAGGCGTCCGGTCCATCAGAACGATATGGCGTATTTGACACCGAGATTGACCTGAGCGGTATTGCCGTAGACCGGGGCCGCGACCTGCAGGCTTCCGCCCAGCGTGGAATGCGCAGAGAGGCTGTAGCTGTATCCGGCAACGACGTAGGGGCGCACCTTGTTGCGGCTCAGGCTGTCGGTGACAGTGAAGCTGGTCATCCCCGGCAGGTCGGAGGTGCCGCTCAGGCTGGTGTGGTCCGCGCTCAGATCGATATCCGCGCCCGCGCCGAGAGACACGTTGGACCTCGCGTCGATCCGCCTTTGCGCGCTCATCCCGAGGGTGGCGTAAGAGGACCGCGTGGTCAGCTTGTCAAAGCTGGCAGGAAACACGCCGGTGGTCTCGCTGTAAGCGCCACGGCTGGTTTCCATCCAGGTAATCCCCGCCATCGGGGCAAGCTGCCAGCCGCCCTTGGCCTGAACGCCGTAGCTGAGGCTGGCCTGAACCGCGCTGGAGGTCAGATCGGCCGTGCCGGTCGACACAACCACATTGTCGAACCCGACGCCCCGGTTGATCGTCTCGGACCCCTGCGCGGTGCCGATCGCGGCATGTGCCATCAGGCCGGTGCTGAAGCTGCCGTTCTGGCTGTAGTTGGACCACAGGCTTACAGCGGTCTGGCTGCTGCCAGCAAAGGCGGACCCAGTCTGCTGCACACGCCCAAGGGCAAGGCTGGCCCCTGCGGTGAGGTTGGGCGAGACCGCATGACCTGCCGTAATCTGGCTGACCCCTGCGCCCTGCGAACCGACGCTGCCGTTGGCCCCGGTGCTGAGCAGGTTGCCACTGGCGGCAAAGCAGGAGTTGCCGACAATGGCATCAGAGTCGAGCGGTCCGGCAACAACCTGGCCTACGTGATGCTCGACATCGACAGCGCACCCTGAGAGGTTCATGGGGGGCACGGCTTCTGAAGCCAGTCAGGGGTGTATACTACGGTTGCGCCATAACCCCGCGGGCCGCTTCGCGCCCCGACAAGAGCGCGCCATGCGTTGTTCCGAAGTACTCAGCCGACGTGGCTTCGCCAGCGAACCAAAGCTGCCCGTCATAGTCCGGGCCCGCCAGAGACCTTCGGGTATCGTGATTGATGCCGACAGGGTTGAAGCTGTAACTGCCAAGGGCATACTGATCCTGGCCCCAGCGCGTGATCTGTGCGGAAATGGGGGCGGGAAAGCGCGTGCCGAACATGGCGCGCAGGGCCTCATGCGCGGCGGCGATCGTCGCGCGGTCGCTCAGCTGTTCCAAAGCCGTTGCAGGATCGGCCGCGTTGAAGCCCACCAGAACGGGCGCTTGCAGCGGTCGAGCCAACGATACCCATTCGCCCCAATAGCCTGGGCGCGGCCCAAGCCAGCCAATCCAGTCGACATCATCGGGCCAGGAGATGCGGTCAAACCGCAGCCAGCACTTGTTCAGAAGACCCATGCGCAGCCCATCGATCGCCGCTGCCCGATCACGCGCCAAAGGCTCCGCAAAGCGGATCCGGCCCGATTGCAGCACGCCCAAGGGCACGGTGCAGATCACCTTGTCCGCGCTGATCCGGCTGCCATCGGCAAGCCGCACCTGACCCGGCGAAATCTCGGTCACCTCTGCCGAAAGCCGGATGTCCAGTCCCTGCGCAAGATAGTTCGGGATCTGGTCAAACCCGTTTGGAAACAGCACATCCTGCCCGTCAAACTCTTCATCCTCCTGCCCGTACCAGGCCGAAAGAAGGTTTGCAGACCCTGAATACTCCTGTTCCAATGTGCTGTTCACCACATACAGCACCAAACGCCGCACCTGCGGCGATGCTGCGCGCCAGTCGGCTGAAGCCTCAATCGCCGTCATCACGGACACGTCGCGTTCAAGCCCCTCGGTTGCGGCAAGCGCACGGGTCAGAATAAGCTCGGCAGGTCCTAGGTCAGGGTTGACCTCGCCGCCGTCCGGACCCAGCAGCAGCGCAGCGTCGTAGCTGGTGCCTATGACCCGCGCCCCGGCGCCTTTCGCCAGATCTGTCATCGGATTGCCAATTGGACCGTGGATCCAGCTTGCGCCCATATCCATTGGCAAGTCCGGCCAGAGGCGGGATGTATGGACGCGCCCGCCGACACGCGCCCGCGCCTCCAGAACGGTGACGTCATGCCCGGCGTCGTGCAACAGCCTTGCCGCCGACAACCCCGACAGTCCCGCGCCGATGATCAAAATGCGCTGCTGCGGCTGAGAAAGGAGAGGTCTGCCGCCCAAACCCATGGCCGTCATCGCGCAGATACCTGCAAGCAGTCGCCTTCTGTCCTTGATCACTGCTGTTCTCCCTCGCATGTCGTTGCCGCAGCGCAACCTGAAAACAAGCCGTCACCTAACACCGCCAATGCGAAAGGACCAGCAAGGCCACAGCCGGTCAATACGATGACGGCTTGCGCTGACACCACCGCCTGAGGTGGCAAAGCCAGACGCAGACCCACCATGACGGCCTGATCGGCCGCATTCTGAGCAGTCGGGAACCCGGAACCCGCGTGCGCCTTTTCATCCGCAACCGCCCGCTTCGCAACGGCAAAGCCGCGCCCTTCCTGTCCTGCGGGCAGCCTTTGTTCGAGGCTTGGGAGGGCGAGCGCCCGGTCACATTTACTTGGTCACTGCCGCAGTCGGTGCCTGCGCCTGCCGATGTACCCACATCGCAGATCTGATCCGCGCGATCTTGTAGGCGTCAAAGATCGAGATCGCATAGACGAAGATCCCGCCCGCCAGCTTGCCTATCACGGACACCTCGGGCCGGGCGGTCAACAACGTCAAGGTGCCGAGGAGGAGCATGAAGAACAGGAACACCAGCCCGCGGAATGGAAAACCGTTCCAGACTTGACCGGACGCCGGCAAGACGATGGCCGAAGCCAATACAAGGTAGGGGTTGGGCGGGCGCTTCTCAGCCATGGGCGGCTTCCTTGTTCAAACGGTCATGCAGGGCCGTCAGACGGTGCAGAACGGGCAAGAGCCGTGCTGCAGCAAAGGCGCGCCTGCCCATCTCGGCGTCGCGATAGAGCAGGTATCGCCCCCGCTCCGCCTCTTCGCCCAAAAGGACGATGCGCAGGCCCTTGGGGGACAGGACCAGCTCCTTGACGGAGCGATCCTGAAACAAGGCGGCCTCATCGGCGATCACGTTCAGCGGCAACCGGGAGGGATCTTCACAGCGCAGGGCGCAGTCGTCCGGATAGCCTGCAGGCAGCGCCACCCCGTCGGGCATCAGGCCGTAGTGCGAGAAGACCTCACTGCCGGTCGGGCGCATCATGACATGCACTTCCCCCGCCACCGCCACGCTTTCGGTCAGGGTGACCATGACCCACAGGGTCGGCAACTTGCGAAAGGTCAGGGTGTCGGGCACGGCCTGCAGGTCAAACCGCAATCCGTTCCACAGGCCCGACAGGCGCGTGAAGCCAGATGGTTCGACCCGCCGGGTCAGGCTTTGGAACAAGGGCGCCACCTCGTCGAAATAGGCCGCCCGGGCGATGCGGCGCTGGCCGAACGCAGCCCGGTTCTGCCACAACAGGCCGCAAAACGCGGCCAACATCACCGCGCCGAGAAGGGATGGGATCAACGCCTGCGCCTTTCAGAAGCAAATGGCCCGCCGAAGCAGCGGGCCATGCCGGGGATTTCGATGGCTCAATAGCCTTTGGGGCGGGGCCAGGGCATGGTGAATTGCGCGCCCCGGTTCACGAAGCGATAGCGCCAGAAGTGGAACCACAAGGACGCGATGATGTAGAACGCGATCATCGCGACCAGTTGCGTGCCGTAGCCCAGGAACACCGCAAAGAAGGTGATGGAGCACAGGCCGAGCAGCACCACCGAAGGCAGCGGGTGGAACGGATGCTCATACCCGCGCTTGATGCTGCCCATCGGCCATTTCTTGCGGAACTGGATCATGTTCAGCGGCATGAAGGTGTATTCCAACAGGCCCGACAGGATCGAGAAGGTCACCACCTGATCAAGCGGCGCTTTCAGGGCGAAGGCCAAGGCGATCGGCACCAGAAAGATGATCGACCGATACGGCGTGCGGAACCGCGGGTGGACGGCGCCAAACCAACCTGGCAGATACTTGTCCCGACCCAGCGCAAACCAGGCGCGGGAGGCGTCATTGATGCAGCCGTTGGCACTCGCCAAGGTGGCGAACAGGGTGCCCACGCCAAGCAGCCAGATCAGCGGATTGGACCCGGTCAGGCGGGCGGCATCAAACAGCGGCGCGACAGAGCCGTTCACGCCGTCACCCAGAAACTCCCACGGCAGAAGACCGACGCAGATGTACCAGGTCAGCGTCGCCGCAATCAGCAGGGTCATGATCCCGGCGAGCGTGCCGAAGGGCAGCGCGCGGGCGGGGGAGCGGACTTCTTCGGCGGCCTGCGTCGTGCCTTCGATGCCCAGGTAGTACCAAAGCCCGAAATGCATCGCCGCGAGCACGCCGATCCAGCCGTAAGGCAATGCGGCAGGGCCGCTCATCAGGTCGGCATGGTGCATCACACTGGCGCCAAAAATGCCGGATGTGGCAAGGAACAGGATGATGATGGCAACGAAGGCGATGGCGGTGATCACCAGATTGAAGGTCAGCGTCGCCAGCACACCGCGATAGTTCAGCCATGCCAGAAACATGATCGACAGAACGATGAAGGGGCGCTGGTCCAGCGTCCCGGCAAAGCCCGTCATCGCGGCGACCTGGCTGATCAGATAGCCTGCGGTGATCGCATTGGCCGCCTCCAGCATGGTATAGGCGAACACCAGATAAAGGCCGACGTTGAACGCCATCAGCGGCCCGACGATATGTTTGGCTTGGGTATATTGCCCGCCGGCCGCTGCGACGGTCGAGGTGACCTCAGAGTCGATCATGGCGACGCAGGTGTAAAGAATACCGGCGAACCAGCAGGCGATCAGCGCCGCATAGGCCCCACCTTTGCCGACGGCAAAGTTCCAGCCCATGTATTCGCCCACCAGAACAATGCCGACGCCCAAGGCCCAGACATGGGCCGGACCCAGCACGCGCAAGAGGCCGACGTTCACGCCATGCGGCCCCATCCCGTCGCGTTCTTTCGAGGTGATGTCAAAATCTGCCATGTCATTCACCCGTGATGCTGTTCTTCGGTCATCGCTTCCAACTCACCCTCGCGGGATGATGTCAGAACCTCTTCCGAATAGGTTGAGTCGGTGCGAATCCAATCGACCACCATGTACAGCCCGAACAGGGCCGACAGCAGCCAGGACGCATATTCCGCATAATTCCAGAAACTCATCGCGCCCTCACTTGTCGAATTTTTCCGCGATGACTTCGCGGTATTCGGTTTCAGAGAATTTCAGCATCAAGGCGTAGTAGGCGATGATCACCACGATCATCGCGATCAGTGCCACGGGCGAGAACCCGTAGTCATAGCGTGCCGTGATGATGGGGGCCGCCGCTGCCGCGTCGGCAAAGCCAAGCGCGTTGTACTGGGCGATCTCGGTCGCGTTCTGGCCCAGACTTTCCCATGTCGGCACCACGGTCGTTTCCGGAGAGGTCTTCGTCCCACCCGCAAGGCCAAGGAACAGCGGGATGTAAAGGGCGCCAAAGGTCAGGATCATCAGAACGATCACGTCGATGAACTGGCTGACCTTGCTTTGAACCGGGGGAATGTATTTGGCCATGCCCTTACCTCCGCGCTGCCCGGGCGGCATCAAGGAATTTGATGTCCAGCCCATACATGAAATCGCGGTCTTCCCGGTAATGCCGCAGCATCGCCAGAATGGCCGCCGTGTTGAACACCAGGATCACCGCCCCTGCGATCAGCAGCAGGATTCTGGCGGTCCCGTTCGGGGCCAGATCCCAAGTCGCAATCGCCACGAAAATCACCGCGCACCACAAGCCAACCACAAAAGCCCAAGCAATCCGCGTGTCGCTGCGGTGCATGGCCTCGATCCTTTGATCCAGGTTCGTCATGTTCCCTCCCACCGGCCTTCTTAGGGGGCTGGCCGTTTGCCCGCTTTGCCTTCCGGCAATTTTGTTTTCTCGTAGGAAACAGTGCCGGCACCATTCTGTCAAGCAAGCTCTGCCCAGATTTTCGGCAGGATGAAAATGATGTCGAGCCGCAGGCACGTTGAACGGCTTCATGGCTGAATTGCCCATGGCACACCAAAAAGGCAGTGTGCGCCTGAAAGCAGTGTGGGCCGAAGACTCCGACCGGCCCACAAGACGCTGAACGACCTCTTCAGGCTCGGCTTCATTGTGTCGAACAGTCCCAAGGCCCCCGTGCGCCCGGTCTTCACGCCCCGCGTTCGGGTGACAAGCCTCGATGAACTGAATGCCTGGCTCCTCGACAAATGCCTGGCCTTTGCCGCAGCGCACCGTCATCCCGAAGAGGGCGAGAAGACGATCTGGGAGGTCTTCGAGGCTGGCCCTATCTGGCGGTGAGGGTCGTGCGGACGGCAGTGCCCCGTATTTGCCTCAAGGATCGCCCTACCCGGCGGCGCGGGTCTTGCGGGACCCGGCGTCGGTTGCAAATCTCTTGACGGGTGTGGTTTGGGCAAAGATAGTCGTGATGCGCTGCCATTGAATGGTTTTTCATGAAGATCCTTTACACAAACGGCGCCACCATCAGCGCCACAATCCCCGAGTTTCAGGCCTATACCCAGATCCGCTATGCGCCGACCGATGGCGAGACAATGGTCAGCCTTGTTGTGACCACCTCGGAATGGATCATGCTGGGCGGAGCCTTGGGCACGCAAAGCGCCAAGGTTCAGTTTACTGGTGAGACGCATGGCTGGACCGGAGAAGGAAACGACAGCCTTTTGGGCGACGCAGCGCGGCAATGGCTGGAGGCCGGGGGGGGGAATGACAGCCTTTATGGGTTTGCCGGCGCCGACGTTCTGACCGGTGGCCTTGGGGATGACAAGCTATACGGGGGCGACGACTCGGACGAACTTTACGATGCCGGTGGCGCCAATGTGCTTTATGGTGGGGCCGGCCGCGATTATCTCGTGCTGGGATATGATGCCGCAGAGGCCACAGGCCAGTCGTCGCTGTACGGAGGCAGCGGCAATGACACGCTGAAGGTAAGTTCGGGCTTCGGTGGCTTCGATCACCTGTACGGCGGGGCAGGCTGGGATGTGGTGCAGTTGGATCCGCTTTACAGCAGCGCGAACAATATCTTGTCCGCAGGCTTCAACCCGACCGGCACCCTCGATTTCGAGGTGATCACCGGCACGCTTTATGGCGACAACCACAGCAATGTCTTCGACTTCTCTCAAGTCGCGGCGGACAAGCTGACCGTCCGGGGCAATGGCGGCAATGACCTGATCCGGTTGCTCCACGGCAGCGGCTCGCTGTCCGGTGGCGCCGGCGATGACACGCTTTATGGCGGCGATCTGGGATCGACGCTGGAAGGGGCCGAGGGCCATGACGAGGTGCATGGCGGGGCCGGCAACGACCTGTTTATTGTCAGCCTTGAGGACCTGCTGCAGGACACACTGTTTGGCGGTGGCGGGCAGGACGCGCTGTCCCTTTTGGCAACCAAGGCCGTGATCGAAGGGCTGGATCTGGCCAGCCTCGGCTCTTGGAGCAAGATTTACCTCGGCCCGGGCGATTACAAGGGCGGCGCAGGCAACACCCTGTTCGACTTCTCGGCGGTGACCGAAACCATGAGCTACATGGTCCGGGTTTTTGGCGGCGCGGGCGATGATACCCTGATTGGGGCGACAATTCTCAATCCCGGCGGCGGCGGCATGCAACGGCTTTATGGCGGGGATGGGAACGACAGCCTTGTGGGCGGCAATGACAGAGACCTTCTGGACGGCGGTGCCGGGGCCGACACCATGTCCGGCGGCAAGGGTGGCGATGCCTATGTCGTGGACGGTGACAGCGATGTGGTGATCGAGACGGCAGACGGCGGGGACGATCAGATTACCGTCAAGGCACCGCTGTACCATGTGATCAAGAATATCGAGGTTTTCGCCCTTCGGTCCGACATGAACTCGACCGTGTTCGGCGATGATGCATCCAACCATTTCCTGATGCTGGGCAGCAAGGGGACGGATCTGCTTTGGCTTGGTGCGGGCGATGATTGGGTCGACGGCAGTTTCAATTCAGGGCCGAAGCTGGTCGTCCATGGCGATGCGGGCAACGATATCATCAACAGCAGATCGCGCGTGTCCCAGCTGTTTGGCGGGACGGGAAACGACACTCTGGTTTCGACCGACGTCGGCCGCAACCAGCTTTATGGCGGCGCGGGCAATGACGCGCTTTGGAGCGTCGATGACGGTTACACGCCACCCGGAAAACCCGGCAACGCCACGCTGCAAGGCGGGGCGGGTGTCGATTCCTATTACGGCGGCAGGGGCAATGATCTGTTCATAATGTCCACCGAGGATCTGGCAGGCAATTTGGAAGACCGCCACGGGCATGACACGGTGAAGGCGAATTTCGTGAATTGGACGATGGTCGCGGGCATCGAGGACTATATCGCCACTGCCGGACAGTCCGTCACCATCACCGGCAACGACGAGGCCAACAAGATCACCACCACCCGCTACGATGACACGATCTTTGGCGGGACAGACGACACCTTGGCGGGCGGGGCCGGCGATGACACCTACATCTTCACCGGCAATAATGTGAACCTGATCGAGACAGCGGCTGGTGGGTATGATACGGCCTACGTCAGTGCGGACTCCTTCGTGATGGGCGACAACCTTGAATTGGTCAGGTTTGTCCAGAAGGTCACCCAAGATGGGCTTCATGCGACCGTGACGGGGAACAGCCGTGACAACACCATCGTCGTTGGCGGCGGTCTGTCGGGTGTCGATGTTGACGCGGGGGCGGGTAATGACACGCTTACCGTGGATGGAGGCGTATATATTGCGGACTCCGTCCGGCTGACCGGCGGAGCCGGCGCCGACACCTTCGCCTTCATCAATGCGGCCGTCAGCCAGATGCAGGCCACCTTCGTCGACTTCACCCCGGGTGAGGATCTTCTACAGTTTCCCGGCCTGAGCCTTTCGTTGAAAGCAGGCCCTCTGCCTCAAAGCCTGTTTCATGTGGGGCCCGCGAATGCTGCCGGCTTTCACTATGATCAGTCGACCGGGACGCTGTCGTACTGGTTCCAGTTCGGCACGCAATTTGAAGATCACGTGGTCGCCCAGTTCACCAACCACGCCGCCTTGACCTTTCACGATTTCATCGTGGTCTGAGGTTCCGGAACAGCAGCAAACCCGCCGCATCCTCCCGAGGATCACCCCGCAAGGTGGAGCCCGCCTGACTTCCCCTTGGAACCTATGCTCTGCGGCCCAGACCTGCCAGGATCGATAGAGCCCGGTACCTGCCGTACACACGTTCCAAAAAGTGAGGGGGCCCGCGAATGGGCCCCCTGTCGGCATAGGCTTGCATGTCGTCGAGGCGCGATCCTGATTGCGGAACGTACAAATCAGGACCGGTCCCGGCGACGACAGCCTGCCTTTCTTCGGTCACAAGACCAGAATGTCACTGCCCGAGACGGCGAAGGACGCAGGCCCGAAGCTGCCGGTCAATTGCACCGCGAAATCCGCGCCTGCCACACTGTCCAGCCCCAGATGCAGCGTCGTGACGCCGGCCGATACCGAGACCTCCACCTGTCCGGCCAGCAGCGTACCGCCCGATCCACTCCCCACCGCTCCGTTCAAGGTCATCCCGCTAAGCCGCAGGATATCGCCCGAGGCAGGGTCGGTCACCAGATCAACCCCGGCATTCCACAGATCGGTGAAGACGAAGACATCGGCCCCCGCCCCGCCGGTCAGGATGTCAGCGCCCTGCCCGCCGTTCAGGAAATCGGTGGCAGCCCCGCCATTCAGCGTATCGGCACCGCCAAAGCCGTTCAGATGGTCGCTATGGTCGCTGCCGGTGATGTTGACCGTTTCGACCCCCGCGAAATCAAGCCGGTAGTCCCCGCCGGTCGACAAAGCGCGCCACCAGCCATAGCCCTGATCGGCCATCCGCACACCGGTTTCGGACAAGGCGAAGCTGACCGTCATCTGATCGGTTCCGCCGCCGGCATTGAGCACTTCGTAGTGCCCACGACCAAGGTTCACCACGTCATTGCCCTCGCCCGTGCTGATCGTGTCATTGCCGGTCAGCAGGGACAGATCGACCGTATCGGCGCCGCTGCCGGTGGACAGGGACACGTTCTCGATGCCGGCGATCTTGGTGCCCACACCGGTAAGGGTGCCCGCACCCGTTACAGACAGCTTCAGGCCAAGGTTGAGGCCTGCGGTCGAATACTCGCCGATCCAGGTGTCAATGCCGGTACCGCCGGTAATCAGGTCAACACCGCGCCCGCCGTTCAGCACATCATTGCCCGCGCCACCCGACAGCGTGTCGTTGAGGTTGGAACCGGTCAGTGTGTCATTGCCCAGACCGCCCGTCAGGTTGAACCGCTCGATGCTGAAATAGTCGACATGCGAGGTGCCGTCGGCCGTCAGGATGCGCCACCAACTGTAGCCAAGGTCCGCCTGATAGACATTGGTTGTCGAGGCCGAATAGTTCACCACCAGAAGGTCGGTATCTGCACCGCCATTCACGGTGTCCAGCCCAAGCCCGAGGTTGATCGTGTCATTGCCGCCCTGGGTCGACACCGTGTCGCTGAGGGCAAAACCGGCCGTGGTGATCTTGTCGGAGCCGTTGCCGGTGGTCAGATCAATCGCCTCGATGCCGGTCACCGAAAGACCGATCTTGGTCAGTTGCGCCACCGTCTGGCTGAGGACTGCCGAAAAGACCACGGTTCCCTTGGTCGAAAGGTCGGCTTGCCAGCGGTCGGAGCCACCGCCTCCGCTGATGGACCCGCCTCCGGTGGAGGAATTCAGGACATCATCCCCAAGCCCGCCCGCCAGAGTATCCGACAGCGCGCCACCGAACAGATGGTCATCGCCCGCCCCGCCGGTCAGTTTGAACACCTCAAAGCCGTAGTAGTCGAGCCGGTCGCCACTGCCTGCGGAATAGCGGTGCGAGCCATAGCCCAGATCGCTGTTCGTGATGCCAAAGCGGGGGTCGGTGATGCCGCTCCAGTCCATGACCAGCGTGTCGGTACCGTCCAGATCGCCGCCATTGGCACTGTCCACACCGCGCCCGGTGACAACCGTGTCGCTCGCAGCACCGGTCGAGAAGGTGTCGTTATAGACCCCGGCCAGTGCCGTGACCACGTCGGTGCCATTGCCGCCCGTGAACTGGATCTGCTCGATGCCCGAGAGGACACCGCCAAAGTTTGTCGTCTGGGTTTCCAGATTGATCACCGTAGAGGCCACCCGGGTCGAGGTATTGACCCGCCATGTGTCCAGCCCGGCGCCGCCGCTGACCGTATCGACGCCGGACGTCCCGGTATCCAGCACGTCATTGCCGGCGTTGCCGGTCAGATTGTCATTCAGCGCCCCGCCATACAGCACGTCAGAGCCTGCGCCGCCGGTCAGGATGAACTTTTCGAACCCTGAATAGGTCATCTGGTCGCCGCTGGAGGCGGCATAGCGCGCATCGCCGTAGCCCAGGTCGGACCAACCGATGTTGGCAGTGGGGTTGGTCAAGGCGCTCCAGTTCATCACCAGCGTGTCGGTGTCGGCACCGCCATTGGCGGAATCGACCCCGCGGCCCAACTGCACCCAGTCATCCCCGGCCCCGGTATTGGCCACATCGTTGTCATTGAAGGCAGAGGTGTCGATATGATCGGAACCCGCCCCGGTCGTGATCGACAGCCGCTCGATCCCGGTGACCGTCGCACCGCTGCCCACGATGGTGGCCGTGCCCGAAGTCAGAAGCGTGGCCGACACATTGACGCCTAAAGTGCTGTAATCGACAGCCCACAGATCGCGCCCCGCGCCGCCGTTGATCACATCCGCGCCAAGACCGCTGTAAATCTGATCGGTGCCGGCCCCGCCGCTGAGCGTGTCGATCGCATCGCGGCCATAGATCACATCATCCCCAGCGCCGCCGGTGATGTTGAACTTCGCAAAATTGATGAAGTCGATCGAGCTGCTCACCTCGTCGGTGTAGCGAAACGATCCATAGCCTAGGTTCTGATACAGAATATCAGCCTGAAGGGTGCTGTAATCCACCACCAGAGTGTTGGTTCCCGCACCACCATCGACGGAATAGCTCCCCGTCGGCGTGACAGTCACAATGTCGTCGCCCGGGGTCGTCGGAGTTCCTGAGATTGGCATGCTTTCCTCCTGTCGTTTGCTCGTCAGGCGGAAGAATCTGCCAAAAAAATGCGCCTGAAAT
>CANBRQ010000037.1 GCA_947371955.1 Paracoccaceae bacterium | reverse complement strand
CCAACATGCGACACGCGCAATCGGCGACTGGATCAGTTTCTACAACACCCGTCGCCCACATCAGGCGCTGGACATGAAAACGCCAACCGAGGCATTCGCCTTAGCGGCTTAACCTGAGCAGATTCAACTGGGTCAATACATTGACGCACCAAGGGTTCTTGCCCGGATCGCCCAAGCTGCGCCCGTCGCGCTTCAGCCAATCCATCAGCCAGGTGCGGTCGCGGGCCCCGTTGCGGCCCAGCGCGGTCTTGGCTTCCGTGATCCACGGCAACTGGCCCTGCGGTGCGACCGAGGCCGCGCGCCCATTCGCTGCGATCAGTTGCTTCAGCGCGCGGGCGGTCCGGACGCCCCATTGGCCATCGATATTTTACCAGCCGCCCTCCGGGCGGCTTTTTGCGTTCCCCGCGCGCGGGTCAACAATAGGTCAACAAAAACGCGAAAACCGCAGCGATTCCAGTTGGATAGTAGCTTAAAAATACGCCCGCCCTGTCACAACGGAGCAGTGTCCCCGCCAAGCGGCGTAGCGCTCTGACTCCTTGCGTGCGACCTGCTAACTTGATCCGCTCCGCGTCTTGCCGCGCAGCTACTTCCTGCTAGAATAGAGTCGTTCTCAGGGCGGGGTGAAATTCCCCACCGGCGGTATAGCCCGCGAGCGCCTTCCTTCGGGAAGGGTCAGCAGATCCGGCGTGATTCCGGGGCCGACGGTAAAGTCCGGATGGAAGAGAACCATGGCTTGTGCGTCCCATCGGGGCGTGCAGGGTTTGGCTCGTGCTCTGGGACCTGTCGCAAATTTTGCAGAGGTTCCAAATGACTGACACTTACAAGACCACCCGCATTGCCTTCATCAAGGCGCGCTGGCATGCGGACATCGTCGACCGTGCCCATGACGGCTTCGTGGCGGCGGCAACGCAGTTGCTGCCGGGCGCTACGGTCGAAGCCTTTGACGTGCCCGGCGCGTTTGAAATGCCGCTTCTGGCGAAGAAACTGGGCCAGACCGGGCGCTTTGACGCTGTTGTTGCCGCCGCGTTGGTGGTGGATGGCGGAATCTACCGGCATGACTTCGTCGCCGCCGCCGTGGTCGACGGGCTCATGGCGGCGCAGATGGCGACGGACGTGCCGGTCTTCTCCGTCTCGCTGACGCCGCACAACTTCCAGCCGGTCGAGGCGCTGACCGCCTTCTTCCGCGCTCATTTCGTCAAGAAGGGGGAAGAGGCGGCGCATGCGGTCAAGCAAGTGTTGGACTTGAACGCCACGCTGGCGGCGGGCAAAGCCAAGGCCGCGTAAGGTTCAAAGGGTCAGGCCAGCCGCAGGGTTGGCCTGATCGCAAAGGCTTCAGCCTTGCAGAAGCGGCAGGGCATGGCCGAACTTGCGGGCCTTGGTGTCCAGATAACCCGCATTGAAAGGGTTGGAGGGGATCACCAGCGGCTCGACCGCAGTGACCTCGACCCCATAACGACACAGCGCCGTAACCTTGTCCGGATTGTTGGTCAGAAGCCGCACCTTAAATGCACCCAATGCCTGAAGCATCTGCGCCGCCTCAGCATAGTCGCGGGCGTCTTCGGGTAGGCCCAGGGCGCGGTTGGCCTCTGCCGTATCCATCCCGCGATCTTGCAGAGCATAGGCGCGCATCTTGTTGGCCAGCCCGATCCCGCGCCCTTCCTGTCCCCGCAGATAGACCAGAATCCCACCCGGCCCGGCCGCCAGTCGCCGCAAGCTTTCCTGCAACTGCGGGCCGCAGTCGCAGCGTAGCGAGCCGAAAGCATCCCCGGTCAGGCATTCCGAATGCATCCGCACCAAGGGCGCGCCGATGGCCTTGCCCGGCGAGACCAGCGCCAGATGCTCGGTCCCATCGATGCGGCTGCGGAAGGAATGGGCGCGGAACGGTGTGGTGGAATAGGCCGTCGGCAGATCGGCCACGGCCACGAATTCCACCAAAGCCCGCGGATCAGATGTCACAGCGAGGGCTTGCATAGACGCTCCACATATTTTGCGATGACGTCGGATTCGACGTTGAGCAGATCGCCGGGCTGGCGACTCTGCAGGTTTGTGTGGCTCCAGGTGTGCGGAATGATGGTCAGGAATATCCGGCAGCCGCCCTCGGCCAAGTCGTTGACGGCGTTCAGCGTCAGGCTGATGCCATCCAGCGCAATGGAGCCCTTTTCGACACAGTACCGCGCCAGCGTCTGCGGCAGCGTCAGTTCGATACGATAGGCGCCCGCTTCCGGGATCACAGCGTCAAGCCGGGCAAGGCCATCGACATGGCCCTGCACCAGATGGCCCGACAGCCGGGTGGACATCGAGACGGCACGCTCCAGGTTGACCATTGCACCCGCCCGCAGCGTGCCTAGGTTGGTGCGGGCCAGGGTCTCCGGGCTGGCGTAGAAGCTGGCACGCCCGGTGGCGTCGAAGGTCACCACAGTCAGACAGGTGCCGTTGACGGCGACGCTTTCGCCCAAGCTCAGATCGGTGAACCCGGTGTCAAGGTCCAGCGTCAGATTGCCGTCCGCCTGATCTGCCGCCCGGATTCGGCCGAGGTTTTCGATGATTCCAGAGAACATGTGATGCGTCTTCCCTTCAGGCTTGGCGATTGTTGTAGGTGATGGTGATGCGGTCGGTTCCACCGGGCGGGGCTTGCTGGATCAGCACCCATTCGTCCCAAAGCCCTCCGTCGCGCAGGCTCGACACAAGCGACGGACCTGCTTCGACGAGGACCTCGTTGCAGCCCTGCGTCGCAAGGTCTTGCAGAGCTGCGTCAAGGTCGTGGGCCACCATGGGGCGAAGGCCCCGCAGCCGGGCCTCGGCCAGAAAGAGGTCATCGACGCGGCCCCGGCGGTCCAGAATGCACAGGATGCGGGATTTGCCCGGAATGTCTGACACATGCCGCACGGTAAAGGCAGCCCGGTCAGAAAGCACGGTGCCCGATCCCGTCAGAATCGCATCGGCCCTGCGGCGCAGGCGGTGGGCCAGAGTCAGTGCCTCGGGCCCCGTGAAGGTCTTCTGTCCCGGCGGGGGGATCATGCTGCCCGACCTGTCCAGCGCCTGCTTGACGGTGATGAAGGGGCGCCTGCGTTGCACCCGGCAGGCGAAAGGGGCAAGGAGCCGCGTCGCATCTGACAGAAGTGCGGCCCGGTCCGGGTGATCAAGCTCGGCCAAAGACCGAACCGTCAGCCCGGCACGCCGCAAGCGGTCTGCCCCGCCCGAGGCCACGGAATTTGGGTCTGGCAGGCCATACCAGACCTCGCTCGCCGGAGTGGTCAAGATGGCATCGACGCAGGGGCCGGTGCGGCCGTGGTGGTTGCAGGGCTCCAGCGTGACGATCACGGTCGCAATTCTGTCTGCCAAACCGGCATTACGGGCCAAACGGATGGCCAGAGCCTCGGCATGGGGTTGGCCTGCGCCGGGATGGGCGGCGGCGATCAGGGTCTGTCCTGAGGCATCCAAGAGGAGGCAGCCCACGGTGGGATTGGGCGCCGTAGCGCCCTCCTTTTCCGCAGCAAGGGTCAGGGCATGGCGAAACGCCACTGCCAGAACGGCAGCTCTTGGGTCGTCTGATGTCATGTCCTGCTTCATGCGCTTTTCCCGATCCACCATCACGTGTCAGGAACGCACAGACAAACGCCGTCGACCCCGGGCAGGGGGCCGCGTGCGTGGGTCTGTTCTCTTCCATCCGGACTATACCGTCGGCCCCGGGATCGCACCGGTGTCTGCTGACCCTTCCCGAAGGAAGGCGCTCGCGGGCTAGGCCAAAAGCCATTACCGCCGGTGGGGAATCACACCCCGCCCTGAGAACGTCCCGCAGACTTAGGGCGCACAGGGCTGCAGGGCAAGTGCAGCATCACCAATGCGCAAGTCCACGGTGCGGTTGCTCGGTGGACTTGCGCAATTCACTGAGTCCAAGGCTCCAGCGTGGTCTCCCTCTGCCGATACGAGTTCAAAACCCTGCGGCGGGACGGGAGAGGCAATCAGCCGGAGCGGGCCCGACGGAATGAACGACACGAAGATCTTGCCTGCGGCTTAGACTGGGGAGCCGCCGAAGCGCTTTTTGTTGCCGCCTTACGCGGCGCTAGATCGTTCGAAGGAGCGAAAAACAAGCGGACGGGGCACAAGACCGATCTTCTCCGCGCAAGCTGCTATGGGAAGGAACCTCACAGGGCAAAACAACCGGCTCCGTCCGCGTTCCTTCCGTCTCCCTCATTTCAGTTCGAAAACCGGAAGAAAGCTTGCCGGTGCAACGGTGCCGTCTTGGTCGATGGCGTTGGCATTTTCGGCTGTCACGGTCGCAATTCTGGGGCCGGCATGACGCTCGGAAAGGCTGCCTTCGATGGCGCGGACGGCCTGTTCCATGGCCAATTTCCCTTGCAGGACGGGGAAATCATCCGGTGCCGCAAGGATCTTGCCCCGCTTGATGCCGCGCAGGACGGCGGGGGTCATATAGTCTGACACAATCGCGATGCGGTCCGTCAGCCCCCGTTCGCGCAGGATCGAGACGGCGGCCTCGGCCATCGGACCACTGCCGACAAGATAATCGATGTCCGGATAGGCATCGAGCGCCTCTTCCACCAGATTGAGTTGGATTTCGCGCCCGGTGTCGCCGTATTTCACCACGACGATCTGTGCGGAACTGTCCGCCAGACCCGCGCGAAACCCTTCTTCCACAAAGCGGACCCAGCCGGCTCCTTTGGTGCCGGGAAACCACGCCAGCCGCACCGGAGCGCTGCCCTTGGGATGGGCTTTGGCGATCACCTCTCCGGCGGCGCGGCCCATTTCGCGCCAAGACACGCCGGACTTGGCCGTGATGCCGGCATCGGCAATGTCATTGACGGCCGCCACGACGGGAATGGACTTGGCGATCTCGACCAGTGTCGGGGTCAGGCCGTCAAAGGACACGGTGCCCACGATCAACGCATCCGCCCCTGTCGCCACGCAGGCTTTCACCTGTTCAATCTGGCGATCGAGGTTGGGATATCCGCCTGCCTCGACAAGCCGGAAGCCGACGCCAAGCTGAGTGGCCTCTTGCACCATGCCGTAGTTGACGCCCAGCCAATACGCGTCTTTCAGGTGCGGATAGGCAACGCAGATGCGCCATTTCTGCCGGGCTTTGTCCAAAGGCTGATAGTCGGTCGCAATCGCCGGGCTGGCATAGTCGAAGGGCACTGACCACACATTCAGGGGCCAGGTCTCCGACAAGGCCGGGCCGCAGATGAGTGCAAGCGCCCCGCCCCTCAGCATGTGACCAAGGCCAAGCCTCATGTTTTCCCTTCCGTGCGGCACTTTGGCGTGTAGGTTCAGCGCAAGGGCCCGAAAGGTCAAGCGGAAGGCGAGGGATGCACTCGATCAACCCGTTCACAAGTCTTGGGGGCAAGCTGTTGCTGGCCTTCCTGATCATTGCGGGGCTTCCCGCACTGACGGGGCTGTTCGGCTGGGTCAAGCTGGGCGGGGTGTCGCGCAATCTGGACAGCGTCATCAACGAAACCATTCCGGCCATCGCCGAGGTGCGCGGCTATGCCGAGGAAACCGCGCGGATCGTGGCCGTGGCCCCGGAACTTGCCACCGTCACCACCGAAGCGGAGCGGGTCAGCCACACGGCCTTCCTATCGGCGCAGGTGGATGCCCTGACCGCCCGGCTTGCGGGTTTCGCCTCCAAAGACGGGCAGGATGCGACGGGGCTTGTGCGCACCGTGGCGCAGATCCGGCAGGATATCGGCGTTTTGGATGCCCTTGTGCAACGGCGGATCGCGTTGGAGAAGGCCGAGGCGCAGGACTTGGCCCTTGCCTTGAAGGCGGCGAATGATCTGATCAGCGTGGCCGATACGCTGGTCGCCAATGCCGAGATGTCGACCTCGGCCACCATTTCGGACTTGTACGAGATGAGCGATACCCCGGACCACCCGACGGCGCGCCTTGATGCCCTCGACAAGCTGATCGAGGTCGATCTGTTCGAACAGGGCCTGATGACGGAATTGCGATCACGCACGGCAGAGGCGGGGTTGCTCTTGAACCGGATACCCGGCCTTGCCACGCCGCAGGAGCTGACGGATCTGAAGGATCAACTGGCCAACCGGATGGACATCATCTCACGCCGGGTGCGGGAAATCCGCGACCCGCAGCGGGCGGTTCAGGCGCAAGGCTTGCTGGCGCAGATGCGGCAGGATGATCCGAAGGCGGGCGCAAATGGGATTTTTGCCACCGCAGAACGGATCCTTGCCACGCAAAGCCGCATTTCAGACCTTCAGGGGGCGCTGCAACGCTCGGCCAAGACGCTGGACGATCAGGCGGCGGCCTTGGCCAATGCCGCGCAGGACCGCGCCAGTGCGGCGGGCGCGCAGGCGATGGACGAAATCCGCGCCACGCAGCTGTCCTATGGCTGGGCGGCGGTGGTGGTGCTGGCAATCTCGTTGGCCGTTTTGTGGTTCTATATTCAGGGCAATATCATCCGCCGCATTGACCGGCTATCCGGCTGGATGGGCAGCCTGGCCGACGGCAAGCTGGACCTTAAGGTCACGCCGATGGGCCGGGACGAGATCACCCGGATGGAGCGGGCCTTCGAGGTCTTCCGCGCCCAAGCCATCGCCAAGATCGCGTTGGAAGAGGAAAAGTCCCGCACACTGGAGGAATTGCGCATCCACCGCAATGAGTTGCAACGGCTGGTGGCTGATCAGACCGAAACCCTTCGGGCCGAAGTGGCGGCTCATGACGTGGCGCGCTTCAAGGCCGAGGCGGCGGACCGCGCCAAGTCGGAATTCCTTGCGATGATGAGCCATGAAATCCGCACGCCGATGAACGGTGTTCTGGGCATGATCCGCAGCCTGTCGCGGGATCGGTTGACGGGGCGGCAGCAATCGTACCTGAAGGCCGCAGAGGCCTCGGGCGAGGGGTTGATGACGATCCTGAATGACGTGCTGAACTATTCCAAGATCGAAATCGGCGGGGTCAAGGAAACTCCGGTTGTGTTCGACCCAGCACAGTTGCTGGACAGTGTTGTGGTGTTGATGCAAGCCAGTGCCGCCGAAAAGGGGCTGAAACTGACGTTGGAGGCCGGCGATTTGCCGCCCGCTGTATCAGGCGACATGGCCAAGTTGCGGCAGATCCTGTTCAACCTTCTGTCCAACGCGGTCAAGTTCACTGATCACGGCGAAGTCAGCCTGACCGTGACCCAAACCTCCCCCGGCACTTATGGCTTCACCGTCACCGACAGCGGACGCGGCATCAAACCGGAAGCACAGTCGCGGATTTTTGAAGCCTTCGAGCAGGAAGATGCCCTGACCGCCCGACGCTATGGCGGCACCGGGCTGGGGCTTGCGATCTCTGCCCGGTTCGCCGCCCTGATGCGGGGCGAGATCACCCTGACAAGCGCACCCGGATGCACGGCGTTTACCCTGACGGTGCCGTTGTCCAGAGCCGCCCCATCGGACCTGCCGCACGCGCATGCCATCGCCCCACAGAGGCGCGCTTTGACGGTTCTGGTGGTCGAGGACAATGCAATCAACCAGATGGTGACCCAAAGCTATCTGGAACAGTTGGGACATGTGTCGGTCCATGCGGGTTCCGCCGAAGAGGCGCTCCCCATGCTGAAGGGGCAGCGTTTTGATGCCATCCTGATGGATGTGAACCTGCCCGGCATGACCGGACGGGCCGCCACCGAGGCGATCCGCGCCGACAAGGACCCCAGTATTGCCGCGATCCCGATCATCGGCATCTCGGCCCATGTGCTGAGCGGGGATATCTCCGCGCAATTGGCCGCAGGGATGGATGATTTCGTCGCCAAGCCCGTGGCGCCGGACCGTCTCGCACAAGCGCTGGCCCGGTTTTCAGACCGGCCCTTATCAGGCGGTGGGGCAAAGTCGGTTCTAACTGGACTGGTCAGCGATCTGGGCGGCGCAAGGACAACCGATCTCGCTCACCTGTTCCTTGACACGCTGACGCACGAGATGGCGGGATTGCAGCAGGCTGCAGGCTTGGGCGATGCAGAGAAGGTTTCCGCCTGCGCCCACCGCCTGAAAGGGGCAGCAGGAAACTTTGACCTGCCCGAACTTGTGGCGGCTTTACAGAGCGTAGAGGACAAGGCCTCTGCTGGCAAAATCCCGGCTCTCAGGAGCGTGTTGCTTGAGGTCAACAAGGCGCAGAATGCTATCGTGGCGGGGATGCAGGACCTGCTCAGTCAAGTTGCGCCGTGAAGACATAGCCCTCGCCATGCGAGGTGCCGATGATGCGCGGGGCCTTGGGATCATCGCCCAGCTTGGCGCGCAGGCGGCGGATCAGCACGTCGATCGTGCGGCCTGCGCCGTCAGGACTGCGGTGTGTGACGCCAAGACTTAAGCGATCCCGCGTCAGCACCTCTCCGGGGCGGCTGATCAGCTGGCGCAGCAGTTCGAATTCGGCGCGGGTCAGGGCGATGGCCTCTCCCGCCTCGTTGCGCAACTGGCGCGAGGTGGAATCGAAGGTGTGCCCGTCAAAGACATAAACCTTGCGCCCCAGCCTGCGCATGGCCGCCGTCCGCCGGAGCAGATTCTTGATCCGCGCCAGAAGCTCGCGCCGGTTGAAGGGTTTGCAGACATAGTCGTCCGCCCCCAGTTCCAGCCCGACGATCCGGTCAACATCATCGGTTCGGCCAGAGACGAGGATGATCCCGATTTCCGACAGGGCGCGTTGTTCGCGGGTGATCTCCAGCCCGTCCTTGCCTGACAGGTTGATGTCAATGATCAGAAGGTCTGCGCCCGTCTCAGCCAGAATGCGTTCGGCCCGTTCGGAGGTATCCGCTTCCGACACACGGTAGCCGTGGCTGTCCAGATAGCTGCCCAAGGTCGCACGCGTGACCGGATCATCCTCGATGATCAGGATATGCGGCGGTTTGGCGGGCCGGTTTTGCGAGGCATGGGGCTGGATGGACATTCCTGTCTGTTAACAAATTTTCACAAACTAATCCAGTTCGTTCATGGTCAAGGTCTTACCCGTTCACATCGCCTTGCTAGGCTTTGGTCAGAAAACAGCCGTTTTCGCATAATCCGCCCGGCACGCATCGGGGGAAACCACAGGAACAGGGAGTTCTATATGAAACACCGCAGTATCCTTCTGACTGGCGCAGCGCTGATGGGGCTTGCCTCGGCGGCTTTTGCGCAGGATTCGACTGATTCCATGACGATCGGCCTGCACGACTGGTCCAGCCAGATCGTCGACAGCCGCGTTGTGGGCGATATTCTGGAAAGCATCGGCGACAAGGTGGAATATGTCACCACCGACAGCCAAGCGGTCTATGAATCGATCCGCTTGGGTGATGTGACACTGGAAACCGAGGTTTGGGAAGCAACCTTCGGTGCCGCGTTCGAGGCGGCCAAGGCCAAGGGCGGCATCGTCGATGTGGGCACCATGGACGCCGTCACCCGCGAAGAATGGTGGTTCCCCGAGTGGGACAAGGAAGTCTGCCCCGGCCTGCCCGACTGGCAAGCACTGAACGCCTGCGCGGCCAAGTTCGCCACGCCGGAAACCGGCACCAAGGGCCGCTATCTGGGCGGTCCGGTGGATTGGCAGATGCATGACGGCGACCGGATCGCCGCTTTGGACATGAACTTCACTCTGGTGAACGCGGGCTCGGCCTCTGCCCTTTGGGCGGAAATCGCGGCGGCGTCGAAAGACAAGCGCCCGATCGTGGTGTTCAACTGGACGCCCAACTTCATCGATGCCGTCTATCCGGGCGAATTCGTCGAGTTCCCGGCGCACTACGACGGCTGCGAAGACAAGCCTGAACTGGGCGTGAACCCCAAGGCCACCTATGACTGCGGCTTCCCCGGCAATGGCTACCTGAAGAAAGCCGCTTGGGACGGGATGGAGAAGAAGTGGCCGAAAGCCTATGCCGTCCTGCAAAAGGTGAACTTCACCAATGCCCAACTGGCCGAGATGGCCAAGATGGTCGACGTGGACGGGATGGAGCCGGAAGACGCCGCCAAGAAGTGGCTGGCCGACAACGAAGCCGTCTGGAAAGCCTGGACGAACTGAACCTGTCCTGATCTCTCTGGTCTCGCCCGGGCTCCCCGGGCGGGATTTCTCATATCGGAGCCTGCCCCGTGTCAGACGCCCAACCCGTGATTTCCTGCCGCAACGTCTGGAAACTGTACGGTCCCAAACCCGCCGCCTATTTCGCTGGCCGGACCGCCGCCGGCAGCTTCGAGGATATCCGCCGCGATGGCTATATCGCTGCGGTCCGCGATGTGTCGCTGGACATTGCCCGGGGTGAGATGCTGGTGGTCATGGGCCTGTCGGGGTCGGGCAAATCGACGCTGGTGCGCTGCATGTCGCGGCTGATCGATATCACCGGCGGCACGGTTCTGGTCGAAGGCGCGGATATTGCCAAGATGGACGAACGCGCATTGATTGATCTGCGGCGGCGCAAGATGGGGATGGTGTTCCAAAGCTTTGGCCTTCTGCCGCACCGGACCGTGCTGGACAACGTGGCCTTCCCGCTGGAAATGCGCGGCCAAGACCGCCACACCCGCCGCGAAAGGGCGCTGGAGGTCATTGAACTGGTGGGCCTGAAGGGCCGCGAGGATTATTTCCCGCGCGAGCTTTCGGGGGGTCAGCAGCAGCGCGTCGGCATCGCCCGTAGCTTGGCGATCGAACCGGATATCTGGTTTCTGGACGAACCCTTCTCGGCGCTGGACCCTTTGATCCGGCGCGAGATGCAGGATGAATTCCTGCGGCTGAAGCAGATGTTGGGCAAGACCTCGGTCTTCATCACGCATGACTTTGACGAGGCCCTAAGGCTGGCCGACCGCATCGCCATTATGAAGGACGGGGCGATTGAGCAATGTGATACGCCCGATCAGATCGTGATGCATCCGGCGACGCCCTATGTCGCCAAGTTCACCGAAGCGATTGAAAAGTCGCGCGTGATCCGTGCCCGAGCGCTGGCCCGCCCCGGTGTGGCCGAGGGTCAGGCGCTGGCCGCCGATGCCACTTTGCATGAATTGGCCCGTCAGATCGCCTCGGACGCTCGGGCGCTAATCCCGGTCTCGGAAGCCGATGGCCGCATGTTGGGACTGTTGGACAGGGCCGCAGCGCTTGACATCCTGTTCGGGGCGTCTGCATGACTGCGCAGCGCAAAGGGGCGCTGGCCTTTCTGGCGGTGGCCGTGGCTCTGGCCCTCGCCCGCAACATCCTGCCCGCCGCCCTGATGCGCCCCGCGGACTGGCTGGTCTGGCCATTTGCAGATTGGCTGAATGCTGCATTTTCCTTTGCTCAGAACGACTTGGGGCTGATGGCGGTGACACGGTTCGCGGCTTCGGGGATTGAGTTTCTGTTGGACGTGACAGGCAACCTCTTTTACGGCAAGAACCGCTGGCCACATCTGGGGCCGTTGCCATGGACGACCTTCGCCGTCACGGCAGGCTGCGTGGCCTATGCGCTGGCGGGTTGGCGACTGGCATTGTTCTCGGCCGGAACCTTCGTCTGGATTGCGGTGATGGGGCAATGGGAATGGGCGATGCAGACCCTGTCGGTCATCTTGATCGCCGCCCCCATCACCTTTCTGATCGGTCTTGGCCTTGGCATTCTGGCTTGGCGCGCGCCGCTGTTTGAGCGCCTGCTGAACCCGTTCCTGAACATCGCGCAATCGCTGCCGCAGTTTGCCTATATGATCCCGGTCGTGGTCTTTGTGGGCGTGGGCCCCAAGGCCGGGGCCATCACCACCATCGTCTTCGCCCTGCCACCCATGATCCGTATGACCGTTCTGGGGCTGAAGAAAGTGCCCGAGAACGTCGTCGAAAGCGGCCTGATGTCCGGAGCGACCCGCTGGCAGATGCTGACCCGCGTCCGCCTGCCCACGGCGCGGAACGACATTCTGGTTGGCGTCAACCAAGTCATCATGCAATGTCTTGCCATGGTCGTCCTGACCTCTTTCATCGGCATGCCGGGCCTTGGGCAGAAGCTTTTGCAACTGATGCAGTCGCTGAAGATCGGTCTGTCGTTCGAAATCGGCGTCACCATCGTCCTGATCGCCGTCACTCTGGACCGAATTTCCCGCGCTTGGGCCGTCCTGCAACCCAGACATTTTGAGCGTGGCACGCCCTGGCACCGTCGCCACCGGGTTTTCGTGATCTGGGCGGGCCTCATGGCGTTGGCCTTACTGCTGGCCAGCCTGAACCCGTGGTTCAGCCAGATTGCGCGGGCCGATGCCTTTTCGGTCGCCAAACCCATCGACGCCGCCGTCGATATCCTGATCCGGTTGGTCGACCCGGTCTCTCAGTGGCTGCGCTGGTTCTTGATCACCTGGGTGCTGATCCCGTTCCGGGACGGGCTGTTGTGGCTGCCCTTCACCACAGTCCTATGCCTGCTGATGGCCTTGGGCTATGCGATAGGCGGCGCAAGGTCCGCGCTGGTCTGCCTTGGCTTCTTTGGCCTGATAGCCATGACAGGCTGGTGGGATCGGGCGATGATCACCGTCTACACTGTCATTGTCGCCGTCGCATTGGCCGCTCTGATGGGCTTTCCGCTTGGCATCTGGGGGGCCAGAAGCGAAAGCCGCGCCAAACGGGTGCTGCTGGTCTGCGATACTTTGCAGACCTTTCCCAGCTTCATCTATCTGATCCCGGTCATCATGCTGTTTGGCGTCAATGATGTGGCGGTGGTGGGTGCTGTGGTCCTGTTCGCCGCCGTCCCGCTGGTGCGCTACACAATCGAGGGGGTGCGCGGCGTGTCGGCCGAACTGGTCGAGGCGGCCTCGATGGCCGGCGCGGACCGTCGTCAGCTTTTGTGGAAGGTGCAACTGCCGATGGCCTTGCCCACGATCATGGTGGGGGTAAATCAGTCGGTGATGTTTTCGCTGTTCATGGTCATTATCGCGGCCTTCATCGGGACGCAGGATCTGGGTCAGGAGATGCAGCGGGCGCTGTCCACCACGGATGTCGGCAAAGGCTTGGTGCTGGGCCTTGCCGTGGCCTTCATGGGGCAGATGGTGGACCATCTGGTGACCCGTTGGTCCGAAGGAAGACTCCAAGCCCTGGGTTTGGAAACGCCCAAAGGCACTTGATGCCCAGACGTTGTGACCGGAACGCGCATGACCTGGTCTAGGTTGCCAATTCGTTGCGGCGTCCGATTGCCAAAGACTTGGGCGCCGAAGATCCCCGTCCTGATCCACCGAGCCTTTTGGCCAAGTTGGTCGACTGCGAGCCGGGCCATCACGCGACGGCTGTGCCAGCCATTCGGGCACGTAGATCAACTCGGGCCGGTGCATCTGGCATAGGAAGAACGGCAGACGCGGGAATTGCGGTTTGGAAGAAGGGTCTGCGTGGTCTTCGTGCGGTCTTTGGTGCCGTTTGGCAGGGTCACATCACGACCAAACTCCAGAAGCCCGGCCAAGGTAAAGCCTGCCGTCGTGGCCCGTTGCGCATCGCCTATGGAGTTGATGCCGTGAAGGGCAGTCAGGACTACGCCCTCGCGCGGTTGCAGATTCTCGTAGTCGTGGCGACCGAAGCGGAACTCTCTGGCCGGGACTGCCTCCAGCAAGGTGTCGTCGTAGATGACCATGATCTCGATCAGGCAGCCCTCGAACATGGCCAGACTGGTGCTGGTGCCCCGAGGGTGCTTGTCGATGGCCGTCATGTTGAAGCCCAGCGCGATGAACTGCTCCCGCAGGCCCTCAATGTCATGGGTGGCGAGCAAGGGGTGATCGATTCTGAAGGAGGCGTTCATCAGCGTGTTCTTTTGACGGGCGCAAAGCCGACACGGACTGGGCCGCGCAGCATCGCTTTCGCGCCAACGGCCACCGTGCCCGACGGGACATCTGCGACGACGATAGAGCCTGCTGCGATATTGGCATTGGCACCGATGGCGATGCCGCCCAGCGGGATCGCTCTTGCCCCAATCACCGCCCCGCTGCCGATACGCGGATGCCGGTGCAGCCCGCTTTCAGCCCGGGTGCTGCCGAGGGTGACGTTATGCCAGATTGAGACATCCTCGCCGATGACCGAGGTTTCCCCGCCACAAAGCCCAACCCCCATGATCCAGCCAAAGCCCAGCTGCCATCGGGGCCGCCGGGTGAATATCGGTGGCAAAGACCCGGGCTGAGGCCGCCTTCACGGCGAGGGACAGGTTGGTGTCACCATCCATCCACAGCTTATGTGACACGCGAAGTGTAGACCATGATGGCCTGCACTCCGCGTGAAAACAGCAGGGTTGCCGCAGGACCGCCCGGCTCGACGTAGCGGCGCGCCGTTTCCGTGATGTCGCAGGTGGTGGTCTCCACGCGGATCGGGTTGCTGGCATAAACCTGCCGTATGGTCTCGCCCGTCGCGGCATTCTGGCACATGTGCACAAACAGGGTCCCGGCGAGGTCTCCAAACTCTGCGAAGGTCACTCGGTTCAGCACCGCCGCCACCTTGGGCTCGGCGTTGAGCAGGGCCCGTCATCATCGACAAGGGTCATCACCGCTACTTACGACACATAGCCAAAGGCGATCCGGGGTTTGGGGGCGCTGTCAAGCCAGACGCAAATGACGGCAGTGTATTCCATCACGACATCGGTGCCGCTGGACCACCCGAAGCCGGACTTGAGCCAACCTCCGAAAGGCGAGGAGACATGGATGGCCTTGTAGGTAGCTGTTGATCCAGAAGGTGCCCGCCCGAACCGCCTCGGCCATCCGGTGGGCGCGGCCCACCTCCGCTGTCCAGACAGCGCCTGCAAGTCCAAAGGCCGTGTCATTGGCTCGCGCAATCGCCTCGGCCTTGTCTTAAAAGGGGATTGGGGTGACGACGGGGCCGAAGATTTCCTGCTGTGCGGCCTTGGCCGAATTTGACAGCCCGTTCAGGATGATCGACGGCACGAAGTATCCATCGGTGAGGCTTTCGCCGCGCGTCAAGATCACCGCACCTGCGCCTTTGGTGTCCGCCACCATCCCGGTCACATGGGCGAATTGGCGGATGGTGCTGATCGGGCCGACCTCGGTTCTTTCGTCCAGCGGGTCACCCGGCCGGATCTGGTTCATGCCCCGAGACGGCATGGTCCCCAGCTTTGCGTGGACCGAGGCCTACACCAGCAACCGCGATCCGGCCAAGCAGCTTTGCGCCGCGCCCGAAAAAATCGCGGCCTGAGCGCCAAGGCAGGCACGTTCCAGATTGCCGTCCTCGAGCATGATATTGGCGGACTTCCCCCCAACTCCAGCACTGCGGGTTTCATTGCCGCTGCTGCCGCCATGGCGACGCGGCGGCCGGTTTCGGGGGGCCTACAACGTCCACCTTGCGCATCGCCGGATGGGCGATGGCGGCTTGCCCGGCCGTTGGCCCCAAACCACAAAGCACATTCACCAACCACGCGGCAGCCCGGCATTTTGCGCGATCATCACCAAAGCCACAGTGGTGATCGGCGTCAACTCGCTCGCTTTGGTGACGACCGCGTTGCAAGTGGCGACGGCGGGGGCGATCTGCCGCCCGGCGGTGAAGATCGGCGCATTCCACGGGGTGATCTGGAACACGACGCGCAAGGGTTCGTGCAGGGTGTAGTTGAGGTGACCCGAGGGGACCGGGATCACCTCACCATGCGGCTTGCGCGCTTTGTGCCGGCTCACAAGCTTGCGTGGCCAATGCGGCGTCAGCATCGGCGTGGGACAAAAGGGGCGTTTCGGTGAAGGGATCAGCGAGCTGAATATTGACGCCAGACCCATCTGTCAGCGGGCCATTGATCAGGCTTTGTGGATGCTGTCCCAGCCCAAGGGCCGCCATCGCATCCATCAAGGTTTGCCTGCGGCTGTCCATCTTACACTGTCCTGCTGAATTTGGTGATCTCGTTGAAATCGGCACTGTCTGCGATCTCGGCCGAGCGGTTCAGCCAGATATCCGCGATCTGCGCAAATCCGCTGAGGTCAAGACCCAGACCCTTGGCAAGGTCCAGCGCCACCCCGACATCCTTGCGCATCAGCCCCATGGTGAGGCCAGAGTTTAAGGCGCCGTTCAGCACCCATTTGGGAAAGGTGACCCCGATGACCGCTGCGACCAGAGCCTGCATTGATCCCTTCCAGCAAATCCTGTGGCCGCACGCCGACGGCTTCGGCCAGACGCAAGGCTTCGCCCACCAGAACCAGATTGACTGCGCAGGGCATGTTTTTGGCGATCTTTGCCGCATGGCCCGCACCCAATCCGCCGATCACCAACGTCTTGGCAGTGCTGCTGTCCAGCATGGGCCGCAGATGGGCGATGGCCTCGGCCGATCCGCCCAGCACCATCGTCATTGTCCGCGCTTTCGCCGCAGCAAGACCTCCACTGACCGGGCCATCCACGAAAGAAGAACTCTGCGCTTCTCTCAAGGCAGACATGGCCTGCAAGGTCGCAGGCCCTGACGTCGAGGTGTCCAGAATGACCGTGCCGGGCTGGATGTCGGGCAGCATCTAGGTCACCACGGTACAGACGACGGTGGCTTTGGGCAAGGACAGGAGATCGTGTCGCAGGCCCGTGCGAGTAGGGACAGATTGTTTGCCGTCTCCGCCCCAAGGGCGCGCATCCGGCCCAGTGTTTCCGGGTTCGGATCGAAGCAGGTCACCTTGCGCCTCCTCAGGATCAACTGGCCCGCCATGCCGCAGCCCATGTTCCCGCATCCGATGAGTCTGATCCGCACGGTCAGTTCCCTGCTGAACTCAGTCAAAGGCACAATGCGGTCTGTAACGAAGCAAAGGAATGTTGTGCATTGGACAGTTTTGTTGCCTTGAGCGCAACGCTCTTACGCCTTGGCAAAGACCAGCAGCGTTTTCAGATGTTTGACCAGAAGTTGCGCCGCCTGAGGCAGCTTTCGCCCCTCCCTGCGCGGCAAGTACGCTACACCCCCGTCAAAGACGGCCTTTGACATCGGATGGGCCACCATGGTCCCGGCCAAAACCTCGCTCTCTACCACAAAACGCGGCAGGATCGTGCAGCCCATGTCGGTCTGCACAAAAGCCTTCAGCGCCGCGATCAAGCCCGTCTCCACAATCGCCCGAAACCGCAGGCCTTGTTTCGCCTCGACTGCGGCAATCATGGCGCCGATGCCGAAGCTTTTTGGGGCGATCGCACCGGGCAATCGATCCAAGGCCGCCAGATCAAGCGAAGCCCTGCTGTCAAAGGCACCCCCGCGTTTCATCAGAGCGACCAGAGGCCACACCGATGCGATTTCAACCCTGACCTGCGGCTCTCTTGTCACGTTATAGCCCAAGCCTAGATGTGCCTGATCCAAAGTGACCTATTGCACCACATGTTCCGTCGATCCCACCGTTTGGACAAAGGTAATGTCCGGATGCTTGGCCGCGAACCGCGCCAAGGCATTGTCAAAGATATTGCCGACAAATCCCTCGCCCATTGCCATTAACATCTTGCCGCGCTTCACACGCGCAAGCTCGTCGAAGTCAGACCGCAGCAGGTCCCACTCCTCTTCCTGCCGATGCAGAAACGCGATCAGCAGGGCTCCGGCCTCGGTCGGGCAAACCCCCGAACGGCCGCGTTCCATCAAGGTCATCACCAGTGCCGCTTCCAGCGCCAGGATATTGCGGCTGACTGTGGAGGGTTCCGGACCAAGCTGATCCGCCGCCGCCCACAAGGTTCCCCGCTGTAAGGCAGCCAGAAAGCAGACGGTTGGTCTTGGATCAAGGCTCGGCATCATGCGTTCTGGACTCAACACGGACCACAATTTCAATGCGTGCAGCGCAACGGTTGCAAGGGAAGAGTAACCGCCTTTTGAAGAGTGCCGATGGAAGCCGCCGCGATGCTGTCGAACGACCGTTTTGGCGGTAAAACCTACATACGACCCTCTGATCCTACAGTTTGATGGTGCGATCCCCTCTTCGGCTCCATCCGTGCTCCGATGATCTGCGCTCGCGAGCGACGCCAATCCTTCATCCTCCGCGGCTCGCGGCGACTGCCCAAAAGCAACGAATGGCAATTTCTTTGACACGCGGGTTCAGTCATGGTGGCGCAGATCCACTCGGACAATCCCAAGGCACAGACCATGAAAATCCGCAGCATCCGCGCCACGCCAGTCAACATCCCGCTTCGGGCGCCCTATCGGTTCAGCTATGGCTCCACCGGTTCGCTGACCAAAACCGTCATCGAACTCATGACCGAAGATGGCATCTGCGGCCTTGGGGAATGTGCTGATGGCGACCGGGCTGCGGATGTGGCGCGGATGGCGGAGCGGCTGATCGGCCACGACATCCGCGACACCGGCCCGGCGCAGCGGCGCTGCGTGCCCGGCATGTCCTACACGCCTTGGGACAATGTGACCGCCCATCGCCGGGTCTTCGGCGGGATCGAGATGGCGATGTGGGACGCAAGGGCCAGAACCGAAGGCCAGCCGCTGCACCGCCTGCTGGGCGGCGCTGTTCGCGACAAAATCGCCGTGACCGAGTATTTCAGCTATCGCCTGCCCGGTGTGTCGGAACCGGGCGAGGCCAGCCCCACCGACATCGCCCGCTATTGCGCCCGCATGATCGAAGACCACGACGCCCGCATTTTCGAAGGCAAGGTGGCGACGGTGACACTGGACGAAGAGGTGCGCATGGTGGCCGAAGTGCGCGCAGCCATCGGTTCGCGCCCGCTGCAACTGGATGCCAATGGCCTGTGGACTCTGACAACTGCGCGCCAGGCCTTTCACCGCCTGATGCCCTACGAGATCGACTGGTTCGAGGAGCCCTGTGAAAGCTACGAAGAGATGGCGGCCCTGCGGGCACATTTCGAGTGTTCCTTCTCAACCCATATCGTCGATCTGCCCAAAGCGGCACGGCTGGGCTGCCCCGATGCCATCGTCACCAACATCAACGAGTTGGGCGGGATTCGCGGCGTGATGGACTTCGTGGCCTCCTGCGCCGCGATGGGCGTGGGCTTCCGGTTCCACTCGGGTGAAACGGGTGTGGCGACGGCGGCCTATCTGCACCTCAGCGCCGCACTGGATCATGTGCGCGGGGCCAGCCAGACCCTGCTGCGCTGGTACGGCGATGACGTGATCGAGGGCGGGCCGTTTGTGCCCAATGGCGGTGTGGTCCGCGTGCCCGAAGGCCCCGGCCTTGGCGTCACTCTGGACCCTGTGGCCCTGCAGCGCTGTCACGAGCGCTATCTGGCCGAAGGCCGCTTTCCGGCCGGGGCTTCGGCTCCGGCGGGGTCATCCTATGGCAGTGTGTTCCGGAAGACATAAGCTCTTCTCCGGGCCACCGATCTGGCGTTAGAGTGATGGAAAGGGGCCACCCCCGGCCTGATTGTCATCGTTCTTCGAACCCCATGCGTCGAGGTGTACCCATGTCCATCGCCCTGAAAACCGTAGCGCGTCCTGATTTCGGCAGTATCGGCGACAGGCCCAGGATCCCCGCGCAAACCTATGACCGCCGTGCGGCGGCGGCCTACGACCGGGCCGGGATCGACTGGCTGGCCGTCTATGCCGACCGCGAGCATTTCGGCAACATGGCCTTCCTGACCGGCTTCGAGCCGCGCTTCGAGGAAGCCTTCCTGCTGCTCGGGCCCGGTGGCAGGCGCATCCTGATGACGGGCAATGAATGCGAAAGCTATGCCCCGGTAGCGGGGCTTCCGGGGCTGGAGGTGATGCTGGCCCAGACCCTCAGTCTGATGGCGCAGGACCGCTCGCGCTTTCCGCGCTTTGCGGATCGGCTGCGGGATGCCGGGATCAAGGCGGGCGACAGCGTGGGGCTGGTCGGCTGGAAATATCTGGAGCCCTTCGAGGACGAGGCACCTGACTCCGCTTATTTCGTCCCGGCCGTTTATGTTCAGGCCTTCGCCCGCGTGATTGGTGCGGGTGGACGGCTGATCGACAAGACCGCCATCCTGATGCATCCGGAGCATGGGTTGGCCTGCCAGATCGACGCCGATCAGATCGCAGCGTTCGAATGGGCTTCCGTCAAAGCCTCGGTTGCTGTTTGGGACATCGTGTCGGCCACCCGGCCCGGAGAGCAGGAATACACCGCCGTCAGCCGCATGGGCTACAGCGGCGCGCCGCTGAATGTCCACACCATGTTCGCCTCGGCCAGCAAGGGTGAGACGGTGATCGGCCTGCGTAGCGCAACCGCCCGGATGCTGCGGAAGGGCGATGGCGTGACGACGGCTATTGGCCACTGGGGCGCGCTATCCTCGCGCGCTGGGCTGCTGGACGAGGGGAATGATGACTTTCTGGCCATCTCCAAGGGTTACTTCAGCGGCTTGATAAGCTGGTACGAAACCGTCGGCATTGGTGTCGAAGGTGGAGCGGTGTACGAGGCCGTCACTTCGGCCCTTGGCGCCTCGCAGTTGCGGTCGGCTTTGAACCCCGGGCATCTGGGCGGCTATGAAGAGTGGGTGCACAGCCCGGTCCGTCCCGGCTCGACGGATCGCATCCGGTCTGGCATGCCGTTTCAGGTCGACATCATCCCGGTGCCGGTGCCCGCCGGTTGGGCACTGAATTGCGAAGACGCCGTCGTCTTTGCGGACGAGACCTTGCGGCAAGAACTTGCCATCAAACACCCCGACTGCGCCGCCCGCATCGAGGCGCGCAGACGGTTCATGCAGGATCAGATCGGCGTGACCTTGAGGCCCGAAATCCTGCCCACATCCTCGACTCCGCTGTTGCTGGCGCCCTTCTGGCTGAAAAGCGAAAGCGTGCTCGTGCGGGACTGAAGGCTTTCTGCACGGAACCGCAGGCGCTACGGCAGCGCAAAACGCCAAGGGGGCGGGATATGAAGCTTTTTGAAAGCGGCCAGATGGCGGTCGGCTGCAACTACTGGGCCTCGCATGCGGGCACCGCGATGTGGTCCGACTGGCGACCCGAGGTGGTGGAGCGCGATCTGGCAGCCCTTTCGGCGGCAGGCCTGACATGGCTGCGGGTCTTCCCGCTTTGGCCGGATTTCCAGCCCATCGTCCAGATGCGCGGCGGGTTCGGCACGCCCTATGAGATGCGGCTCGGCGAGCAGCCCTTGCCCGAGGATGCGCTGGGTCAGGCCGGGCTTTCGGCCACGATGATGGCCCGCTTTTCCACGTTCTGCGACATCGCCGACCGGCATGGATTGCAACTGGTGGTTGGCCTGATCACCGGCTGGATGAGTGGCAGGCTCTTTGCCCCTCCGGCGCTGGAAGGGCTGAACCTGATCACCGATGCCACCGCCGTGGCGTGGCAGGTGCGGTTCTGCCGGGGGTTTGTTACCCAAATGCGGGGTCACAAGGCGATAGCGGCCTGGGATCTGGGCAATGAATGCAACAACCTTGGCCAAGCCTCCACGCCCGATCAGGCCTATCTCTGGACGGCGGCCCTGTCTGGCGCCATCCGCACGGCAGACCCGGATCTGCCCATCGTTTCGGGCATGCACACCCTCAGCGCTTCGACCAGCAATCAGCCCAACCCCTGGCTTATCGAGCATCAGGCCGAGTTGACCGATATCCTGACGACCCATCCCTATCCCTACTGGATCCGCCACACCCGTACCGATGCCATCGACAGCTTCCGCACCTCGCTGCATGCCACTGCGGAAAGCCGGTTCTATGCCGATATCGGCGGCAAGCCCTGCATTGCCGAGGAGATCGGATCTATGGGGCCGATGATCGCCTCGGATGCGCTGTCGGCGGATTTCGGGCGGGTCAACCTGTTCTCGCTTTGGGCGCATGACTGCCGGGCCATGGCGTGGTGGTGCGCGCATGACCAGACCAACCTGACCCATGCGCCCTATGACTGGAACGGGGTCGAGGTTGAACTGGGCCTCTTGCGTGCGGATGGCTCCTCCAAGCCGATCCTGGAGGAGATGGGGGCGTTTCGGCGTTTGCAGGAAGGGCTGCCGTTCGATGCCTTGCCTGCACCGAAGCCCGATGCGATCTGCATTCTCAGCCATAACATCGACGATTGGGGCGTGGCGTTTGGCGCTTTCCTTCTGGCCAAGCAGGCCAAGATGCAGATGGCCTTTGCGACCATCGAGCAGACAATCCCCCAAGCCCCCGTCTATATCCTGCCCTGCATCTCCGGCCCCAACGCCGTACCTTTGCGGAAATGGCGCGAGTTGATCGGGCGCGTGGAGGAGGGGGCGACGCTGTACCTCTCTATCGCCGATGGGGTTGTGCCGGACTTCAACCGTCTGACCGGAGTCCGGATCGACAGTCGCGCCTTGGCTTCCGGCCCGCTGGAGGCCATTCTGGACAACGGCACAACCCTGCCCATGACAGGGGCCGATGATCTGGCCATCACGGCTGAGGGGGCTGACGTACTGGCCCGGCGATCCGACAGCGGCGATCCGGTGTTCTGGACCCATCCCCACGGCAAGGGTCGCATTTTCGTCTATGCCGCGCCCTTGGAAATGGGCGTCACCGTGACGCCCCGGGCGTTTGAAGGGCCAAAGGCGCCGCCCTATTGGCATGTCTACAAGGCCTTCGCACCGGACCGGATTTCCGTCCGGATCGACGACCCGCTGATCGGAGTGACTGAGCATGAAATGCCGGATGGCGGGCGGATCGTGGTGGCGACCAACCACAGCAAGGCCGCGCGCGACTTGAGACTGGGGTTGACCAACGGCTTTGTCGTCAGCGAAGTCTGGGCGGCCGATCTGGTTGATGGTGTGATAGCACTGGGCCCGTTCCGCTCGGCCATTGTGCTGTTGCGCCACGCCGATGGCACCTGACAAGGAGACGGCGAGCGGTTTCCGGGACATCGTTTGACCACTTGTATTAACAAGCTTACACCTTTCTTCAGCAGGTTCGAATCGACGTGCCCCGGGGACGATTTCCCGGCAGCCGTCCCTAACGGTCCCTGTTCAAATTGCGGACAAACGCAAACCAACACGGAGGTCTACCATGAAGATTTCGATGACACGGGCCGTGGCCGGCGGGGCGCTGATCCTGACAGCCGCCGCCTCTACCGCCTTTGCCGAGACGACGCTGAACGCCCTGTTCATGGCGCAGGCGGCCTATAGCGAGGCTGACGTCCGCGCCATGGCGGCTGATTTCACCGCCGCCAATCCGGACATCAAGGTCAACCTTGAATTCGTCCCCTATGAAGGCCTGCACGACAAGACCGTGCTCGCCCAAGGCTCGGGCGGCGGCTATGACGTGGTGCTGTTCGACGTGATCTGGCCCGCTGAATATGCCAGCAACAACGTGCTGGTCGATGTGACCTCTCGCGTCACCGACGATATGAAGGCGGGCATCCTGCCGGGGGCCTGGACCACGGTGGATTATGACGGCAAGCATTATGGCATGCCGTGGATCTTGGACACCAAGTACCTGTTCTACAACAAGGACATCCTTGCCAAGGCCGGCATCTCTGCCCCGCCCAAGACCTGGGAGGAATTGACCGCCGACGCCCAGATCATCAAGGACAAGGGCCTGCTGGCCACGCCCATCGCATGGACCTGGGCGCAGGCCGAGGCTGTCATCTGCGATTATACCACACTGGTCTCTGCCTTTGGCGGCGATTTCCTGAAAGACGGCAAGCCCGATTTCCAGAACGGCGGCGGGCTTGATGCGCTGAAATACATGGTCGACAGCTACAAGTCCGGCCTGACCAACCCGAACTCCAAGGAATTCCTTGAAGAGGACGTCCGCAAGGTCTTCCAGAACGGCGACGCCGCTTTCGCGCTGAACTGGACCTATATGTACAACCTCGCCAACGACCCGAAGGAAAGCAAGATCGCGGGGAATGTCGGTGTCGTTCCGGCCCCGGGTATTGCGGGCAAATCCGAGGTTTCGGCGATGAACGGATCGATGGGCCTTGGCATCACCACCGCCAGCCAGCACCCGGATGAGGCTTGGAAGTTTGTCGCATTCCTGACCTCGCAGGCAGAGCAGAACAAGTATGCCAAGCTGAGCCTGCCGATCTGGGCCTCGTCCTATGATGATCCGGCATTGGCCAAGGGTCAGGAAGACCTGATCGCCGCCGCCAAGATCAGCCTAGGCGCCATGTACCCGCGCCCGACGACGCCGAAGTATCAGGAACTGTCGGTGGCGCTGCAACAGGCCATTCAGGAAGCGCTTCTGGGCACCTCGACCCCCGAGGATGCCTTGGCCACGGCTGCTGAAAACAGCGGCCTGTGATCCTGTGATCTGATCCTCCGGGCGGCATGACCCGGCCGGAGGGCCTTTCTGCAAGGAATTCCCATGTCCAGCACTTGGCTGACCACGCGTGCGTGGCTGCTTATGCTTCCCTTGCTGGCTGTCATGGTCGGCGTGATCGGCTGGCCCCTGGCCGAGACGGTGCGGCTGTCCTTTACCGATGCCAAGCTGGTCGGCACTGGCGGGGACTACGTGGGGTTTGCCAATTACACCAAGATGCTGAGCGGCAGCGCTTTTCAGAAGACGCTATACGCGACGCTGTGGTTCGCGTTGGCCTCGGTTGCCATCGAGATGGTGGTGGGGGTGCTGACAGCACTTCTCTTGAACCAGCAGTTCTACGGGCGCACCGTTCTGCGGGCGCTGATGATCCTGCCGTGGGCCTTGCCGACGGTCGTCAATGCCACGCTCTGGCGGCTGATTTACAACCCGGAATATGGCGCTGCCAATGCGGCTCTGACGCAGATCGGCCTGATTGACACCTATCGGTCCTGGCTGGGCGAACCCGACAGTGCCATGTGGGCGATCATTCTCGCCGACGTCTGGAAGAACTTCCCTCTGGTCACCCTGATTGCGCTGGCGGCCCTGCAGGCGGTGCCGCGAGACACGATTGCGGCGTCCTTGGTCGATGGCGCTGGCCCCTTACGCCGGTTCCGCTATGTGACCCTGCCACATCTGGCCGGTCCCTTGATGGTGGCGCTGGTATTGCGCACGATCGAGGCCTTCAAGGTTTTCGATATCATCTGGATCATGACCCGCGGCGGCCCCGCTAACACGACCCGCACCCTGTCGATCCTTGTCTATCAAGAGGGCTTTTCCTTCCAGCGTGCCGGCTCGGGTGCTTCGTTGGCGTTGATCGTCACGCTGATCGTCAGCCTTCTGGCCCTGGCCTATGGCGGCTTGTTGCGCAAGACAGCGGGGAGCATGGACTGATGGAACGCCAAAGCCTGACCGAAAAGGTCTTTCTGCATGTGGCCGCACTGCTGCTTGCGGCAGTGATCCTTGCTCCGGTCCTGTGGCTGTTCGTGATGAGCATCTCGCCCGCAGCGGACCTCTCGGCCAAGCCCTTGAACTGGTGGCCAAGTTCTGTGGACCTATCGCGTTATGTCACCCTGCTGTCCCGGGTTGAAAACAGCGCCGGGGCGGTCGTGACCTCATCCCTCGCAAACAGCCTGATCGTGGCGGGTATGGCGACCATCGCGGCGATTGTCGTGGCGGTGCCGGCGGGTTGGGCCGTGTCGCGCACACCCTCGGTTGGCTGGTCGTTGAATGCGGTGGTGGCGACCTACATGCTGCCGCCCGTGGCGCTGGCGGTGCCGCTTTACATGGGGCTGGCGCATCTGGGAATGCTGAACAGCGTGTTCTCTCTGGCGCTGGTTTACCTGACCATCCTTGCCCCGTTCACCACATGGCTTATGAAATCCGGCTTCGACGGCATCCCGAAGGAGATCGAGGCGGCCGCGATGATTGACGGCGCCAACCTGTGGCAGACCCTGCGCATCGTCACCCTACCATTGGCGCTGCCGACTATCGCCACTGCCATCCTGTTCGCCTTCCTGCTGGCGTGGGACGAGTTCTTCTATGCGCTACTGTTCACGTCAGACCTGCGGTCCAAGACCCTGACCGTGGCCATAGCCGACATTGCCGGGGGCCGCGTGTCCGATTATGGCATGATCGCCACGGCTGGAGTGATCGCCGCCCTGCCGCCGGTGTTCATCGGCCTTCTCATGCAACGCGCCCTGATTTCGGGCCTGACAAGTGGCGGCGTCAAAGGATGACCATGACCAACGCAACCAAACCCGCAGGCCTTCTGGCAATCGATGCCGAGATGGCCAGGCAACATGCCGACGCCATCGCCTCGTTCGAACAGAACCAGACGGCGGCGCAGACACTGGCCAAGGCGATTCGGCGCACCGGCGCGCTGGTGATGCTGGGAATGGGCGGCTCCCATACCGTCGCGCGGGTGGTCGAACCCTTGTACCGCAGCCTCGGGATCGACGCCTTGGCGCTGCCCTTGTCAGAACAACTGGGCGCGCCTTTGGGCCTGAAGGGCAAGACCGTGCTGGTGACGTCACAATCAGGCGAAAGTGCGGAGGTGATCCGCTGGTTCGATACCGCCGACAAGCCCGTCGACGTGTTCGGCATGACGCTGGAGGCGGCGTCTTCGCTCGCCAAGCGCGCCCTCTGCCTTGTCGGCCACGGCGGCACCGAGCACGCCTTTGCCGCCACGCGCAGCCTGACGGTCACGGTGGCCCTGCATCTGGCCGTTCTGGCCGCCTTGGGTGTCGATCCCGCCCCGGCGCTTGCCGTTCTTTCGGCACCGCAGGAGCCTGACGTAACAGCCGCCCTGACCGCCCTTTCGCAGGTAAGCGGCGTCGTCACCTCGGGCCGCCGCCTGCAGGGCGTGGCCGAGGCGCTGGCGCTGGGTCTGACCGAACTATCGCGCAGGCCCTGCTTTTCGCTTGAGGGCGGCCAGTTGCGCCACGGACCGATGGAGATGCTGGGCCCCGACCTTGGTGTCATCCTGTTTCGCGGCGATGATCCGACCGCAAGCCTCATCACCGCCATGGCGCAGTCCGTGGTAACAACCGGTGCGCCGCTGGTGGTCTTTGACGGTTCCGGCTTGCCTGCGGTCGAAGGTGCCGTGACGATACGGTTCGACCAAGGCGCTGGGCTGGCGGCCGTCTTTGCCATGCTGCCCATGGCGCAGCGGCTGATGATCGGCTTTGCCGCCGCCCGGGTCGCCGATGCCGGCACGCCCTTGCGGTCCACCAAGATTACAAGGGTCGAATGAATGCGCCCGCTTGGCCTGATCGGCAACGTCAACGTCGACCTTATCCTTGGCCCGGTGGCCCCATGGCCCCAGCCGGGAACCGAGGTCATGGTCGCCCATGACGACCTTCGCGTCGGCGGGGCGGCGGGCAACACCGCGCTGGCTTGGGATGCGCTTGGCCTGCCGTTCCAGTTCGCCGCGAACATCGGGGCTGATCACTTTGGCGGCTGGCTGGCGGCGGCCTTTCCCAACCATGCCCCGCACTGGCCCGTCAGCCCACGCCGCACCACCTTGTCCGTCGGCCTGACCCACCCGGATGGCGAGCGTACTTTCTTCACCACCAACGGCCATTTGCTGGACATGACCTCCGAAGCCATGCTGCAGACACTGGACGCTGCGGCCTTGAGCGAAGGGTTTCTGCTTCTGTGCGGTGGTTTCGTCACCGATGCGCTGGCCTCGGGCTACGGCAAGATTTTCGACTGGGCCGACGCCCATGGGATCTCCGTCGCGCTCGATACCGGCTGGCCGACGCAAGGCTGGACGCCGACCGCCCGGGCCTCGGCACGGGGCTGGCTGGCGCGGTGCAAGATTGCCCTTCTGAACGAGATCGAAGCGACGGGCCTGACCGAAACGGACTCGGTCGACGCGGCTGCCCTAGCGTTGCAAAAGATCATGTCGCCGGATGCCATCGTCGTTGTCAAACGCGGACCCGAGGGCGCTTTGGCGCTGGATGCTGAAGGCCATACCCACCGCGCCCCCGCGAAGCCCGTGCAGGTTGTCGACACCATTGGCGCCGGTGACATCTTCAACGCGGGCTTTCTCGCGGCCCTCGCCCGCGACCTGCCGCTGCCCGAGTGCTTGCGTCAAGGTGTGGCCATCGCCTCCCACGCGATCTCGACCCATCCCCGCCAATTCGCCCAGCCCGAACAGGACTTGCCCGTATGAGCACCCTTGCCATTGACAACCTTTATAAATCCTTTGGCGAGGTGCAGACGCTGAAAGGCATCGACATCGCCTTGGACAGTGGTGAGTTCCTTGTGCTGCTGGGCGCATCGGGCTGCGGAAAGTCCACACTTCTCAACATCATAGCTGGCCTCGCCGAGCCTACCAGCGGGGATGTCCGCATCGACGGACGCTCCCTGATCGGGGTGCATCCCAAAGACCGCGACATTGCGATGGTGTTCCAGTCTTACGCGCTTTACCCCAATCTGACGGTGGCGCGGAACATCGGCTTCGGTCTGGAAATGCGCAAGGTCCCCAAGACCGAACGCGACCGTGCCGTGCTGGAGGCCGCGCGCCTTCTGCAGATCGAGCCGCTTTTGGACCGCAAGCCCAGCCAGTTGTCGGGCGGCCAGCGCCAGCGCGTGGCCATCGGTCGCGCGCTGGTCCGCCATCCGAAGATCTTCCTGTTCGACGAGCCGCTCTCGAACCTCGACGCAAAGCTTCGGATGGAGATGCGGACGGAACTCAAGCGCCTGCATCAGATGCTGCAGACCACCGTGGTTTATGTCACCCATGACCAGATCGAGGCGATGACGCTGGCCACCCGCATCGCCGTCATGCGCAACGGCAGGATCGAGCAGTTCGCCACGCCGGACGCCATCTATCAGCGCCCGGCCACGGCCTATGTCGCGACCTTCGTGGGCGCG
>CANBRQ010000036.1 GCA_947371955.1 Paracoccaceae bacterium | reverse complement strand
ATCACCGTGATATCGCCGCGCTTTAGGCGTTGCACCAGACGGAAGCCATCCAGCACGTCGTTGCGGGTGGCAATCTCGACTTCCGCACCGACGGTCAGCGGCAGGAACAGTTCCAACGCCGCGATGTCGAAGCTGACGGTGGTGACGGCCAAGAGCTTATCAGTCGGCCAAAGCCCCGGTGCCTGCGCCATCGAGAGGAGGAAGTTCACTACCGCGCGGTGCGGCACTTCGACACCTTTCGGCGTGCCGGTGGAGCCGGAGGTGAAGATGACGTAAGCTGCATCCTCGGCCGATACCGAGCGGCTTTCCGGCATGGTGCCGGGCACAGCCGCCGAGGGTTGGATCAGCGGGCGCTGACCGCCGCCGCTGAGGTCATGCGGCAGGGTTTCCGGTGCCACGATGGCCGCAACCCGGGCGGTTTCCAGCACGAGAGTCTGGCGCGCCAAGGGCAGATCGGGATCAACCGGCACATAAGCGTGACCCGCCTTCAGCACGGCGAGCATGGCCACCACCATCCCCACGCGACGCGGCATGGCGACGGCGACGCGCTGGTTCTGGCCCGGGACACGGGACTGGATCAGGGCGGCAAGCGCATCGCTTTCCGCCATCAGCCCGGCATAGGTCAGCGTGCCTGTGGCATCGGTCACGGCGACGGCATCCGGCACATCGGCGGCGGTGCGGGTGATCAGGTCCTGCACCAAAGCCGTGCGGTCATAGGCCATCGCAGTGCGGTTCCAGCGTTCTGCCATCTCGCGCCGCTCGATGTCGCGCATCAGGGGCATGGTAGAGATGGGCTTCTCGGGTGCCACCGCCAAAGCCGTCAGCACGCAATCCAGATGGCCGACCCAGCGTTCAACGGTGGCGCGGTCAAAGAGATCGGTGTTGTAGTCGACATCGATGCGCAGCCCGTCACGGCCCTCGACCATGTTGAAGAACAGGTCGAAGTTGACCGCCGCCTTGGGGTTGGTGGAAACCGAGGCCCGGGCGGAGCCCAGCCGCAGGTCTTCCGGCACGCGTTCGAGGTTGAACTGCACCTCGGTCACCGGCAGACGCGACAGGGTGCGCGGCATGGCAAGGTCGCGGACAAGGGTGCCCAGCGTATAGGCGCCGTGGTCGAAGGCGGCACCTACGGCATCCCGGACCCGGGTCAGTTGGGTTGAGGCCGCTTCCTCGGGGTCAAAGTCGGCGCGGATCGGCAGGAAGTTCACCAGATGGCCGACCATCGAGGGGTCGTCCAGCTTGGCCTGACCGCCGGTCGGAACCCCCAGCACGATCTGGCTGCTGCCAGAGAGGCGTCCAAGGGTGATCTGCAGGCCCGTGAACAGGGTCGCGAACAAGGTAGCCCCATGCTTGGCCCCGGCCTTGCGCAACCGCTTGACCAGATCGGCAGGGAGCATGGCCGAGGCGGTGGCACCGGCAAAGCTCTTGCGGTTGGGGCGCGGGCGGTCGGTGGGCAGGTCTGGCAGCGCGGGGATATCGGCGTATTGCGATTTCCAATAGGCGCGGACCTCGTCATCGGGGGCCTTGTCCTGCGCAGCTTTGGCATAGGCGGCAAAAGATTGCGGGACACCGAGGTTTACCGGGCGGCCCTCCATCCGGGCGGAGTAGAGTTCCGCCAGTTCGGTGAAGATCGTGTTGTAGGACCAGCCGTCACAGACGATGTGATGTGCGGTCATCACCAGCACATGCAAATCAGGACCCATGCGGAACAGCATGGTGCGCATCGCCTCGCCACCCACGATGTCGACGGGTTGCTTGGCATCCTCGGCCAGAGCCTCGCGCAGCGCCGCTTTGGGGTCAGCCCCCGAGAGATCGCGGAAGGTCGGGACCACTTCGGTGACAGCGGCCACCTCGAAGGTTGATCCGTCCCGGGCGAAACGGGCGCGCAGGGCGTCGTGGCGGGCGGCCAGGTTGGTCAAGGCCTCGGTCAGGATGGCGCGGTCAAGGACGCCCTCGATCCGCATCGAGACGCTTTCGTTGAAGCTGGCGGCGGGAAGATCGCCCAGTTGGTGGGTCATCCAGATCTCGCGCTGGCTTTCGGTCAGCGGCACGGGGCCGGTGACTTGCGGCGCGGGGCGCAGGATGTTTTGCGCAGTTTCCAGTGCGACAGGCGCAGGTTGCGCGGCCGGTTGCGGGATTGCGATGGGAGCCTTGGCAGCGATGGGAGCAGCAACGGCGCCTTGCGGGGCAAGGATGCCCACCGCTTGCAGGGCATCCAGCGCAGTCTCGAAGGCACGCAGGACGGCGGCGCATTCGGCCTCGCCATGCGTGGTGGTCAGGAAGCCGCAGAAGCCTTCCAGCACATGCACGCCCTCCAGCCGCATGAGCGGGAACAGAAGCGTGGCGCGCGGGTCATGCTGGCTGGTGTTGATGACGAACCAGCTGGAGAATTGCGTGACCAGCGTCGGCAGCCCCCGCGCCTTCAGTGCCGCATTCATCAAGCCTGCAAGGTTGCCGGCCCGGTTTGCGGCAGAGACCCAAAGCTGATCGCCCTGCTGTTCCAGATGGTCCAGCACCGCATCGACGGCGGCCACCACCAGGGGATGCCGTACGAAGGTACCGGCGAAGAAGGTGGGGGCGACCTGCGGCTGGCTTTCGTCGCCAAAGGTCCAAGCCCCGCCATCCAGCGCGTCCATGAAGCGGCGCTTGCCCGCCAGCACACCCACCGGCATCCCGCCGCCGACAACCTTGCCATAGGTGGCCATATCCGCATCAATGCCCCACAGCCCCTGCATGCCACGGGCATGGGTGCGAAAGCCGGTAACGACTTCATCCATCACCATGGCCGCCCCACCGTCCTTGGTGATCTGGCGGATGCTGCGGACGAAATCGGCGGGTTGCAGTTCGGGATGGCGGCTTTGCACCGGTTCCACCACGACGGCGGCAATCTCGGACACATGGGCCTTGATCCAGTCCAACGCCGCAGGATCGGTCCATTGCAGCACGACCATGTTCGACACACCCTCATGCGGAATGCCGGGAGCAATCGGCAAAGCGCCGGGTTCGCCGCGGGCCTTGGCCTTGATCAGGACCTCGTCAAACTGGCCGTGGTAATCGTTGGTGAAGCAGACGATCTTCTTGCGCCCTGTGACGGCGCGGGCAAGGCGCATGGCGGCCATGACGGCCTCGGAGCCGGTGTTGCAGAAGGTCACACGCTCGTGGCCCACCATCTTGGCAAAGCGGCGGGCGGTCGGGCCTGCGGTATCCTGCTGCGGGCCGATGGGGAAGCCGCGCTCCATCTGGGCGGCGACAGCTTTTGTCACGAAATCCGGGGCATGGCCGAAGGCGGTGGTGCCAAAGCCGTTGACCATGTCGATGAGCTTGTTGCCGTCGACGTCTTCCAGATAGGCGCCCTTGGCCTTGGCCGAGACGATCGGGAAGATCAGTTCCTTCCACTCTGCCCGGAAGCCCGCGACGGTGCGCGGATCGGCATGGGTTGCGCGGTTGGCTTGGGTATGGGCCTTGGAGCCTGCGAACTTGGCCGAGTAGCGGCGCGCGAGGTCGGCGGCAAACTCTTGCTGCGCCGGGGTCATTTCGGCATGGGCAAGGGCCGGGGCGCGGCCAAAGCGGATCGGCTCGGGTTTGGCGGGGGCCTCGGGTAGGCCAGGTGCTGCTGCTGCAGGGGCCGCCACGGCAACGGGCGCGGCGACGATCGGAGCAGCAACAGCGACGGGAGCAGCCATGACCGGAGCCAGCGCGGAGGTGCCCTGCCCCATCGCGCGCAACTGCTCTGAGAAGAGCGACTGCATCACCTGCATCTGCGCCTGCATCAGGCTGGCCATGCTGCCCGTCATCACCGGAGACAACGGTGCACTCATCACGGGGGCGGCCATGACCATCGGCGCGGGCTGTGGTGCTGCCTGCGGCAGCGGGGCGGCTTCAGCCACCCAAGCTGTAGCCACGGCGGGTGCCGGAACCGCAGGAGCGGCGGCGGGTGCCACTTCTGCCGGCAGCTTGGTGTCAAGATGGGCGGCAACAGCGGCGATGGTGGGATAGTCGCTGAGAAGGCTGCGGAAGCTGATCTCCACCCCCCATGTCTTGGCGAGCGCCTGTGACATCTGCCCCATGAAAAGGCTGTCAAAGCCCAGTTCAAGGAACGAGGTTTCCGCCTCGGCGGCACCGACCTGCTCGCCGGAAAGATCGGTCAACAGGGCGGCGAGGTCGGTGATCAGACGCGGAATGCGCGGGGCAATGGCAGGGGCCTGGGGCATGATGGGCCTTTCAACGGTAAGAACTGTCTGGGGGGTGGCAGCCTGAACGGGCAGCGGCGCCGGAGCGGCCTCGACTGTCAGGGCCGCAATGGGGCGGGCGGGTGCAGAGACCCAATGGCGTTTCTTGATAAACACGGTGCCGGGCAGGTCCAGCTTGTGGTTGCCCCGGCGAGAGGCTTGCGCCCAATCGACGGGCACGCCCAGTGACCAGAGTTTTCCGGTCGCCTGTGCCATCATGACCTCGTCACTGACGGCGCGGGCGTGGTCGGGCAGCGATTGTAGCAAGGCCGTCTGCACCTCACGCGGCAGGTTTTGGGCGGCGAAGGTGGACAGGGTATTGCCTGCACCCACCTCCAGCAGGACCGGAGTGCCTTGCGCAAGGCTTTGCAAAGCCTTGGCAAAGCGCACCGGGGCGCGGGCTTGTTCGGCCCAGAACAGGGGATCGGTTGCCTGTGCCTCTGTCGTCAGGGTGCCGGTCTTGGCCGAGATCAGCGGGATGGTGGGAGACCGCAGGGTGGCTGCGGCCAGCACCTCGGCCAAGGGGGCCACGACCGGGTCCATCATCCGGCTGTGGAAGGCGTGACTGGTGTGCAAACGGCGCGAAGTCAGGCCTGCGGCCTCCAGCCGCGTTTCCAAGGCCGCAATCACCGCATCGGTTCCGGCTACAACCTGCATCTTCGGCGCGTTCTCGGCGGCGAGGTCAACCTCGGCGGTCAGAAGCGGCTCCAGTTGCGAAAGCTCCGCTCGGACCGCCAGCATGACGCCAGCGGGTTGCGCTTGCATCAGTCGACCGCGCGCGGCGATGGCATGAAGGCCGGCTTCGAACGTCATCACCCCAGCAAGCGCCGCAGCGGCGAATTCGCCGACCGAATGACCCAGCAGGGCCGAGGGGTGAATACCCCGGGCGACCCACGCCTGTGCGGTGGCATATTGCATCAGGAACAGGGCGGGCTGCGCGAGAGCGGTCTGCTTCAGCAGGTCCGCCGTTTCGGGCGCTTGCAGTGCGTCGGTCAGCAGGGGCTTCAGGGGATGTTGCAGCAGTGGTTGCAGGATTTCGCAGCCCGCGTCGATCCATTTGGCATAGGCGGGCAGCGACGCATACAGACCGCTGCCCATGCCGGGGTATTGCGCGCCCTGCCCCGGGAACAGGAAGGCCACCGGAGGGGCATCCGGCCTCGCCTTTAGGGCGGGCGCGGAAAGCAGAGCCCTGGCGGCCTCCTCGGGTGATGCGGCTGCGATGGCCAAGCGGTGTTCGTGCGGAACGCGGCCGTCCTGCAGCGTCAGGGCGACATCGGCGAGGTTGGGTCCGGTGCCGAGGGCCTCGGAGAGTTGGGCGGCCATGATCGCCAAAGCCTCGGGCGATTTGGCCGACAGGGGCAGGATTTGCACTCGGTCGGCTTGGACGGCGGATGCGGGTTCGGGAGCCTCTTGCAGAACGATATGCACATTGGTGCCGCCGACGCCAAAGCCGCTGACACCGGCGATGCGGGGTCCTTGGCTGGTCCAGTCCTGCAAGGTGGCGGGGACGTGGAAGGGGGTGGCGGCAAAGTCGATCCGTGGGTTCGGGGCCTTGAAGTTCGCCATCGGCGGGATTTGCTTGGCCTTCATCGCCTGAAGCGTGCGGATCACGCTGACCGCCCCCGCCCCGGCATCCAGATGCCCGACGCTGCCTTTGACCGAGCCGAGCGCGATGGGGTGATCCACCTTGCCAAAGGCCTGTTGCAGGGCACGCACCTCGATCGGGTCGCCCAAGGGTGTCGCGGTGCCGTGGCATTCGATGAAGCTGACGTCAGACGGCGTGATCCCGGCATCGCGGTGTGCGGCGCGGATCGCCCCGGCTTGGCCGGTGACCGAGGGGGCGGTGAAGGAAATCTTCGCGGCCCCGTCGTTGTTGAGGCCCACGCCACGGATGATGCCCTCGATGCGATCGCCATCTTCCAGCGCCTGTGCCAAGGGTTTCAGAAGCAAGACGCCGCCCCCATGGCCGAAGACGGTGCCGCCGGCTTCGGCATCGAACGGCCGGCAAAGGCCATCGGGCGAGGACATGCCGCCTTCCTGTGTCACATAGCCGCGCTTTTGCGGGAAGGTGATCGAGATGCCGCCCGCCAACGCCATGTCGCAATGGCCAGCCCGCAGGGCTGTCACGGCCTGCGCAATGGCGGTCAGGCCGGTGGAGCAGGCGGTGTGGACCGTCATCGCCGGGCCTTTCAGGTCCAGCTTGTAGGCGACCCTTGTGGACAGCGTGTCGGTGATGTTGCCGGTCAGAGTGGTGTAGTTGTCGATCTGAAAGCCGTCGGTGAATTCGGCCAAAGCCGCGCGGTCGGACATCAGGTTCGCCAGCATGTAGGTGCTGGTGGAGGAGCCCGCATAGACGCCGATGGAACCCTTGGCGCGGGAGGGGTCGACACCGGCGGCATCCAGTGCCGCCACGGACATTTCAAGAAAGACGCGGGCCTGCGGGTCGATCTTTTCGGCCTCGCGCGGCAGGATGTTGAAGAATTTGGCGTCGAAGAGGTCGACATCTTCCAGCACGGACCGTGCGGGAACGTAGTTCGGATCGGACCGGCGAGAGCCGCCGTCTTCCAGCTCATCCGGGTTGAAGCGCTGGATCAGGTTGGCACCCTTGCGCTGGTGGTCCCAGAATTCGGTGAGGGACGCGGCTCCGGGCACACGGGCGGCGTAGCCGATGACTGCGATGTCGGTGGGGCGGGTTTGGGGGGCTTGGGGCGCGGTGGCTTCGGGGTGGGGGGCGGTTTGGGCGGCCTCGGCCAGTGCGGCGGCGATGTCGCCCAAGCGCGGGCGTTCGAAGAACAGGGTAAGGTCGAAGGCGAAGCCAAGGGCGCTTTCCAGCCGCGCATGAGCGTCGATCAGTTGCAGCGAGGTGCCGCCAGCGTCGAAGAACGTGGCGCTGTCGGACAGGGGGCCGCAGGACAGGATCTCGTCCCAGACCTTGGCCACGGTGGCGCGGATTTTGGCTTGGGATAGTGTGGGGGCCGGTTTTGCAGGCGCTGCGGCAACGACGGGCGCGGGGGCAGCGCGGGAGGCGAGTTCGGCCTCGATCAGGCTGCGGATGGCCTTGCGGTCGGGTTTGCCCATCTTGGTGACGGGCAGTTCCGCCATCAGCTTGACGTGACGGGGCAGGAATTCGGCGTGAAGATGGGCACGGGCTTCCTGCAGCACTTCGGTGATGAAGGCGGCCTCGTCGGCGGGCATCTGGCCCGGTTGCAGCGCAAGGCCGATGCGCTTGTCGCCACCGGGGCCCTTGACGGCCTCGACCAAGGCAAGGTGAACGCCCTTGGCATTGCGGAAGACATGCTCGATGCCGTCGAGTTCAATCCGGCGGCCGCCGAGTTTGATCTGGCGATCGGCGCGACCGAAGAATTCGAAGACACCATCGGCGCGGCGCAGCGCCATGTCGCCGGTGCGGTAGACGCGGCCCACTTGGCCGGGGCGAGGGTCTTCGATGAAGACCTCGGCGGTTTTGGCGGGCTGGTTGTAGTAGCCAAGCGCCACCCCTGCCCCGCCGATCAGCAGTTCACCCATGGTGCCATCGGGAACTTCCGTCAGGGTGTCATCGACGACGAAGGCATGTTCGTAGGTCAATTCGCGGCCAATCGGGATGGGCGCGCCTTGCAGCAGGTCCATGCCGATTTCTTGAACGATCGAGATGCAGGTGGTCTCGGATGGCCCATAGATGTTGACCATGCGCAGGCCCGGCACCACGGTTTTCAGATGGCGCAGCGGGTCGGGGGACAGCACGTCACCGCCAGCCATGGCGAGACGGACGGTGGCGAAGGCCTCGGCATGGTGGGCCACGATCAGGTTGTGCATGCCCACGTATTGCGAGGTCACGGTGACCTTGTGGCGGGTCATGGTCGCGGCAATCTCGGGCAAGGCGGGGCGCGGGGTTTCCACCACGGCAAGGGCAGCGCCGGCAAGGAAGGCGCCCCAGACCTCGATCAACCCGCCGTCGCAGGCGAGGCTGGAGGCGTGAAGCATGGTGTCTTCAGGGACCAGACCGATCACCGGCTGGTCGAGCATGAAGGCCGCAAGACCCCGGTTGGCCAGAACAACGCCCTTTGGCGTGCCGGTGGTGCCAGAGGTGAAGACGATGCAGGCGGCATCCTCGCCGTGGGTTTTCGGCCAGTCGGCTGCATCGGTGGGGACGATTTCGGATAGGGCCAGCACCGGGGCCGAGGCGGCAGAGCAGCCCTCGGGCAAGGGGGCGGGCTCGGGCTGCAGGATGGCGGCGAAGGGCACCTGGCCTACAATCTGCGACAATTGCACCGGGTCGGAATAGGTCGGGTCCAGCGGCACGAAGCCCGCTCCGGCGCGCAGGGTGCCCAACATGGCGATCAGGTTGCCCTCCGACCGGGAAAAGGCGAGACCGACGAAATCGCCCTGCCGCACACCCGCCCCGTGCAGGGCCAGCGCCACGCCATTCACCTGCGCCATCATCTGACCATAGGTCAGGCTGCGGTCGCGCAGCAGGATGGCAGGCGCCTCGGGCCGAAGCCGGGCGTGGTCCGCCACATAGTGGATCAGGGCACGGGCCGGATCATAGGCCCGGAGAATACCGGTCACATCTGACATGTCAGCCACCTCTATCAGTCGGCAAAAGAGTGAACTTTGGCCGGGATTGAACGATCTGCTCCACCACGAGAGATAGCGGAGGCAGATTAGCCAAGCCGGGACGGTCCTGTCGACGCCCCGGGCGGAGCCGGGCCCCGCCCCGCCCTGCGCCACGGGTAAATTCATTAACGAATCGTTGCAGTTGGCGGGAGTTGCCAAGGGCGAAACAAAGCGTTTCGCGGCTGCGTTGGAGCGGTGTGCTGCGGACAAAGCGCCCGGAAGACCTCGATTGTTTCCACCAGAGCCGCAAGGTGTTCGCGCCCCAAGAAGCGCCCTTTGCAATGCGTGATTCGCGCCTTATCAGGGGCTTGTCACCCGTTCTTGCCCCATGGAGACCGCCGTGCCCCATCCGCCCGCAGGCCCGCTTGATCCCGATGCCCGTGTTGTCATCGACCGGCTGAACGCGCTGAATGCGCCGGGTTACGAGTCTATGCCGCCCAAGGCAGCCCGTGCCATCGCAGCCATGCTGCGGCGCAATGCGCCCTATCCGAAGGTCAAGGTCGGCGCGGTGGAGACCTTCGATCTGGCGACCGAAGTCGGCCCCTTGAAGGTACGGCACTACCGCCCCTTCCTGCGGGCCAGACCCGCGCCGACGCTGATCTATTTCCACGGCGGCGGCTGGGTTCTGGGCGATCTGGAGACGATGGACCATCTCTGCCGCTCGCTGGTGCGGCAGGGTGGAGTTGATGTGATCTCGGTCGATTATCCACTGGCACCGGAAAGTCAGGTCCCGGCCACGGTGGAGGCCTGCGCCGCTGCGGTGCGGGCGATCTTCGAACAGGCGGAGGCCTTGGGGCTGGACCCCGAGCGGATTGCCGTGGGCGGTGACAGCGCGGGCGGCAACCTCGCCGCTGTCATGGCTTTGCTGGCGCGGCAGGGCGATCTGCCGGGGCTGAAGGCGCAAGTCCTGATCTATCCCGTGCTGGACCTGCGGGAGGGCAGCCTGCCCGAAGGCCCCTGCGACACGATGTTCATGCGGCGTGAGACGATGGACTGGTTCTCGGCCAGCTATCTGGGGGCCGAGGGTGACGCGGGCGACTGGCGCGCTTCCCCGGCGGTGGTAGATGACCTGCGCGGCTTGGCCCCCGCCTATGTCCTGACGGCGGGGCATGATGTTCTGCGCGATCAGGGTCTGGACTATGCGGCCCGGCTGAAGGCGGCGGGGGTTGCCGTGGTGGTCAAAGACTACCCCGGCCAGGTGCACAATTTCGTCGCCATGCCCTATGCCATACCCACCGCCCATGCTGCCTTGGCAGACATCGCGGAATTCCTGATCGACCGGTTGACAGGTCAGGCGGGCGTCTGAGGGTTTCATGGTCTGGGCAGGGTCACGATGCCGCGCTTGAGGCACCAGGCCACGACCGCAACCCAGACCACGACCAGACCGGCAATCGCGACCAGCAGGCCCGGGGTGGCACCAAGCTCGGCCCTAGGCGCTTCGGTCGCGATCAGGCCGACAAGGCAGAGCAACGACAGGAGCGTGGCGGGGGCAAGCGCCTTCGCCGCCGCAAAAGCCGATATCTTCAGCGAGGGGAAGATCACGGCAATCGACAGCCCCGCCGAGACGACAGACATCATCACATGCGCCCAAGCGGCTTGCGGCGCGCCGTAACGGCCGAAGGTCGCCAAGGCGACAAGGAAGGTCCCCAAGGCAGCACCACGCACCCACATCTGCGTGGTGCCCTTGCCTTGGCAGACCATCGACGGCTCCAGCAGCACGGACAGGAAGCCTATCCCGCGCGAGATGCACAGGATGACGATGACAGGGGCTGCGGGTGCCCATGTCTTGTCGAACAAGAACACCACAAGGTCCTTGGACAGCACGCCAAAGGCCACGAGGATGGGCCACAGCAAGAGGGCACCGAACCCCATGCCCTCCAGCCAGACTGAACCCAACTCGCCATGCCGCCCGGCCTTCTCCATCTGCGACATGCGCGACCATGCGATGGTGTTCATCGGCTGGAACACCAGATCGGCGGCGGTCTGCGACACCCGCGCCCCGCCGCGATAAGCCCCGACCGAGGCCGTGTTCATGAAGCCGCCAAGGATCAGGTCGGCCCCATAATTGGCCGACATCGCCATGGCCGACGTGCCCCACAGGGGCAGCGCCGTCAGCCGAAGGCGACCAAGGGCCGCGCGGGTGAAATGCAAGGCAGGCAGCGTGCGGCTGGCCATCAGCGCCACGCCGCAATCCACCGCGAACGCGGCATAGCGACCATAGACCAGCGCAAACAGGCCCATTCCCTCGCGCAGGCAAAGCCATGAGATCAGCAGGGCACAGGTCTCGGACGCCATGCCATAAAGGCTGACCAACCGCACACGGCGGTCGCGGATCAGGTGCAACTCGTTCCACGCTACAAGCGCGCGCAGGGCCGGGATCGGGGAGAGGGAGACGAAAACCTCGGCCAGCGTGGTATCCGAGCGGTAAAGGATCAGACCCACCCCCCCCATCACCACAGTGCCGCCAAAGCCGATGAAGGCCATCGACCAGAAGCCGGTCGACCGTTCGGCCAGAAAATCAGGGCTGCGCAGCAGGGCCTGATAGAAGCCGGTATAGACCAGGCTGACGAAGATCACGCAGGTGGCCCAGCCGAGCGTATAGGTGCCAAAGCCCGACATGTCGATGAAGCGGGCCGCGATCATGATCTGGGCGAAGGCAATGACCTGCACCGCCATACGCGCGACGACCCCAATCACGAAGGGCGACATCAGCACGGACAAGATCCGCAACCCCGCCAGTTTCGGCCGGCTTGCGGGCGCTACGGGCGGACCACCTCGCCCACCCCGAAACGCTCTTCCCAAAATGTGCATGCGATACCACCAAATCACCGGCCCGTCGTTGCGACGCGGACAGGCCCAAGGCCTAGCCTTTCCGCGTGGTCGAAATGGGGCAAAATCGGGACAAGAACGCCGCAAATCCGGTGGATTGCCGCTTACGCGCGCTGCAGCAGATAGCCCCGGCTGAGGCTGCGGCCAAGCTCGGGGTGGGTGTCGATGACATGGCCGAGCGAGGGGATGTCCCAGCTGTCAACGATGCGGTAGCCCGTGGCCAGCACCTCGGCCTCAAAGCCGCTGCGGCAGCGGATCTGATAGGGCACGCGGGCCGGGCCGATCCGCTCCAGCGTGGTGACCGAAGGGCCTTCGCGGGTGGCCACTTTGTTCAGCAGGATATGCGGCGGCAGGTTGCGCAGGCGGGAAAGGAATTCGGCAAGGGGCAGGTCCAGGTATTGCAGAAGGCCCGAGGCCAGCAGCACATCGGTCTGCGGCGCTTGGGCCAGATCGTCAATGAAACCCACGGCTTGCGGCACCTCGCCCCGATCTTGCGCCGCACGGGCCGAGCGGATGGTTTCGGGCAGGTCATAGACGGTCCAGTTGACCTCTTCCAGTTTCAGATGGGTCTGGAAGGCGATGTATTTGGTGGCGAAATGGCCGCCCGCATCCAGCACGTGCAGGCCTTGCGCATGCAGGCGGTCGAGCCAGAACATCACCGGATAATCCCAGACCCTGACCGCGCACATCACGGCGAAATTCACCGCCGCGACCTCTTCATGGTCATAGGTCGCAAGCCAGCGGCGCGGCACTCCTGCCAAGGCCGAGGCCCGGTCAGGATAAGCGCCCAGCATCGCAGGCTGCCTTGGGCTGTAGCGTTTCAGCCGCGCAAGCCCCGTAACCGCAGGGGTCACGACAAGCCGTCGCACACCCGCCTCAAGCGACTTGAGGTGGACCTTGGCCCTTTGACCCAGACCGGCGGAGGCGGGGAGATTGGCTGTGTGTGTCATGGCCGTGTCCTGCCGCGAAAACATGGCTTTTTTGGGAAAGAACCGTGCTTTTTCCGGGCGTCAGAACCGTGATGCAAGGTCGTAGGCCACGATGCCCACATATTCCTTCACCGCCCGGTTCACGTAATACAGGTTCAGCGCCAGATCCCATGTGCGCCCGCGCCCACCCGGCGGGGTCGAGAAATCGACCGGCCATGCCGTCACCCCTGTCCACCCTGCCCGCTGGAACGCCGCCATAGCGCGCGGCATATGCGAGGCGCTGGTGACCAGAAGCCAATGTTCGCCGGGTTTGGGCTGCACAAGCGCCAGCGAGAGTTCAGCGTTTCCGGCGGTGTTGCGCGACTGACCCTCAAGGATCAGCCGGGCGGGATCGACGCCCAGTTCGGTCAGCAGCGCAGCCATCACCTCGGCCTCTGACGGGACATCGCCGCCGATCGGGCCAAGGGTTGCCCCGCCGCCGGACAGAACCACCTTGGCCGTGGGATAGCGCAGGGCCAGCACGGCGCCCTCGGTCACCCGCTCGGCGGAATCGTTGAGGTGGACCTGACCGGTGGACTTCCACTTCTCCGTCTCGACCGCCCCACCCAAGATGATGATGCCATCCGGCGGCCCGGCAAGCGGCGGATTGACGGGGTATTGGCGTTCCAGCGGGTCGATCAGCCAGTCGCCGACCGGCAGCATGGTCAGGGTGATCAGCGCGGCAAGAACAGCGACCGTCGCGCTGTTGGCCAACCTGTACCAGCCCCGCCACCGCGCCAGCACGGCCAGAATCAGGCCAAGGATCAACCATGTCTCGCCCATGATGACCATGCCGACGAGTTTTGAAATCACGAAGAACATCGTCGACGTCACAGCGCCCCCCTACCCCACGAACGGCCCCCAGCGGCGCCTGGCCAGCATAAGGCCGGGCCGCGCCACTTGCCACGGGTTTTGGCGGGAGGGTGTGTTTCCTGACGGGGCCCAAACGGCCTGCCCGGTTGCTTTGGCCAGCAAAAGGCGGAATATCACCCCCATGGACAATCTGGATCTTCTGACGCGGCTTGGGGTTTCGCTGGCAATCGGCCTTCTCTTCGGCATCGAGCGCGGCTGGAACCTGCGCGATCACGAGACCGAGGGCCGCGCCTCGGGCATCCGCAGCTTTGCGCTGGCGGGGTTGATCGGCGGCGTGGCGGCGGTACTGGGGCAATCGCTGGGGGTGACGCTGTTCGGCATGGTCTTCCTCGGCTTTGCCGCCGTCTTCGCCGCCTTCCAGTGGCGCGAAAGTGCCAAGGGGGCGGACCTGAGCGTCACCTCGACGCTGGCGGGGCTGCTGACCTTCCTGCTGGGCGGATTGGCGGCGGGAGGCGACATGCAGGTGGCAGTGGCGGCGGCGATTGTGGCGACAGCGCTTCTGGCCCTGCGCGGCGTGCTGCACGCCTGGATCGCCACCCTGACCGCGCCCGAGATTCGCGACGGGCTGATCCTGCTGGCGATGGCCTTCCTTTTGCTGCCCCTGCTGCCGGCCACGACGGTTGACCCCTGGGGCCTGTTGAACCTGCGCGAGATCTGGATCATGGCGACCATGATCGCGGGCGTGTCGTTCCTTGGCTATGTCGCGGTGCGCGCGCTTGGCCCGCGCTGGGGCATCCTGATCACGGCGGCGGCGGGCGGTTTGGCCTCCTCGACCGCGACGACCCTCAGCCTTGCCCGGCTGGCGCGCGGGACGGCGCCCGTGCGGTTGCTGGTGGCCGGGATGCTGATCGCCGGGGCCGTGATGCTGGCGCGGGTGGTGGTGATTGCCAGCCTGCTGCAATCGGCGCTGCTGCCGCTCCTTGGCCCGCCGATGCTGGCGGGGTTTGCGAGCTTTCTGGGGCTGGCGATCTGGATGAGCCGGACGGCGGTGGCCCCCGACATGCCCGACCTTGGCATCCGCAGCCCGCTGGACCTGCTGGGTGCGGTGCGGATGGCCTTGCTGATCACGGCGGTGATCCTGATCTCGGGCCTCGTGCAACGGAATTTCGGCTCGGCGGGGCTTTACGTGGTGGCAGCGATTTCGGGGCTCGCGGACGTGGACGCCATCACCATCTCGACCGCGCGGATGACGGCGGACCCGCATGATCTGGCCCGCGCCATCCTGATTGCGGTGGCGGCCAATTCGGCCTCGAAGGCGGTGCTGGCCACATGGGTCGGGCGGCCTGCGTTGGGGCTGCGGTTCGTCTGGCCGACCTTGGCGGGGATTGCGGCGGGGGCGCTGGTTTACGCGGCGCTGTAGATCAGCGTTTGAGCGTTGCGACCTGCTGACGCAAGGCCTCGATATATTTGACAAGGCCGGCATTGGGCGGGCGGTCCTTGTGCCATACCATCGCAAAAGTATACTTCATCCAATGCCGATGCAGGGGCACGGTGCGGAACAGACCGCTGTCCAGTTCCGATCGGATGGCCTCCACCGGGCCACAGCAGAGCGCCAAACTGGACGCCACCGTGGTCTTCATGGACGACAGGGAATCAACGCAAACAGCCGGGATGAAGTCGCCCGTAAGGGCATCGACCGTCCCTGCCCTGCGCAGATCGGCGGGCAGGATCTTCAGCCAACTGGCGCTAAGCCGCGTCATGGTCCACGGATAGGCCGTGATGTCCTGCAAAGTCGGCTCGGGAAGGTCCAGAAGCGGATGATCCTTGCGACAGAAGAAGGACACCGGCAAAGTCACCATTGTTTCGTATTCAAGATCAGGATGGCCAGTTCCGGCGAAGTAGCCAATCGCCATGTCAGACTGCCCAGCCAGCAGATCATCACGCCCTTGACGCCAATCGCGCACCACCATCCAGCCACCGGTCCAGCGATTGCGACCGACCAAGGCCGACAGCGCCGGAACGGCAAACAGTTCGGCTGCAAAGGGGCCAGCGCTGATGCGAAACCTCTCCCGCTCGGACAGGGCCAGATGGTCCACCGACCTTTCGATCTGGTCAAAGCCGGTGAGCAGCGCCTCGCAGCGCGCCAGAACGATCTCACCATACACCGTTGGGGTGACCGAGGTTTTGCTGCGGTCAAACAGTTTGACGCCCATGTCCTGCTCCAGCGCCATCAAGGCGCGGCTCAAGGCGGGCTGTCCCATCCCAAGGCTTGACGCGGCAATAGAGAAGTTGCGGTGCTGCCCCAAAGCACTGACGATCCGAAGCTGAAGTCTTGTCCGCACGGCAATCTCCAGAGCGCTTGGCAGGCCGGGAAACACCGGCGTAGTCAGTTAGTAACGAAAATGTTAGGGCTATCGGACTGCCATTTACAATTGTCTTTCGAAAGCATTTTTTACTCTTTGGGATATAAGCAGGCTCGAAGCGACGTATCTTTGCCATTTTGCGACATATTTCACGTCAGATTTGTAAATCGCATCACAGACGCGCAATTCGGCATTGGTCAGTTCGGGTCAAGGCAAGCTACACCAAACCTGTTATGTGTGAGTGAAATTGGGGTCCAGCATCCCAATGGTTACAAGACCTTAGGCCCGCTGCGGTGGGCCTAAGGTTGACCTCTACTGGTGCCGCAGCGCCTCGATTGGGTCGAGCCTTGCCGCACGGCGGGCCGGAAAATAACCGAAAACCACGCCCACGACCGCCGAGAAGATGAATGACGCGATGATGATCCGGTAATCCGGCAGGAACCCGATGTTCAGCGCATAAGACCCTATGGCGCCAAGGCCGAGGCCAAGCAGGATGCCCAGAACACCGCCAATCAGCGACAGGACAATGGCCTCCACCAGAAACTGCATCAGGACTTGGGCTTCGGTGGCCCCCACAGCCATGCGGATGCCGATTTCGCGGGTGCGTTCGGTGACCGACACCAGCATGATGTTCATGATGCCAATGCCGCCCACCAGCAGACTGATCGCCGCCACCGCCGACAGAAGGCCGGTCAGCACCCCGGTGATCCCGGTCAGCATCGAGGAAATCTGTTTCATGTCAAACACATTGAAGTCGTCGTTCTGATCGCCTGTCAGCCTGCGCCGCTCTCGCATCAGGGTCTGGATCTGCGCGGTCACGGCCTCGGCCGTGGCCCCATCGCGGAAGGTGACCGAGATGGATTGGACATTGCTGTTTCCGGAAATCCGGCGCTGGAAGGCTTTCAGCGGCATGACGACGATATCATTGTCATCCTGCCCGAAAGTCGATGCTTCACGTTTGGCCAGCAAGCCTATGACCTCACACGAGATTTTGCCAACGCGGATCGTGGTGCCCACCGGGTTTCCCTCGCCGATCAGCGCGGTGGAGGTCGAGGTGCCAAGGATGCAGACCGGCGTGCCGATCCGCATCTCGCCATCCGTGAAGAGGCGGCCATAGGCCAATGTCCAACCCCGGATTCCGAAGAAATTGTTATCCGTACCAGAGACTTGCACGGTGTGGTTCATCTCGCCAAAGACCACGGTCTGGCTTTTGGTGGAGCCCGGCGTTGCGGCAGAGATATCCGGGATATAGCGGACCAGCGCGTCCATATCGGCCAGCGTCAGCGGGGCCGCGTCGTTCGACCCGCCGCCGGGGCCCCTGCCGGGTGCGCCGGGCCGGATCATCAGCAGGTTGGAGCCGAGCGAGGCCACATCTGACTGCACCTGCGCGGTGGAGCCCTGACCCACCGTCACCATGGCGATGACCGACGCCACCCCGATCACAATGCCAAGAACGGTCAGGAAGCTTCTGAGTTTGTTGCGAAATACCGTGCTGAGCGCAAGGCGCAGGGCTTCAAGCAGCATGATGTTCCCTGACCCGATCGGACTGGATTTTGCCATCGACAAAGGTGACGATGCGGTTGGCGTAATCGGCCATGTCCGGTTCATGGGTAACCATCAGGACAGACAGCCCCTCGTCACGGTTCAGTTGCACCAGCAGTTCCATGATCTCGCGCCCCCGGGCGGAATCGAGGTTGCCGGTCGGTTCATCGGCCAGGATCAGGCCGGGCTTGGTGACAATCGCCCGCGCAATGGCCACACGCTGCTGCTGGCCGCCGGACAGTTCCGAGGGCCGGTGATCGGCGCGGCCTTGCAGGCCCACCTTGGTCAAGGCCTCCATCGCCCGATCGCGGCGTTCGTCCGAGGGAATGCCTTGATAAATCAGTGGAAGTTCCACGTTTTCAAGGGCTGTCGTGCGGGGCAGCAGGTTGAAACCCTGAAAGATGAAGCCCAGAAAATGCCGCCGCAGCAGGGCGCGCTGGTCGCGGTCCAGCCCGGTGACATCGGTGCCGAACAACAGGTACTGCCCCGAGGTCGGCGTATCCAGACAGCCCAGAATGTTCATGGCGGTGGATTTGCCCGAGCCGGACGGCCCCATGACGGCAATGAATTCACCCTTCTGCACGGTCAGATTCACATCGTTCAGGGCAAAGACCTTCGCCTCGTCCATCCCGTAGATTTTCGACAGGTGGCGCAGTTCCAGCATGGGGGCGTCGGCGGTCATTTGCCGCCCTGTGCCGTGATCACGGCGTCGCCGGCGGTCAGGGGACCGTCAAGAACTTGGGTCAGGTCGCCATCCGTAACGCCGGTTTTCACTGCGATTTGCGTGGGTTGGCCGTCTTTCAGAATGTAGAGGTTGCGGTAGCCGTCTTTGGTGACGGCATTGGTGACGCTGGTTGTCTGCCGGTTGCCGCCGGGCCCGCCGCCGGAAAACAGCATGCCCAGCAGGCCCGAACTTTTCGGCCCCCTTGTGGGCGCAATCGGGGGCGTGTAGCGGAAGGCGGCATTGGGCACGGTCATGACACCCTTGACCTCTTCCACCGTCACATCGGCCGAGGCGGTCATGCCGGGCCGCAACCGGTGATCGGAGTTGTCGATGGCAAGGATGGTCGGATAAGTCACAATGCTGTCAACGGTTTGCGGGGCGTAATGCATCTGCGAGACCTTGGCCGGAAAGGTCTGCCCCAGATAGGCATCCACACTGAACGAGGCCGGATTGCCGACCTGCACCTTGCCGATATCGGCCTCGTCCACATCGATCTGCAACTCCATTTGACCCAGATCATGCGCCAGGGTGAAGAGCACGACCGTGTTGGTCGAGGCAGACACCGTCTGGCCCAGATCGGCCTTGAGGTCGAGCACCATGCCGTCGATGGGGGCCACGATCACCGCCTTGTCGATGTTGGTCTGGCTCAGCTTCACATCCGCTTCGGCGACCTGCACATTGGCCAGGGCCGAGGCCAGGGCCGCTCCCGCCCGTCGCTGTGTCGTGGTGGCGGTGGCCAGATCCTCGGCCGAGTTCAGGCCCTTGTCATGGATCTTCTGCGCGCGGTCCAGCGATGCGGCAGCGGCCTCCTGGGCCGCGCGCATATCCTCGACCTCGGCCTTGCGGGCGGCAAGGGTGGCCTGATCCCGCGCGAGTTCGGCTTCGAGCGACGAGGTGTCGAGGCGGGCCAGAACCTGACCTTTCTTGACGGTGTCGTTGATGGCGACATCAATCTCGGAAATCGTGCCCGAGATCAGCGAGCCGACATCGACCTGCTGGATCGGTTGCACGGTGCCCACGGCGGTCACGGTCACGGTGATGTCGCCCGTCTTGGCCTCGGTCGTGGTGTAGTGGATGACGGCGGTCGTCGCGTTGCGCGATTTCAGAAAGGCATACCCGCCACCCGCCAAGGCAAGAATCACCAGGGGCCAGAAGATCCACCCCCGCAGCCGGAACCGCTTGCGGCGACGGGTGATCGCCTCGACCGTGATCGTATCTGCCATGGGACATCCCTTTTCGTGCTCTGGTTCAAGCTGGCCCGAACCGCATGAGGTTTCAACGCCCAGCCCCGAGATTTCCGTCGCTGTGGCGCCGCGTCACGCGAAATTGCGGCAGGCAACATGGGCCGATGGCCCATCCTACCAAGACCCTTGCCCTTGCTCCTTGGCAAATACTCCACAGGTGGTCTGGAGGGTGTGAAACCCTCCAGCGGCCAGCGAAGCAAAGCGCGGTTCGTAAAGGGTAGGATGGGCGATCCGCCCATGGTCCCCATAGCAAAAAGGCCCGGGGTGTCCCCCGGGCCCTGTCATGGCAGTGCCTGAAACATCAGGCCTGAACCATCTTCGCAACTTCCGCCGCGAAATCTTCTTTCTCTTTCTCGATGCCTTCGCCGACGGCCACGCGGGCATACCCGGTGATCTCGACGCCGGCGTCCTTGGCGGCTTGTTCCACCGTCACGTCCGGATTGATCACGAACTGCTGACCCAGCAGGGTGTTCTCCGACAGGAAGCGCTTCATGCGGCCCGGGATGATGTTGTTGTGGATCACGGCATCGGGCTTGGGCTTGGCCGAGGCGGCGTTTTCTTCCAGCGCCTTGGCGGTCTGCACGGCCAGTTCACGCTCGAGCACCGACGGGTCCAGCGAAGCTTCCGACAGCGACAGGGGCGAGGTCGCTGCAATATGCATCGCGAACTGCTTGCCAATGGCTTGGGCTGCTTCCGCCGGGCCGTTCAGGGCCACCAGCACGCCGATCTTGCCCATGCCTTCGGTCGCGGCATTGTGCACGTAGGACACAACGGTCGAGCCTTCGAGCACATGCATGCGGCGGAGGGTCATGTTCTCGCCAATGCGGGCGATGGCGCCATTGATCGCGGTCTCGACCGGCTCGCCGTTCAGGTGCGAGGCTTTCAGGACTTCGATGGTCTCGCCGGTTTCCAGCGCGACCTTGGTCACTTCGCGGACCAGCGACTGGAAGTCGGTGTTCTTGGCGACGAAGTCGGTTTCCGAGTTGATCTCGACAGCCACGCCACGGCCATTGGACACGGCCACGCCGACCAGTCCTTCGGCAGCCACGCGGTCCGCCTTCTTGGCGGCCTTGGCCAGACCCTTGGTGCGCAGCCAGTCGACCGCCGCTTCCATGTCGCCATTTACTTCAACGAGCGCCTTCTTGGCGTCCATCATGCCTGCGCCGGTCGATTCGCGCAGTTCTTTCACCATTTGTGCGGTGACGGTCATGTCAAAGTCTCCACTGTTCCTGAAATGGCAGCGAGCGGGATATACCCCCGCCCGATACCAGAATTGTGACTGTGGCCCCCGGGGTTAGCCGGAGCCCAAGGATCAGGCTTCCACGGCCTCTTCGACCGGGGCTTCGTCCAGCGAACCAAGGTCGACACCGGCGGCACCCATCTGGGCGGTCATGCCGTCCAGCGCTGCGCGGGACACGAGGTCGCAGTAAAGCGCGATGGCGCGGCTTGCGTCGTCGTTGCCCGGGATGATGTAGTCGATGTCTTTGGGCGAGCAGTTGCTGTCCACCACGCCCACAACCGGAATGCCCAGTTTCTTGGCTTCGGTGATGGCCAGCGCCTCTTTACCAACGTCGATGACGAAGATCAGGTCCGGGGTACCGCCCATTTCACGGATGCCGCCGAGCGAAGCCTGCAGCTTGCCCTGCTCGCGTTCCATGTTCAGACGCTCTTTCTTGGTCAGGCCTTCGGCCCCGCCCGCCAGAATTTCGTCCAGCGCCTTCAGCCGCGCGATCGAGTTCTGGATGGTTTTCCAGTTCGTCAGCGTGCCGCCGAGCCAGCGGTGGTTCATGTAATACTGCGCGCACTTTTCCGCCGATTCCGCGATCGACTTCTGGGCTTGGCGCTTGGTGCCGACGAACAGGATCCGGCCGCCCTTGGCGACCGTGTCGCGGACGATCTTCAGCGCCGCGTCCAGCATGGGCACGGTCTGCGTCAGGTCGAGGATGTGAATGCCGTTGCGGTCGCCGTAGATATACTCGCCCATGCGGGGATTCCAGCGGGCGGTCTGGTGACCGTAGTGAACGCCAGCTTCCAAGAGCTGACGCATGGAGAACTCGGGAAGAGCCATGTGCTATCCTTTTCCGGTTTGAACCTGAGTGAGGCCGTCTTCAGGGTTTCCCCCAACCGGCGGACCTAACGGGATTTCTCCCCGCAAAGCCCAAGCCCCACTTGTGAAGTGCGCACCCTTTAGCGGCACTCCTTCCCCGCTGCAAGGGGGGCGGGGCGAGCGAAGGGCGGCAAACCGGCAGAATACCGTGGATATTGGCAGAAAAGACCCGTGGGGTTAGTCTTTCCACGCTGACATCGGGAGGACCGCCGTGCCGAAGATCAACCTTGCCCAAGTCCCGCAGCGTCGCGGCTCCGGTTATCCTGCCCCCTTCGACGCCCCCTGCGCCATGCGCCTGCGGCAGCGGCTGGGCAATGCCGGAGGTTTACAGGATTTCGGCGTCAACCTGATGCACCTGCTGCCCGGCGCATGGTCGAGCCAGCGGCATTGGCACAGCCACGAGGATGAGTTCGTTTATGTCCTTAGGGGCGAGGTCGTTATGATCGAGGACGATGGAGAAACCCTGTTGCGCGCGCGCGATTGTGCCGCTTTTGCGAAAGCCAGCGGCAATGGGCACCATCTGGTCAACCGTTCGGATGCACCTGCGACCTATCTTGAAATCGGGTCGCGCCAACCGCAGGATGTGGCGACCTGTTCGGACATTGATGTGATGTCGGATAACCGCCTGGGCATCTTCACTCACAAAGACGGCACGCCTTACCCGGCGTAAGGCAAAAGCCAGCGCGCCAGCGGGGCCAGTTCGGCGATGATAGGCACCAGTTGCGCCACGCAATCCGGTCCGAACAGCCAGTCCGGGCAGGCTCTGCGACCTTCCGTGCGCGCCACAATATGCTTGCGGCGCAAGAGGTGATCCCACGCGGCCCCGGCGGGAAAGCCCTTGGGCACCCGCACGAGGTCCGGCGCATCAAGCACCGCACCCTGCCCCTCTGCCCGCGCCAGCGCCGCAAGGAACCCGTCCTGCGTCGCCTCATCGCAAAACCCGCGCCGCAGCCGCTCCAAAGCCTGCGGCGCAAAGCCATAATGCCCGACACCATAGCCGAACCCTTCCGGATCGATCACCAGATGCACGCCGGGGAGCCTGTTGAACGCCGACCCAGTCGAAAGGATCAGATGCCAATGCGCCTGATAGGGCCGTTTATCATTGGAAAACCGCACATCCCGGTTGATCCGCCTGACCGAGCCGTTCAGCTTCGGCACCGCCATCAGCCCCATCTCTGCCACCCGCCCCGACAATTCCGCCGCCAGATCCAGCGCCGGTTTCAGCCACAGGCTTTCATAGTCCGCCCGGTGCACCTCGAACCACTCGCGGTTGTTCTCCGCCTCCAGCCCCGCCAGAAACCCCGGCAGCCCCCACGGCACCCCTGCAAAATCCATCCCCCGGCACCCCCCTTTCATTCTGGCCCAAATATCCCCGCCGGAGGCTCCTACGCTTCCCCTTGCACTCCCCCCACAGGATAAGCCATGAAACGGCCCATGACACCGGATATTCTCTGCATCGGCTCCACCCTGTGGGACATCATCGGCCGCACGCCGGCCTCGCTGCGGCTGGGCGGCGACGTGCCCGGTCGCATCACGCGACTGCCGGGTGGCGTGGCCTTCAACATCGCCATGACGCTTGCCCGCTTTGGGTTGCATCCGGCCATCCTCACCTCGATCGGCCGCGATGCCGAAGGCGAGGAACTGATCGCAGCCTGCACCCGGATGGGCCTGATCACGGCGCATGCCTACCGCTCGGACGATCTGCCGACTGACCGCTACATGGCCATCGAAGGGGCCAATGGCTTGATCGCCGCCGTGGCCGATGCCCATTCGCTGGAGGCGGCAGGGGCCAAGATCCTGCGCCCCTTGTCGGATGGCACGCTCGGCTCCGAGGCCGCCCCCTGGCCCGGCCTGATCGCGCTGGATGGCAACCTGACCGAGGCTTTGTTGTCTGACATCGCGGGCTCACCGCTTTTCGTCAAAGCCGACCTTCGGCTTGCCCCGGCCTCGCCCGGCAAGGCCGAGCGTTTGTCGCCGCTGCTGCGCCACCCCGGTGCGACGCTGTATGTCAATCTGGAAGAAGCCCGCCTTCTGTCGCGGGCCGAGGCCAACACGGCACCCCAAGCCGCCGCGGCGCTGCTGGCCTTGGGGGCTTCGCGTGTGCTTGTCACCGATGGCGGCAAGGCCTGTGCCGAGGGCACTGCGGGGCAAGGCATCCTGACGGCCAGCCCACCACAGGTCATGGTCAGCCGGGTGACCGGGGCGGGTGACACCTTCATGGCGGCCCATATCGTCGCCGAACGCCGCGGGGCAGACCGCGAAGCCGCCCTGCAGGCCGCCCTGCGCGCAGCGGCGGATTATGTCTCCAAGGAGGTCGGATCATGACCCTGACACTTACACTCGACGTCTTCTCCTTCTCGCCCGAAGTGACCGAGGCGCGTGCCAGCGGTCGTCCCATCGTAGCGCTGGAATCGACGATCATCACCCATGGCATGCCATGGCCGCAGAACGTGCAGACCGCGCGCGAGGTTGAGGCCGAGGTGCGCGCCGCGGGTGCCGTGCCCGCCACGATCGCGGTGATGGGCGGCCGCATCCATGTGGGCCTGACGGACGCCGAACTGGAGGCTTTGGGGCATGCGAAGGGGGTTATGAAACTTTCCCGCGCCGATCTGGCAGCCTGCCTTGCCACCAAGCGCACCGGGGCCACGACGGTTGCAGCGACGATGATCTGCGCCCATCTGGCCCGGATCGAGGTCTTTGCCACCGGCGGCATCGGTGGCGTGCATCGCGGGGCGGAAACCTCTTTCGACATTTCGGCCGACCTGCTGGAATTCGCCCAGACCCCGGTGACGGTGGTGGCGGCGGGGGCGAAAGCCATCCTCGACCTGCCCAAAACGCTGGAGGTGCTGGAAACCCACGGTGTCCCCGTCATCGCTTACGGTCAGGATGATTTCCCCGCCTTCTGGAGCCGCTCCTCCGGCCTGAAAGCCCCCCTGCGGATGGACACGGCCGCCGAGATCGCAGCCGCGCAACGGATGCGTGCCCGGCTGGGTCTTGCGGGAGGCCAACTGGTCGCAAACCCGATCCCGCCCGAAGCAGAGATCCCCCGGGCCGAGATCATGCCAGTCATCGAACAGGCCCTGTCGGAAGCCCATGCCCAAGGCATATCGGCCAAGTCGGTCACGCCCTTCCTTCTGCAGCGCATCTTCGAGTTGACCGAGGGCCGCTCACTGATCTCGAACATCGCGCTGGTGAAGAACAACGCCCGGCTGGCGGCGGCGATTGCAGCGGCCCTTCTCGTGCTGCCCAAAAGCTGAGCAGGGGCGCTCTGCGGACCCGGAAGCGGGGGCCCAAGCCGCGTAAGGCTTTGCGCGGCGTTCTTCGCTGAAAACCTTCCACTGGAAGGTTTTCCGAGCGCTCGTCACCCCCCAAACCCCCGCCTCAAGGGGAGGCACGCCTCCCCTTGAGAAACCCCAGGGGATATTTGAGCAAGTATGAAAGGGCGAAGGGGCCTTCTTTGCAGGACTGACCTGCGCTACATCTGCCGCGATCCCTGGAGGCCTCATGTCCGATCCGCTGACCCCCCGCAGAAGCCTGATGGCCTCGCTCCGCTCCAGCTTCCTGACCGGGCTGGTCGTCGTGCTGCCGATTGCGCTGACGATCTATCTGATCTGGGCGGTGATCGGCTACCTGGATGGCTGGATCCTGCCCCTGATCCCCGAGGCCTATCATCCGCAGGAATTGACGCAGATGATCTTCGGGCCGGGGCATTCCTTCCCGATCCGGGGCGTGGGCGTGGTGGTCTTTCTGGTCTTCACCACACTGATGGGCTGGGTGGCCAAGGGCCTGATCGGACGCACGGTGCTGGTGCGCCTGGACCGGCTGGTCGACCGCATGCCGGTGGTCCGCTCGGTCTATTCCGCGCTAAAACAGGTGGCCGAGACGGTCTTCAACAAATCCGAAGCCTCTTTCGAGAAATGCTGTCTGGTGGAGTTCCCTCGACCCGGTGTCTGGACGCTTGGCCTGATCTCCTCCCGCCCCAAGGGCGAGATCGCCGAGAAGCTGGGGCCGGACACCATCGCCGTCTTCATTGGCTTGACCCCCTTCACCAGCGGCTTCGTCGTCTTCGTGCGGCGCGAGGACACGATCCCGCTCAACCTCTCGCCGGAAGATGCCGCCAAACTGGTGGCCTCGGGTGGGCTGGTCTATCCGCAGACCCGGGAAGCAACCCTCCCGCAAGCCTGATTTGCTCCTTGCCCAAATACTCCCGCCGGAGGCGCCGCCCGAACCGGTTGGCGGCACGCCAGAGCCGAGACAAAAGCAATGCGCGCCTGCGCGCTCCTTTTGGTTAAAGCGCGGTCCAGCCGCCGTCGACGCTGATCGTTGTGCCGGTCACCTGATCGGCGGCAGGCGAGCAAAGATAGACGGTGGTGCCGCCGATCTGTTCGACTGTCGCGAATTGGCGCGAGGGTTGGCGCAAGAGCATGACTTCGCGGATCACCGTTGCGCGGTCCATGTTGTGGACCTTCATCTGGTCGGGGATCTGCGCTTCGACCAAGGGGGTCAGCACGTAGCCGGGGCAGATCGCATTGGCGGTGATGCCAAGGCCTGCCACTTCCAGCGCCGTGGTCTTCGACAGGCCGACGATGCCGTGCTTGGCGGCGATATAGGCGGATTTGAAGGGGGAGGCGGTCAGCCCGTGGGCTGAAGCGATGTTGACCACCCTGCCCCAGCCCTTGGCCTTCATTCCGGGCAGCGCCGCCGCCGTGGTGTGGAAGGCTGAGGAAAGGTTGATCGCAATGATGCGGTCCCACATGGCGGACGGGAAATCCTCGATGGGGGCCACGTGCTGGATGCCGGCATTATTCACCAGAATGTCGCAGGTGCCAGCCTCGGCCACCAGCCTGCGGCAGTCGGTGCCGACTGACATGTCGGCGGCGATGTAGCGGGCTTTCACGCCGTGGCGCTGGCCAAGGTCAGCGGCAAGGGCGTGATCCTCGGGGCGGTCGGTGAAGGAGTTCAGCACGACATCGGCGCCAGCCGCGGCCAGCGCCTCGGCCACGCCGAGACCGATGCCAGAGTTCGATCCGGTGATGACGGCGGTCTTGCCTGCAAGGCTCATGATGCGCTCCCGTTGGTTGGCCGCACAATGCTGCAACTGCGAGGGAGAAGGCAAGCTACAGCGCTTTGGACTGCCCGGCGATTGGGCATAAAAAAACGCCGGCGCAAGGCCGGCGTTAAGTCGTTGAGGCAGGTTTCATACAGGCAAGAAACCTATCGAGCAGTGGCCTTGTTATAGCCCTGTTGCGGGCTTGGTTCAAGCTAAACGTTTGAAATGGCGCTTAAGCCGCCGTAGGCTCTGACAAATGCCCCTCGCCGGAAGGATTGTTGCCGATGCGCATCTCTATCTCTCAAGCTTTCAAGGCCGCGCTTGGTGCCGCGGCGCTTGGCCTCATGGCCCAAGGTGTCCTGGCCGAACCGCGCCATGGCATAGCTATGTATGGCGCCCCGGCGCTGTCCCCAGATTTTGTGTCTTTGCCCCAGGCAAACCCCGATGCACCCAAGGGCGGCAGCGCCACGTTTGGCGAAGCGGGCAGTTTCGATTCGCTCAACCCCTTCATCACCAAAGGTTCGGCCCCCGGATCGGTATCTCCACTGACGGTAGAGACACTTATGGGCCGTTCTTATGACGAGCCGTTCAGCCTGTACGGCCTGCTGGCCGAATCGATTGATACCGATGAGGCGAGGTCCTACGTGGAATTCACCCTGCGCGAGGGGGCCCGATTCTCGGACGGCAACCCGGTGACGGTGGATGACGTGCTGTGGTCGATGCAGACCTTGGGCGAACAGGGTAACCCTCGTTACGCTGCGGCATGGAAGAAGATCGCGTCTTCGACCGTCACCGGACCGCGTTCGGTGCGGTTTACCTTCACCGAGAAGGACCGCGAGATGCCCTTGCTGCTGGGCCTGCGGCCTGTGTTGGAGAAGAAACAGTTCGAGGGCAAGGATTTTACGGTTTCCAGCATGGAACCCATCATCGGCTCGGGTCCCTATGTCGTCGACAAGGTCGAGGCGGGGAATTTCATCACCTACAAGCGCAATCCGGATTGGTGGGGCAAGGATCTGGCCTTCAACAAGGGGCTGTGGAACATCGACAGTTTCAAATACGTCTATTTCGCCGACCCGACCGTGATGATCGAGGCCTTGAAGGCCGGCGACATCGACATGTACCGCGAGTCGAATGCGGCGAAATGGGCCACGACCTATGACTTCCCGGCCGTGCAGTCGGGTGAGGTCGTCAAGGAAGACATTCCGCACAAGCGCCCCTCGGGCATCGACGGGCTGGTGTTCAACATGCGCAAGCCGATCTTCACCGACTGGCGCGTGCGCGAGGCTTTGACCGATGCCTTCAACTTCGAACTTGTCAACCAGACGCTGAACGGCGGGGCCAATCCGCGGATTCAAAGCTATTTCGACAATTCGGAACTATCGGGCGACGTGGCCAAGCCTGCGTCCGACAAGGTGGCGGCCCTGCTGGGGCCCTACAAGGACGCTTTGCTGCCGGGTGCCTTGGAGGGCTATGCCCTGGCCCTCTCGGACGGCAGCGAGGCGAACCGGGCCAACCTGCGCAAGGCCACGAAGCTGCTGGAGGAGGCGGGCTGGACAATTCAGGACGGCGCTTTGAAAAACGCCAAAGGCGAGGCTTTCACCTTCGAGATCCTGCTGGCCAATGGCGAGGCGGACACGATTGCCGCAGTGAACATCTATATCGAGGCGTTGAAGAAATTGGGTATCGTGGCAACCGTGCAGACGGTTGACTCGGCCCAGTACAAGGAACGCACCAACACCTACAACTTTGACATGACCCACTATACGCGCTCGCTGAGCTTGAGCCCGGGCAATGAGCAGACGCTGTACTGGGGATCGGAGGGCGTGACCAAGGAGGGCACTCGCAACTGGATGGGCGTCGCCTCTCCCGCGGTCGATGGCTTGATCAAGACCATGGTCAGTTCAACAAATCGCGAGGATTTCGTCACGGCGGTTCAAGCACTTGACCGGGTGTTGACGACGGGGCGATATGTGGTGCCGTTCTGGTATTCGAACGTCAGCCACATGGCGCACAAGAAAGCGCTGAAGCATCCGGACTATGTTGCCGAGTATGGCGACTGGCTGGGCTTCATGCCGGATGTGTGGTGGGTGCAACAGTAAGACCGTTTTCCGGGCGGATAGGTCCGCCCGGATCACCCATAAAAACAAGCGATGAGGCAGAAAATGAAGAAGAAACTGGCAGTCTTGATGGTTCTGGCGGCGCTGTCGGCCTGCAAT
>CANBRQ010000035.1 GCA_947371955.1 Paracoccaceae bacterium | reverse complement strand
GACTTGCCCGCGTTTGACCCCTGCCTGCTGGCGATCCCCGCCGCCCGTGCCCCCTTCTACCGCCGAACCCCGGAGGCTTCCGAATGACTGACCCGATGCGCCATGCCGGCAAGACCGTTCTGATCACAGGGGCCGCCAGCGGAATAGGTCTGGGAATCCTCGACCGCTTTCTGGCCGAGGGGGCGAATGTCGCGGCCTTCGACCTAAACCCCATTCCCCGCAATGCCGAACGCCTGCTTGCCCTGCAAGGCGATGCCACCAGCGAGGCTCAGGTCGACGAGGCCGTGGCGCACACGGTACGGCATTTCGGCGCGCTGGATGTCATGGTCTGCAACGCCGGGATCATCGCCGTGACGCCGGTGGTCGAGATGTCGCTGGCAGAATGGCAGCGGGTGATGCAGGTCAATGTGGATTCTGTCTTCCTTGGCTCGCGCGCGGCGGCAAGGCAGATGATCGCGCAGGGCAAGGGCGGTTGCATCGTGAACGCCTCATCCGGCGCGGGGCGGCGCGGGGTGCCGAACCTGTCGCATTACTGCGCCTCCAAGGCAGCTATCATCATGCTGACGCAGTCGCTGGCCATCGAACTCGCCCCGCATGGCATCCGGGCCAATTGCTATGTGCCCGGCCATATCGAGACGCCCTTTTGGGGTGGCATTGCCGATGGCTTTGCCCGGCGCACCGGACAGACCCCTGAAGCCGTGGTCGAGGGATTTCGCCGCACGGTCCCCATGGGCCGCTTCGGCACGGCGGATGACGTGGCGGCGGCGGTCTCTTGGCTGGCAACGGAGGATGCGGCCTATGTCTCGGGGCAAGCCATCGCGATGAATGGGGCGGAATTCCCGTATTGAGGGTGGCAGGTCATGGACAGCTTTGATTTCATCATCGTGGGGGCCGGCTCGGCGGGCTGCGTTCTGGCCAACCGCTTGTCCGAAGATGCCCGCAACTCCGTCTTGCTGATCGAGGCGGGCGGGACAGACCGCAACCCCCTGTTTCGCATCCCGCTTCTGGCCGGGGTCGCCTATTGGTACAAGCCCAGCAACTGGGCCTATCAGACGACACCGCAAGCCGGGCTTGATGGGCGGCAAATCAAATGGCCGCGCGGCAAGGTGCTGGGCGGTTCATCGACCATCAACGGCATGATGTACATGCGCGGAACGGCCGCTGATTACGACCGTTGGGCAGCCGCTGGCTGCACTGGCTGGAGCTACCGTGACGTGCTGCCTTATTTCCGCCGGTCCGAGGATAATCCCGAACGCGATGGCGACCCATATCACGGCACCGGCGGGCCGTTGCGGGTGACACGGGCCCGGGCGGAAAACCCGCTTTATACGGCCTTTCTTAAAGCGGCTGATGCCGAGGGCCATCCTCGCAACGATGATTTCAACGGTGCCGTGCAGGAAGGCTTGGGCCCCTACGATTTCAACATCCGGGACGGGCGGCGCGAAAGCAGCGCCACCGCGTTCCTGCATCCCGTTCGCGCGCGGCCCAATCTGGCGGTCTGGACCCGGACTCAGGCGCTTCGCGTGATGACGGACGAGGGGCGGGCCACCGGGCTTCTCGTGCGGCGGAACGGCACCGAACAGCTGGTAATGGCCCGACGAGAGATCATCTTGTGCGGAGGTGCCATCAACACGCCGCAGATCTTGATGGTCTCCGGGATCGGCGACCCGGCGGCGCTGCAGCCATTTGGCATCGCACCAAAGGTGGCGGCACCGCAGGTTGGGCGGAACCTGCAGGACCATCTGGGGGTCTATCTGACCTATGCCTGCAAGGACCCGATCACGCTCTACTCCCTGTTCCGCCCTGATCGTGCTGCCCTGGCCTTTGCGCGGGCGGCGCTGTTTGGCACCGGGCCCGCAGCGGCGGTTCCGCTGGAGGTGGGTGGCTTTCTGCGGACGAGGCGCGATCTGTCCGAGCCGGACATCCACATCACCTTCGTTCCCGGCCTCAGTCTGGAGACGACTCAAGCCGGTCAAGGCCAGCACGGCTATCTGATCAACTTCTACCAACTGCGCCCGGAAAGCAGGGGAACAATCACTCTCGCCTCACCAGACCCCGGGGCAAAGCCGCTGATCGACCCGGCCTATCTGGCGGCAGAGGCTGACCGGACCTGTCTGCGCGACGGCGTCCGTCTGGCCCGAGGCATCGGTGAGAGTCCTGCCCTGCAGCGCCACAAGGCTGCCGATCTGTCGCCGCAGGGCAGCGATCTGGCATCGGACACGGCCATCGACGCCTGGGTGCGGCGCGGTGCCAACACGATCTTTCACCCCGTCGGCACGGCGCGGATGGGCAGCGATGCCGAGGCTGTGGTGGATGCCGACCTGAGGGTGCGCGGCGTCACGGGCCTGCGCGTGGCGGATGCCTCGGTCATGCCCAACTTGATCGGCGGCAACACCTCGGCCCCCTGCATGATGATCGCGGAAAAGGCGGCGGACCTGATCCTCGGGCGTCCGGCACCGGTCACATGATGGAAGGGTCCTTCGACCCCGCCTTCCGCCGGCTGGCCGATCGCTTCGCCGCAAGCCTTGACGGCGGCGAGCGTGGCGCGGTTGCGGTGCGGATCGCGGGTAGGACCGTGGTTGATCTGCGCGGCGGCAGGATCGACCCGCAAGCCGCCGCACTTTGGCGGCCAGATACGCTCGCCTGCGTGTTTTCGGTGACCAAGGGGGTGATCTCGCTGCTGGCGCACCGGTTGATCGACAAGGGCGTGCTGTCACCCTCTGCCCGGGTTGCAAGCGTTTGGCCGGAATTTGCGGCAGAGGGCAAGGCGGACATCACTGTGCAGGATGTACTGACCCACAGTGCCGGACTGCCTGCGGTCAGCAGTCCGGTGGTGCGCGGCGATCTTTACCATTGGGACAGGATGGTCGAGGCGCTGGCAGCCTCGGCCCCAGTCTGCCCGCTCCGCGCTGCACCGGTCTATCACAACATGACCTACGGCCACCTTTTGGGCGAAATCCTGTGCCGTGCAGCCCGCGTGCGCCCGCTGTCCCGTTTGCTTTCAACGGAAGTGACCTGCCCGCTGAATGCTGATTTCAGACTTGGCCTTTCCCCGTCAGACATCGCACGCACCGCCCGCATGGCCGGAGCAGACCCCGCGTCTCTGTTTGCCGCCCTGCGAAGTGCCCCAGAAAGTCTGTTCGCCCGCTCAATGGCATTCTTTGCCGAGGGCGAGGATTTCAACTCCTCCAGTTGGCGCCGTGCGGAGATCGGGTCTGGCAGCGGCCATGCAACGGCGCTTGGTGTCGCCCTGTTGTACGAGGCGATGATCGGCCCCGGCTTTCTGTCTGCTGAACGCCGCAGCGCTTTGGCAGATCTGCAGACCGCAAGTGACGGAGCCGACCCCATCCTGGGCATCCCGCTCCGCTATGGGGCGGGCGTAGAATTGTCCTTGCCGCCCGGGATCGATTTCGGCCCTTCGCCGCATGCCTTGGGCCAATGGGGCGCAGGGGGTGCCACAGGTTTCGCCGATCCCGGCGCAGGACTTGCCTTTGGCTATGTGACGGGCGAAATGGCAGGCGGCATGGGGTCGTCAGATCGCGCCCGCACCCTCGTTGCCGCGTTGTACGATTGCCTATGAAACGGAGAACCCGATGATCCCCTTTGCCGACGGCCGCCTGATCCTGCACCCGGGCCGTGTCGCCCGCATAGAGATCAACGCCCCAGACCGGCGCAACGCCATGTCGCGGGCGATGTGGCATGCCATCCCGTCGATATGCAGCACCATTGAAGCCGACCAAAGTGTGCGGGCGGTCCTGCTGACCGGCGCGGCCGAGGTCGGGGCGACCTTCTCGGCGGGGGCGGACATCACCGAATTCGAAGAGGTCTATGCCACCACCGAAACGACCAAGGAATACAACGCGATGGTGCGACGAGCCCAGGCCTGCCTGCGCATCCTGGACCGACCCGTCATTGCTGTCGTGGCGGGCGCCTGCGTCGGCGGTGGCTGCGGGCTGGCCTTGGCCGCTGACCTGCGCTTTGCCGCACACGAGGCCCGGTTCGGCATCACCGCCGCCCGTTTGGGCCTTGGCTACAGCCCGGAGGATACTGCACAGCTGGTGGAAAAGGTCGGACCAGCGCGTGCCAAGGACCTGCTCTTCTCGGCCCGGCTGATCACGGCCGAAGAGGCTCTCTCCATCGGCCTGATCGAACGGATCTTTCCCGGTGCTGATCTTCTGACGGAGGCCACCGCCTACGCCGAAGGCTTGGCAAATCTTTCCTCCTTCTCCATCCGCGCGACGAAAGCCACGATCAACCGGCTGGCCTCACACGATGAGGCGGTCAGCGCAGCCTTGCACGCGACTTTTGTGGCCGGGTTCGAGGGGCCAGATTTCAAAGAGGGCCGCGCGGCCTTTATCGCCCGGCGGAAGCCTTCATTTGGCTAGTCGATGCTTGGTATCTTTAACGGATCGGGATATCTGCGCGCTGCGTGATTTGGGGTTGATCTCTTTCAAGGTCAGCAATGGTATGCAGGGCGAAAACCCCCCATCCGTCGTTCATGGCGCGCTTCGGCTAGACCGCCTCAGTCACATTCTTGACCGCAGGAAAAGCCGAAGCCTTACCCAATCCGTTCCCCGCAAGAGGAACGGTCTGGGCAATCGAAACGCTGCATGACATGGCTGCCAAAACGGTCGTTAACCCAGCCGTTCCAGCAGTTTGCAATAGGCGGTCTGCCCGGTTCGGAAGTTCGACAGCCGGAAGAACTCGTTCGGGGCATGCAGGTTTTCGTCGTTCATGCCGAAGGCGAAGACGGTGGCGTGGATGCCCAGCTCGTTCAAAAGCATGGTCATTACCGGGATCGAGCCGCCGGTGCGTGTGATGAATGGGGTCTTGCCATAAACTTCGGTCAGGACCTCGGCCGCGGCGGTGCTGGCGTTGTGGCCGGTTGGGACGAGGAAAGGGTCGGCACTGCCCGCCAGTCGTTCCACCTCGACCTGCAGGCCCTTGGGGCAATGCGCCTCGATATGCGCCTTGAGCAAGGCGAAGATCGCATCCGGCTTCTGGTTGGCGACAAGGCGGCAGGTGATCTTGGCGAAGGCCTGCGCGGGCAGCACGGTCTTGATGCCATTGCCCTGCCAGCCGCCCCAGATGCCGTTCAACTCGAACGTCGGCCTTGCCCACAGGCGTTCGCGGGTGGAATAGCCCTCCTCGCCGAAGACATCCGGCACGCCGAGGGCTTCGATAAAAGCGGCCTCGTCAAAAGGCACGCGTGCGATGGCGGCGCGGTCTTCGACGGTCAGGTCGATCACGTCGTCGTAGAAACCGTCCACCTTGATCTTGCCGTCCAGCCCCTTCATCGAGGCGATGATATGCGACAGGCCCTGAATGGGGTTCGCAATGCCGCCGCCCTGTTGGCCGGAGTGCTGGTCGCCTTTGGCCCCGGTCACGGTGACCTGCGCCGCCACGAGGCCTTTCAGCCCGGTGATCAGGTTGGGCTGGCCTTCATCCCACTGGCTGCCATCGGCAGAGAAGATCATGTCTGCCTTCAAAAGCGCGCCATTGGCCGCGATGAAGGGCGGCAGATGGGGGGAGCCGATCTCCTCTTGTCCTTCAAAGAACACCTTGACGTTGACGGGCAGACGGCCCGTCGTCTTCAACAGCGCCTCAATCGACAGGATCGGGATCAGCATCCCGCCCTTGTCGTCCGAAGCGCCCCGGCCCCAGACCTTGCCCTCGCGCACTTCAGGCGCGAACGGCGGGGTTTGCCAGAGGTCAAAGGGCTCGGCCGGCTGCACGTCGAAATGGCCGTAGATCAGCACGGTGGGCTTGCCCGGCGCGTGCAGCCAATCTGCATAGACGACGGGGTGGCCCTCGGTAGGCATCATGCGGACGTTTTCCATCCCCGCCGCTTTCAGCCGGTCCACCACCCAGTTGCCTGCCGCCACGACATCGGCCACATGCGCGGGCGCGGCAGAAACGGATGGGATACGCACGAAATCCAGAAGTTCGTCGACAAAGCGGCTTTGGTTGGCGTCAAGGTAGGCGGACCAGGTCATGGGATATTACTTCAGGCGGCTGGCATGCGGGTTTCGACGAGTTCGACCCAATAGGAGGCCCCGAACGGAATCGCGTCGTCGTTGAAGTTGTAAAGCGGATGGTGCACCTCGGCGGTGTTGCCGTTGCCGACCTGAATATAGGCGCCGGGGCAAGCCTCCAGCATATAGGCGAAATCCTCGCCGCCCATGATGGCCGGGCAATTGGTGTCGACCCCCTTGGGACCGGCGATCTTTTCAGCCACCGCGATGGCGTATTCGGTTTCGGTTTCCGCGTTGACCATCGAAGGGTAGCCGGGCGACCACGTGATGTCAGCCGAGCCGCCAAAGGCTGCGGCGGTGTTGTGGACGATGGCCTTGAACCGCTCTTCCGCCATCTTGCGGATGCCGGCGTCAAACGTCCGCACCGTGCCTCGCAGTTCGACGCGTTCGGGGATGACGTTCCACGCCTCGCTTTCGGTCTTGAAGGCGGTGACCGAGACGACCAGCGACTCCAGCGGGTCGGCGCTGCGTGAGGCGATGGTTTGCAGGGTCATCACGATCTGACAGCCCATGACGGTCGTGTCGACCGAGCGGTGCGGATAGGCAGCATGCCCGCCTTTGCCGGTCAGATGTACGGTGAAATTGTCGGTCGCGGCATAGAACGGACCCGGCTTGATCGAGAACTGCCCGACCGGAAGGCCCGGGGAGTTGTGCATGCCGTACACTTCCTTGATGCCAAAGCGCGGGATCAGGCCGTCCTTGACCATCGCGGCACCGCCCGCCCCACCCTCTTCGGCGGGCTGGAAGATCACCGCCACTGCGCCGTCGAAATTGCGCGTCTCAGCCAGATACTTCGCTGCCCCCAGCAGCATCGCCGTGTGGCCATCGTGGCCGCAGGCATGCATTTTGCCCGGGGTCTTGGAGGCATATTCCAGCCCCGTCGCCTCTAGGATCGGCAAGGCGTCCATATCCGCCCGCAGGCCCACGACATGGCCGCGCGTGTCAGTCTTGCCCTTGATCACGCCCACCACGCCGGTGCGGCCAATGCCCTCGACCACCTCGTCGCAGCCGAACGCGCGCAATTTGGCGGCGACGGTGGCGGCTGTGCGGTGCACTTCGTACATCAGTTCCGGGTTTTCATGCAGGTCGCGGCGCCATTCGGCGATTTCGGCTTGCATCTCGGACAGGCGGTTCTTGATCGGCATGATGGTCCTTTCAGGCCCGCAGGACAAAGTGCCCGGGGGCGATCTGGTCATAGACGGAAGGGGCGGGCTGGTGGCCCAGGGGGAAGATCGGCGAGGTAATCGGCTTGAAGCTCAGGTCATCGGCAAATCGGCGTTTGGACGGGTCTGCAATTGGCACTGCAGAGAGAAGCGACTTGGTATAGGGGTGGCTTGGGTTGTCGAAAACAGCGGCGCGGGGGCCGATTTCCACGATGCGGCCCAAATACATCACGCCAACCTGATGCGCCACGCGTTCGACCACTGCCATGTCGTGGCTGATTAACAGGTAGGACAGGCCCAGATCCTCTTGCAACTCCATCATCAGGTTAAGGACTTGCGCCTGCACTGAGACATCAAGGGCCGAAACCGCCTCATCCGCCACGATAAGCTTGGGGTTCACCGCTAGGGCGCGGGCGATGGCCACACGTTGCCGCTGGCCGCCGGACAGTTCGTGGGGATAGCGGTTCAGGAATTCACGCGGCAGGCGGACGCGGTCGAAGAGTTGCAGCACCCGCGCTTCCAGTTCTGCGCCCGAGGCGAGGTTGAAGTTCTGAATCGGCTCAGCGACCTGATCCTTCAGTCGGCGATAGGGGTTTAGGCTGGCGAAAGGGTCCTGAAACACCATCTGCATATCTGCCCGTGCCTTGCGCAGGTGATGGCGGTTCAGGTTGCCGATGTCGCGGCCACCGATCCAGACCTCACCAGAGGTCGGCTCGATCAGCCGTAGGATCGACCGTCCGCAGGAGGATTTGCCGCAGCCGGATTCGCCGACCAAGGCCAGCGTCTCGCCCACGTTCAGCGTGAAAGAGACATCCTCCACCGCATGCACCTGCGCCACGGTGCGGCGCAGGATGCCGCCCTTGACGGGGAAACGGGTGGTCAGGTTGCGCACGTCCAGAAGCACCTCGCGCTTGCGGGCCTTGGGGGCGGCTTGGGCGGCGCGGGCTGCTTCGTCGCCAATCAGGCGCATGCGTTCGGGGGCGGACTTGCCCTTCATCTCGCCCAGTTTCGGCACGGCGGCGAGAAGGGCCTTGGTGTAATCCTCGCGCGGGGCCTCGAAAATCTGCTGCACGGTGCCGGTTTCCACGATGCGGCCCCGGTACATCACCACAACGCGGTCAGCCATCTGCGCCACCACGGCCATGTCATGGGTGATGAACAGCACGGCCATGCCGGTGTCGCGCTTCAGGCGGTTGATCAGGGCGAGGATTTCGGCCTGGATCGTCACATCAAGCGCCGTGGTCGGTTCATCGGCGATCAGCAGCTTCGGCTCGCAGGCCATCGCCATGGCGATCACCACGCGCTGCCGCATCCCTCCGGAAAGCTCATGCGGGTATTGCTTCAGCCGCCGCTCCGGTTCGGGAATGCGGACGCTGCGGAGGAGTTCCAAAGCGCGGGCGGTGGCAGCGGCCTGATCAAGCCCCTTGTGTAACATCAGCCCGTCGGTCAATTGGCGTTCGATGGTGAAGACCGGGTTCAACGCCGTCATCGGCTCTTGAAAGATCATCCCGATTTCATTGCCGCGCACCTGTCCCATCACTTCGGGTGTAGCAGCGGCCACATTCAGGGTAGAGCCATCGGCGCGGATGAAGTTCAAGGTACCCGCCGTGATCGTGCCCCCGCCGAACTCCACCAGCCGCATCAGCGACAGCGAGGTGACGGACTTGCCCGATCCGCTTTCGCCCACCACACAAAGGGTTTCACCAGGTGCAATTGTGAAGGACACATCCTCCACCCCCACGACAGGCCCGCTGTCCGTGGCGAATTCGACGCGCAGGTGATCAACGGAAACGATATCTTTCATTTCGCCCTCGGATCCAGGATGTCGCGCAGCACGTCGCCGAACATGTTCAGCCCCAGCACGGTCAAGGCCACCGCCAGCCCCGGCACCAAGGCCGTCCAGGGAGCGATGTCCAGTTGATCGCGAGAGGCCTGGATCATTAGTCCCCAGCTTGCGGCAGGCGGTTGGGTGCCAAGGCCAAGGAAAGACAGACCCGCCTCGGCCAGAATGGCGAAGGCGAGGCTGATGGTGCCCTGCACGATGACGGCGGGCAGGATGTTGGGCAGGACGTGGCGGATCATGATCATGATGTCGGTGGTGCCCGAGGACCGCGCCGCCTCGACATAGGGCATCTGGGCGACCCGGAGCGCTTCCCCCCGGATGATGCGGGCGAGGTAGGGGGTGAAGGCCACGCCGATGGCAATAATGGTGTTCTGAATGTTGGGCCCCAGAACCGCGCTGATCGTCAGCGCCAGCAACAGCGCCGGAAAGGCCAGCAAGGTATCCACCAACCGCATCAGCACATTGTCGATGAAACCGCCAAAATAGCCCGAGATCAGGCCTAGTGGCAGGCCCAGAACCACGCTCATCACCACGGCCGAGACGGCAATCTCCAGCGAGGTGCGCGCGCCTAGGATCACGCGAAACATCATGTCACGGCCCAACTGGTCGGTGCCGAAGGGATGCACCCAAGTGGGCGGTGACCGCCGCGCATGCATGTCCATAGCGGTGGAGGCATCGGCGGGGATCAGCATGGGGCCAAGGATGGCCACCAGCAGAATGGCCAAGAGCAGCACGATCCCGATCAGCCCCTTGGTGGTCTTGAAACGTTTCATGGCCTATCCCAACCGGATGCGCGGGTCGATGACGATGTAGAGCAGGTCCACCGCGAGGTTGGTCAGCATCACCACGGCGGCGATGACAAAGACGGTGTCCTGAATCAGCGGCAGATCGCGGTTCAACAGCGCTTGATAGGTCAGCCAGCCCATGCCGGTATAGCCGAACAGGCTTTCCATCACGATGATTGACCCGAACAGATAGCCTATCTGCAAGCCTGCGATGGTGATCACCGGCCCGATGGCATTGGCCAAGGCATAGCGCCAGACCACGGTCCGCTCTGCCAGCCCCTTGGCGCGGGCGACTCGTATGAACTCCTGGCTCAGGATACCGGTCATGGTGGACCGCGTCATCCGCGTCAGATGCGCCATCAATCCGAGGCCAAGGGCCAGGGATGGCAGGAAGGCATGTTGCAATGTGCCCCAGAAATTGACCGAAGGCTCCACGAAGCCGGATGAGGGGAACCAGCCCAGCCAGCGCGCGAAAACAAGGATCATCACGATGCCCCAGAAGAAATCCGGCAGGCTGACGCCCAGCAGGGCCGAGGATGAACTGACCGTGTCCTGCCAGCGGTCGCGGTGCACGGCGGCCCAGACGCCCAAAGGAATGGCCAAGGCGAGTGCGATCATCATCGACATGATGACGATGATGGCCGAGGCCACGGCTTTTTGTGACAAAAGCTCCAGAATGGGTTTCTTGAAGATCAGGCTGTTGCCCCAGTTTCCGCTGACCATGCCGCCGACCCAATGGCCGTATTGCACCAGAAGCGGGTCGTTCAGACCAAGGCTTTGCCGCAGGCCGGACAGGGCCTCGGGGTTGGATTGGGTGCCCATGATCATCATGGCCACGTCACCCGGCAGGATGTTGGTGACGGCGAAGGTCACCAGCGTGATCAGGAAAAGCGTCAGGATCACCGACAAAAGCCGGTTGATGATATAGGTCATGTGGGGCCCCAAGGGGGTGATCCGGCGGGCCGGTGCTGGCCCGCCGGAAGTGTGATCAGGCCTTGAGCCAGACCTTGTGGAAGTTCAGGTTCGACCCGTTCGGATGCACGACCGTGTCCAGCCCACCGACCTTGGTCTGCGCGCCGATCGTGCCGTTGCGGAACCACAGGATGATGTCGTGGCTCTGCTCCCAGATCTGCTTTTGTACCTGCTTGTAGATGTCGGCGCGGGCGGTGTCGTCCACCACGGTGCGGGCCTGAACCGTCAGATCGTCGATCACCTTGTCGTTGATGGCGCGGAAGTTGAAGGCGCCGGTGGAGTTCCAGACCGAGAAGTACAGGAAGTCAGGCTCCCACAGGGTGAAGAAGTTGATCATGGTCATCTGGAAGTCTTTGTTGACCCAGCACTGGGTCAGCCAGTCAGCCCAGGTCAGCTGCTCGATCGTCAGGTTGACGCCGGCGGACTTGAACCATTCCACAAGGATCTGCGCGGCCTCGACATGGTAGGGATAGTTCGTCGTGGCCTTGAAGACGATGTTCAGGCTGCCTTCCGGATAACCCGCTTCGGCCAGCATCTTCTTGGCGCCTTCGATATCCTGCGGGCGCTGCTTGAGGTCGTGGTTGTAGCTGGCCGAGGTCGGGAAGCTGGGCGAGGGGGTGGTGGCACCCTGCCCCCACAAAGCGCCCTGCATCAGGGCTTCCTTGTCGATGATCATGTCGAAGGCGATACGGACCTTGGGGTCCTGGAATGGCTTGAAGGTGTGGTTCAGGTTGATGAAGTCGAAGTTCAGCGGGAACCAGGTTTTCACCTGCAAGGTCGCATCAGCCTGCAGTTCCGACACGCGGTCCAGCGGAATGTCGTTGATCATGTGCAACTCGCCCGTGCGCAGGCCGGTCAGGCGGGTCGTGGGCTCGGTGATCTCACGGGCTTCCACGGCGTCAAGGAAGGCGGGGCCGTCCCAGTATTCCTCGTGCCGGGCCATCTTGACCACGGTGCCGACTTCGTAGCTGACGAACTTGAAGGGGCCCGCGCCCATCGGATTGGTGCCCTGCGTCGGGCCGGAATCCTTGGGCATCACCACGCCCGCGCCGTTTTCAGCCAGACGCGACAGGAAGGGCGCGTTGACGGAGGACATCTTGATGACGACGGTCGCGTCGTCGGGCGTGTCGATCGAGGCGACGTTGTTGAACACCTCGAAGTTCACAGCCCCGGTGGCCTTGTCGCGGCAGCGGTCGAAGGAATACTTGACGTCAGCCGAGGTCATCACCTGACCATTGTGGAACTTCACATTGGGCCGCAGCTTGAAGGTGTAGGTCAGGCCATCCGGGGCCACTTCGAAGCTTTCCGCCAGTCCGGGGATTACTTTCAGGTCCTTGTCCACCGTGACGATGGACGAATGGATGCTTTGCAACACCCGACCCGACGAGGCGGTGCCCGTCTGGTGCATATCAAGGTTCTGCGTCGTTTCCGAATGGCCCCAGATCAGGGTGCCGCCCTTGACCGGCGCATCCTCGGCCCAAAGGACGGTCGGCATGGCACCCAGCAGGCCGCTGCCCAGCAGGGCGGTCGTGCTGCGAAGAAAATCTCTGCGCTTCATTTTCGAACTCTCCGTGTTGGTGGGCCCGTTCTGGGCCTTTGTTGCGAAAACACCGCATTGGCTGCGGGCAGGCTTTTTCAGCTTGGAAGGCCGGGGCGGCGGTCAGCCACGGCAAGGGCGCTTTCCAGCGCCAGTCCCAGGGTCAAGATAGGTCCCTCGTCAAACAGCCGTCCCCAGAGTGAGATGCCCTGCGGCACGGTAAACGTCCGGCCGGCCGCATCCGCCTCGCCCGTGGTCAGCTTGCCTGACGCGAGCGAAGCCGGGCTGCGGGTGCCCAGATCCTCGAACCCCGCCCGCAGATGAAGACAGGGATGGCCGGTAAAGTTGGAGGCGATCAGCATCGGCCCGGTCATGAAGGGGCCGATGAGCACGTCGCTCTGGGTGAACAGACCATCCAAGGCATGCATAACCAGATAGCGCAGCCGGTCGAGTTGCACGTGATCCACCGCCGACAGGAAGCGCGCCTTGCGCATGGCATTGGGCCAAGCGGCGGCGTCCTGCCAAGTCAGGGTGTCATCAAGGTTGGACAGCGTCAGATCCTCGAAACTGGCGGCAGCTTCGGCGAAAAGCGTGTTCATCAAAGCGCCATAGGGCAGATCGGGGAGACAGACCTCAACCACCTCTACCCCCAGCGCGCGCACCGCCGCCAAGGCGGCATGGTCCACCGCCGTGGCGCCCTCGCCAAAGGCTGCGGCCAGATAGCCGACCCTCAGGCCGCGATAGTCCGCCGTGCCATCGAACACGAAGGGCGCTGCAATAGACGATCGGTCCTTCACATCCGCCCCGTTCAGCGCGGCCAGCACAATGGCGGTATCCTCCACGGTGCGGCAGATTGGCCCAACCTTGTCCAGCGAGTTGCAAAGCGCCATCGCACCCGCACGGCTGACCCGCCCGAAAGTGGGCCGCAGCCCCGTGGTTCCGCAGCGCTGGCTGGGCGAGGTGATGGAGCCCAAAGTCTCGGTCCCGATGGCAAAGGCACACAATGCCGCTGCCGTCGCACTGGCAGACCCAGCACTTGAACCGCTGGAGCCTTCGTTCAGGTTCCACGGGTTGCGCGTTACGCCGCCGTACCAGATGTCATTATAGGCCAAAGCCCCCACAGTCGTCTTGCCCAGCAGCACCGCCCCCGCCGCCCGCAGCTTGGTGACGATGGTGGCGTCCATGTCGGGCACGCGGTCGCGGTACGGCTCCGCCCCCCAGCCGGTCACGATGCCTTTGGTATCAAACAGGTCCTTCACACCGTAAGGAATGCCGTGCAACGGGCCAAGGTTTACTCCGGCACGGGTCAGGGCATCGGCGGCCTCAGCCTCGGCCAGCGCCAGATCGGCACTGACGGCAGCAAAGCATTCCAGCTTCGGGCCAAGGGCTGCGATCCGGTCGAGATAGATCTGCGTCAGACGGCGGCTGGTCAGGACCCCGCTTTTGATCCAGGCCGAAAGATGCGTCACGGGGGCGAAGGCGATATCCTCGTCACCCGCAGGCAAAGGCGCGGCCACAGCCGACAGCGTCAACCGATCCGCCCCATGCGGCATCGAAAATCCCGGGAGCCGAGGGTCGAAGCGCAACGCCATCGGTACCGCATTGGCCAAGGGCACGGCGCGGCGCAGAAGGGCCGACGTGATCTGCCCCTCCAGATTGTCCAGCATCTGCTGCCGCTCAGCCGGGGAATAGTCGACCCCCATCAAGCGCTCGGCGGCGGCAATCGTGTCGAGGGTAATCTCAGGTTGCGTCACTGCAGGCTCCTCATGGGGTCAGGATGCGCTTGAGGTTATAGGCAAGCGTCGTCAGATGGCTGCGCATGGCGGCTTCGGCGCCTTCGGGATTGCCGGCCTCGATCTGGTTGATGACGGCGTGATGTTCGACATCGCTGACCATCAGCGTCTCAAGCGAGCGCGCCTTGGACCGCAGACCCCGCCAGCGTTCGTTCGAGCGGATTTCGTCGATCATCGAGAACGCCGTGAACAGCGGTTTGTTGTTCGCAGTACGGGCGATCAGGCGATGCAGCGCACCGTCCCAAAGCTCGATTGATTCAGGATCGCTGGCCTCAACCGTGCGCCGTGCCAGATTGCGCATCCGCTCGATGTCGGCGGGCAGCGCGTGACGGGCGGCCATCGCGGCCAAAGTCGGCTCGATGCACAGACGCGCATCCATGATTTCCGCGAGGTTCGTCTCGCCCACGATCTCGGCCGCCAGCACCTGTGTCTTGTCCGGGGCCTGCCCGGCAAAGGTGCCCTTGCCCTGTTTGCGCCAGATCAGCCCATCCGCCAGCAGGGATTCCAAAGCGCCACGAACAGCCCGGCGCCCGACGCCCATGGTCTCGCTCAAGGCGCGTTCTGTCGGCAACCGGCCATCCGAAGGCAGACTGCCATTGCGAATCATAACCTGCAGACGAGCGCGGACAAAGTCCGCACTTTCCTTGGCACCGTGGCGTCTTGGCGGTGTTTCCATAGCAAGAACCATTCTGTGATTGGTTCGATGGAAGAGTTCATGCGCGGAGTCTGTCAAGGGGCATCGCTTCATCTGTGTGAAAATCGAACATTGTGGCGGGGCAATCGGGAAGATGCCTACCGTTCAGCCCGAAAAAAGGGCAAACCCGGGTCAGACTTTGCGGAAGCGGAAGTGCCCACTAAGTTTTGGTTCGCGCCGGACCGGAAATCGACTTGCATCACTTTGGTGATCGAGGATGAAGCTCGGTGAACTTTGCGGGCGACTGGATTGCGGCAGGCTTTTGGAGATGCCTGAAAACCATCCGATCCAAGACAAGCGTCGACCATAGCCGACTGTGGTGGGCGAGGCCGGGTGTTGAGTGCTCCTCTGGCGCCTCAGCGACAGCAGGCGTCGCTCCGGGATGTCGTCGGTCTGCAGGCAGGTTGCCGCCGCCGCATGGCACGTGGGGCCAACTGAGTCGAGCGCGTGATGCGTATTGGGGCGCGGGCCTTGCGGCATCTCTCTTTCCTGTCGCGGGACACCCATTTTGCGCGATCATTGTTGCGAGTGATGCTGCACTATGAGGCACATCGGCCGGCCCCTGCCCATCCCGATCAAATCTGGATTGCAAAAGCCCATGTGGTCACACCCGAGGGGTGGCGGGTGAAACGGTGGGACGAGGACAAGGCTGGCCGGTCATGCGGGCATAAGTCAAGCCTGCCTCGGTCAGCAATGCAACGCCCGCTGCGGATAGGCCCCCATCACCTGATCGGAGAAAAACCGCCAGCGCGTATCAGGCTGCTTTGCGAAATCCTTTCGGGACCCCAGAAGAATTCACCAATGTTGTGTGCCTGGCGCACCCTTGATCCGGCCTTCAAGATTGGGCGTGACCCAACCGCCGTAGAAATCACCGGGCTGCGGTATCACTCTCGTGCCACCCACCCAGGCCTCGTCCATCTGAGCGGCATAAAAGGCGACATAGCCCGCAAGCCCGACAAAACCCGCAGTCGGCCGGTCATATGCCCAGGCCGCGCGCGGGGCGATCTTGTCGCCAGACAGCACGTCGTAATAGCGTGCAACGCCCTTCCATTCGCAAAGGCTGCTGCCCTGCACCGGACGGATAGTCGCCGCGATGTCCTCGGGCGGGAGGTAATAGGTGGGTGCGTGGTGCGTCTCCAGCACACGGAGCGCGCGGATTGTGTCGGCCACCAAAGCACCTCCCAGCCGGATGATGATGCGTTGCGGCACGGGCTCCAGAGCGGGCGGGCGCGGATATGACTGCACGTTTTCGTGGGCAAGATCGGTCATCTGGGGGCCTCTACTGCGGGTTTGCGGGCGGTGCCCATGTACAGGATTGCTGTCAAGGGCAGCGGGCCAAAGGTCAGGTCCAGGCGGCGGTTGATCCCACGCGGCCCAAGGCCGGTGAAGGGGCCCGGCACCAGCCCCGCGCCCTGCATCGCGACGCGCAACTCGGCAGGTTTGATGAACTTGGCCGGGTCATGCGTGCCGCGCGGCAACAGGCGCAGCAGGTCCTCGGCCAGGGTGATGGTGGCCAGCCGGGCCAAAGGGTTGCGGTTGATCGTGTCGAACAGGAACAGGCCGCCGGGGCGCAAGACGCGCGCCACCTGCGACATGACCTTGGCCATATCGGCCACATGCTCCAGCACGTCGACACAGACCACGGCGTCAAAACTGGTGTTGTCATAGGGCAGCGCCTCGCCCACGCCTGTGTCATAGCCGATGCGCAGCCCTTGCGCGCGGGCATGGGCGCGGGCGGCAGCGATGGCACTCTCAGCCGGGTCAATCCCGGTGACGCGGGCACCCCGCGCCGCCAACGCCTCAGCCATGAAGCCGCCGGCGCAGCCAAGGTCCAGCACATCACGATCATGCCAGTCAATCTGTCGATCGAACCAAGCCAGCCGCCCGGGCACAAGGTTCTTCAGCGTCCGCACCCAGCGGATATCGTCCGACCACCAACTGTCGGCCACCTTGTCATAAATCGTCAGGTCATTGCGCATCAGAGCGGTCCTTGGTCAGCTTTGGAAGCATATAGGGCACCTCTGCGCGATAGCGATCAAACCGGGCACCATAGCGGGCGGCAAAGCGGCGCTCCTTCAGGCGCGGGGCCAAAATACAATAAGCGGTAAAGGTGACGGCCAGCGCCAGTTGATCTGGCGTCCAGACTGGCGGCGTCCACAGCGTCAGCGCGAAGGCCAGATAGATCGGCTGGCGGATCAGCCGGAACAGACCCTGCGTCGGCATTTCAGGAAACACCGGCCTGATGCGGGCCAGCAGGGACATCCATCCCAAAGCACCCGATTGCACCTCGGCCCCGGCGTCAAAGCTGGCTTTCAGCAGGAGCAACCAGCTTGCGGCATAAGCAGCCGTAAAGGCCCAGAACGCCGAACCGTCTGCCCTCCAAAAGACGATGCCCGAGGGTGTCCACAACGCAAAAAGGGCCAGAAGTTGGGTCGCCGCGATGATGGCATAGGTGGTGGTGGCAAGAGTTGCCCCGTGCGGGCCGGGGATAAGGCGGGCCAACATCCGCCCGCCACGCCCGATCAACAGAGCCGAATGCACCAGTGGGAATTGTATGATCAGCGCCGCATTGGCGAGCGCAGCCCAAGGCCAAGGCACGTTGCCAAGGCTTTCGCTGAGGCCAAAGAACATCGCAACGATCATCGCCAGTACACCCGTCGCAAAAACCGCGTGGCAGACCGCGCCAAACACCAGCGCCACCACGATGCGTCCCGCCCCGGCCGGTGGCTGCAGGGCGGCGGCGATCAGGGTGACCAGCCGGGCAATGCGCGGATCGCTCAGCATTTTCAACTTTGCGCCAGCACGGCGTCGGCAATGGCGGTGCCACTGGTCCATGCGGCCTCGACCCTCGGGCCGATGCACCAATCGCCTCCCAGGAACAGGGAGCCGTCCGGGCTGCTCAGGAACGGCTGCCCAAGCGCTTGCGTCACCCTTGCATAGCGCCAGCGGTGCGCAGCAGCATAAGTCACGAGGTCGGGCGTCGCCCCCATCCGCTCGCAGAGCAGCGGCAGCATCAGGGCGGCAATCTCCTCTGGGGTCTTTTCCAAGTGTTCCACGCTGAACGCTTCACCCGCCTGCGCCACCCACTGCGTCGCAGCTCCCTGCGGACGGCCCGGCTTGGTGCTGTCTTGCGCGATCCATGACAAGGGATCATCGGGGTCCTGCCGGGTGATGAAGGGCGCCGGAGCCCTCACGGCGGCCATCAGTGTCAGGCAGGGCGCCAGCCGCACCGGGGCCAATTCCGCCACCAGCGGATGCTGTGCCCCCAACAGTCCGGCGACCTGCGGCGCAGGCACTGTCACCACCACACGGGCGGCGCGCAACGAAGCTCCTTCAGCCTGCACCAACCAGCCGTCGCCGTCTTGCTGCAACCGCGTCACCTGCACTCCTTGCCGGATGTCCAAGCCCTCCCCCAGCGCTCTGGGGATCGCCGACATGCCCGGCACGCCGACGCTATGCGTGCGGCCCATGCCATCCTGCCAATCCGCCACCGAAAGCCTGCCCAATGCCGCCGCAAAGCTCGCACCGTGGGCGTTCACGAACTGCGCGCCGTGGTCGAATTGCAGATCGCCCACCCGCCGCGTCGCCACCCGCCCGCCGATGCAGCGCCCCTTGTCCAGCACAACGTGCGAAAGCCCCGCCTCGGCCAGTGCGCGTGCGCAAGCCAGCCCTGCCATCCCCGACCCGATGATGACGATCATGCCAGCACCTGTTCCAATATCTGCGGGATGTTCTGCTTGACCTTGAAGAACCCCGCCGTGGCGTGGGGCCAGATGGTGCTGTCCCAATCGCGCCGCCATTCACAGAGGGTGATGCCAGCCTTGGCGAGGGCGGGAGCAGCCTCATCCAGCCAATCGCTCAGCGGGCCGCGGGTGACATAGGGCGTCGCGATTTGCGTCGCCCCCGCCCCGGCGGCCCATTTTGCCAAACTGTCCGGGTCAGCCGCCTGCAAAGCAATAGGGTTGGCGCCAACCCGCCTCACGGAATCCGCCAAGGCGTCGGCCTCAAACTGCGTGACCAGATCGGAGACTGGCATGGGTGAGCGCAAGTGACTGCCCGCCAGCGTGGCCGTCGTGCAGATATCCAGCGCTGCAAGGTTGAAATCCTCGACCCGGCAATCTTCATCGGTGATCAGCAGGGCGGTGGGGTGGCCCGGCTTTGGGGCGGTAAAGGCGCGCAGGGGCAGCAGCGGGGGCAAGCCCTCCGGCTCGGTCGCTTCAAGCCCTTCCTTCACCTCGGCCAGATCAGACGGGCGCGGGGCAAAGCGGCCAGCGGTAAAGGTGGCGATGTTCTGGGCATCTGCCGGATAGGGTTTGCCTCGCGTGTGCAGGCCCGCAACCCAACGCCAGCCCAAAGTATTCGAAGCCGCATCGCCATCCAGCAGATGTCGGTAAAAGAAATCTGCCCCCAACCGCCACGGCAGCCCGAGGGTAAAAATCCAGATCGAGGCGAACCACATCCGGGCGTGGTTGTGCAGATATCCCGTTTCCACCAACTCGCTGGCCCAAGCATCAAAGCATTCCAGCCCGGTCTGGCCATTCATCGCTCGCTCGACATCGCGCCGCAGGCGTCTGTCGCGGTCCATGGCTGCCAGATCGGCCTCCAGCCCCGCGCGGTAGCTGTCCCAGACCTGCGGGCGGCGCTCCAGCCAGCCTTTGAAATAGCCCCGCCAGATGACCTCTTGGATGAATTTCTCGGCCTCCTCCGGGCCATGGCTTGCCAGAGCCAAAACCACGACGTCCTGTTCCAACACCAAACGACGCCGGATATAGGGCGACAGCACCGACACAGCCTTGTGCGCGCCTGGCCCGTGATCGGTGTTGCGGCCGTTGGCATAGCGGCGGCCCATACGGGGCGCAAAGGCTTGCAGAAGCGTCTCGCCCGCAGCGCGGGTGGCAATCAAGTTCATCATGAGGTCCAACTTTCGTGTGCTGAACCCTAGGTGACGCAAAAAGCAAAAATATCAACGCGACGGGCGGGTCTGTTGCCTTCCCAGAGAGTGCCAAGGCTCTCGTCTTTCGGGCCTTAGCGGGGTTGCTTACCTGCAAAAGGGGAAAGGCAGGCTTTTGACCCGCTCATGAATGTGCGAGGTGGCAAAACACGCAGGACTGATCGGTGGGCGTTCAAATGATGGAGGAAGACAGTAACACTGACCTTCGACGCATTGTCGTGATCGTTGCTCTGTTGAACCTCGCCTACTTATGCGTCGAGTTCGCTGTGGCGCGGGCAATCGGATCAATCTCGCTTTTTGCCGACAGCGTGGACTTTCTAGAGGACGCCTCGGTCAACCTGCTGATTGGTCTCGCCTTGGGTTGGTCGTCCACGGCGCGGGCGCGGGTTGGCATGGCGATGGCGGGGATTTTGCTGGTGCCGGCTTTGGGGTTTGTCTGGGCGCTTTGGGGCGAATGGGGGCATCCGGTTCCGCCCGAAGCCTTTGCCCTGTCTTTGACTGGTGTCGGAGCGTTGGCGGTCAATCTGACCTGCGCCGTCTTGCTGGCAGGTTTTCGTCATCACAGCGGAAGCCTGACAAAGGCAGCGTTTCTGTCGGCCCGCAACGATGCACTGGCCAATGTCGCGATCATCGGGGCCGGGGTAGTCACAGCGTATTCTATGTCGATCTGGCCCGACATCATCGTGGGTCTCGGCATCGCCGCGATGAACCTCGATGCCGCTCGCGAGGTTTGGGAGGCGGCTCACGAAGAACGCCGTGCCAAGAGTTGATCTGGCGCTGCGGAAGGCGGACTGGATGCGGAACGGAATTTCCAAGAGGGCCGAGGCCCCGGTACACTTTTCGTCATAACATTGATGACCAGCCTGTTGCTTTGCCGTTCCATCGCGAATGTTGCGACTGCTGGGGCCATCATCTGGCTTTGGCGTGATATGGATACCTGTTCGACTGCAGCGGCGCAGCGTTTCCGGTGGGGTTTGGGCCGCTGGCCGAGGCGGCAATGCTAAAGGGGACGGATGACTGACTCTTCCTGATCGGGATGATGGTGCTGGCGGCTTTGGCCAGCCGTGAGGGGTTGTTCGAGGATCTCGCAGCGCTTGCGGTGGGGCAAGCGAAAGGCTCGTCCCCGCAGTTTACTCTGCGACCCTCCACGCCAGGGTCAGCGCCCTGCCCTATCTGTTTGTCAGCGGCCTCATCGCCGATGCGGCCAGCTTTGTCCTGCCCATCTCGAACTCGGCCAATCTTGTGATTTATGGCCGCGCCGTGCCACCGCTGAACGTGTGGCCAGGCCAGTTCCTGCGGCCATCGGCGGTGTCGATTGGGGCCACCGGCGCCGCACTTGGCGGGGTCTTGCGCGGCGATCTCGCCGCTGTACACCCGGGCGAAGCTGAGCTACCGCACCTGACGCACAGCGGCAAACTGGTCGCTTTCCGGATCTTTGGGACCTATGTTGCGTTGCCGACGACTTCTGCTTTCGGGGCGGATCTGGACCAGCCGACACAGGCGTCGGGAGTTGCGGTATTGGCGGGTGTGACCTTTCTGACGCGGGCGTCGCGTTTGTAAGTGCTGAAGGAGCTGTCGTGAGGGGCACTGCCCCTGGTCACGGGGCTGCTCATTCTGGTCGAGGCGGTGTTCCAGTCCGGTATCCTGCAGGCCCTGACTGCCTGGCTGCATGAAGGCGGTCAGGCGGCGCTGGTGCGCCAGCATGTGACCAATGCCCTGATCATTGGCGTCAATCTGGGGCCGAACCTGTCAGTGACCGGATCGCTGGCCACGATCCGGTGGCTCACCCCGCTCTGAAAAGAGAACCTGCACGTCAGCGCCTGGCAATTCCTGCGTTTCGGCCTGATCGTCATGCCGGTTGCCCTGCTCTTGTCTCTGGGTGCTTTGATTCTTGGTCAGTATCTGATGTCACAGGGGTGTTTGCAAAGCGCGATCGGTTGGTGGATCGGATCACACCGCCCCGCCCCACCGCTCGCCGTAAAGCAAGTCCTCCAAAGGCAACCGTTGACGCCAGCCGCGGGCCTGCAGTTCCGGTTCCTGGTAAAGTTCTGTCACATGGCCAAGGCAAAGGTAGGCGACGGGCACCACATGATCTGGCAGGCCGAGAATGTGCCTAAGGTCCGCGTCGCGGAAGATGCTGACCCAGCCCACCCCAATGCCCTCGGCCCGGGCCGCCAGCCACAGGTTTTGTGCTGCGCAGACGGTGGAATAGAGGTCCATGTCTCGATTGTGAGTGCGACCCAGCACGACAGGACCGCCTCTCGTGCGGTCGCAGGTGATGCAGAGGTTGACCGGAGCCTCGGAGATGCCTTGCAGTTTCAGCTCCGAATATAGCGCCCGCTGTGGGCCGGAGAACATCGCTTTTGCCTCGACATTGGCGGTCTGAAAGGCGGCGCGGATCTGGTCCTTCACGGCTGCGCTGCGGATCAGGATGAAGTTCCACGGCTGCATGAACCCGACAGAGGGTGCATGGTGTGCAGCCATCAGCAGCCGATTCAGCACCTCGTCGGCAATCTGGTCAGGCCGGAACTGGCTGCGCACATCGCGCCGGGTGTGGATGGCGCGATAAACGGCTTCGCGTCCGGCATCGTCAAACGGGCCCGCAGGCGCGGGCATGGATGGAAGTGGCACGGACAGTCCCCTCGTCTGGCACAAGCGGCGCGCCCGCCATCCACGCGGTCACGCCCATCTTGTCTGGCCGGTCTTCTGACTCGGGCTCATCCAAGGCCGCGCCTTCCCAGCCTTGCGGCCAGTGGCATCTGCGGCCCCGTCCCCCTTACAGCGTTGGGCACGTCGCGGCATCGTACCGCGTTCCCGATTATCCCTGACCTTGCGGTCATGGCACCAGACAGCGGCAACCTAAATCTCTGACCAGCGCGACGCAAGCCCTGGTCCGATCACAGCCAAGCCCAACCCGGCAAAAGCGCCTTTGGAACTCTCGCCGTGCCTCGGCTATCCAACGCCCGTGGCAGGGGCGTCCGGGCAACCGGGCTGAGAAGTACCCTATGAACCTGACCCAGACCATGCTGGCGGAGGAAGTCGCGGTGGACCCCATATAGGCCTCAGCCCCTTCATTCTTCAGCGGCATAGGAGAATGATGGAAGACTGCGGAACCTATCTTGCCCATCTGCGCCAGACCGCCCCTTTGGTGCAGGACATCACCAATTACGTGGCGATGAACGTTATGGCCGATGTGATGCTGGCCACCGTCGCCTCACCGAATATGGTCCATGCCATTGAGGAAGCGGCAGAGTTCGCCGCCTTTTCCCACGCGCGGACCATCACCATCGAAACACTGAGCACGCCTTGGGCAAGGTCCATGCTGGCAAGCGCCAAGCAGGCCGGGATCAGCGGCACGCCTTGGGTGCTGGATCCAGTGGCGGCCGGGGCGACAGCTTTTCGGTCTATTTCGTTACCCCCGAGGGGGCGGAGAACCTGTCCACCCTTGTCACCCAAGCCGTCCGGGGCGGGGCGACTATCGTCCAATTGCGCTGAAAGTCGGCAACAGATGCCGAGATGACCCGCATAGCGCGCGTCTTGGTGAACGTTCTGGCCCTCACGCGATGAAACTCCTGCCCCTTTTTCTCCTGACGCTGCTGGCCACTCCAGTCATGATGGCAGAAGAGCTGACCATGATGCTGGATTGGATCGCCAACCCCGCCAAGGCCTTTGACAGCCTCACCAGTTCATCCGCCGATCTGAAGGATGACCTGAACGCCAAGGTCTGGGTCGACACCGTTGCCCATTTTGCTACCGATCCGACGGCACTCGATGCCGCGCGATATGAAGATTTCGGGCTCTACATGTAGCGATCTGGCGTGGTCAAATCCGTGCCGGCCGTCGGTGATATCGCCGTGGACCTGACCAAACCATGAGGTTTGGCCTGGCAGGGACGGCTTCGCTGGGCGACTAGCCTCTCTTCGGGCCGCTGACGTTGGACTTGCCGACGCGATGGACTTGCCTGCTCGGCCCCTCTGGCGCGGGCAAGACCACGGTCCCACGTCCTTTGTCGGGCGTGCCCACCCAAGTCCGGTTTAATGGGCAAACCACCACCCCTGACCACGTCGCCGACACGGCACAGGACGATCTCTTGCAGCCGCGTCTGTCTGTACTGAGCAATGTCCTGATCGGCCAGCATCGGCGGGAACAGCGGCCCAACAAGACCCACGGCTTGGCACTTGTGGCCTCGGTCGGGGTTGCAGGCTTTGCCAGTCGCTCCCCCGAGAGCCAGTAGGGCGGACAACGCCAGCGTCTCGCCTTGCCACGGGCCCTAATGGAAAACGCCCCGCTGGCCCTGCTGGATGAACCCTTCTCCGCGCTCGACGCCGCAACACGGCGCCGGATGCAGGACATGACGGTTGGGCTTCTGGTCGGACTGTCGGTCTTGCAAGTCACCCACGACCCTGACGACATCGATCGAGATCGCTGCAGGTCTGATCCTTGGCATCTGCCTTGGTCTGTCCAATGCTATCGGCATGACCTTTTCGAGCCGCCTTCGGCCGGTCTTTCAGATTGTGCTGGCGCTGAGCCAGTCCATTTCGGTGTTTGCACTGGCCCCGATCCTGACGCTTTGGCTTGGCCTCCAAACTGGTGGTCGTCGTGATGATCGTGTTCTTTCCCATCGCCTCGGCGTTTCACGACGGGCTGCAAGCAACGCCCCTCGCTGCGCTTGACCTTGGCATGTCGGCGCAGGCGAGCACTTGGCGCAGCTTGATCAGGCCGCGCATCCCCAATGCCATGCCTGCTTTGTGAGCTTCACTGAGGATCGCCGTCAATTATGTGCCAATTGGAGCCGTCAGCGGCGAGTGGGTGCTTCTTCGGATGGTTTGGGCCACGTCACGCTGCTGGCCAACGCCGATCAAAGACCGACCTGCTGTTTGCCGCCCTTCGCGGTCTGACCGCGATCACCTTGGGCCTCCGCCGGATTGCAATCCTCGTCTCGTTTTGACCTTGCTCCATCCCAAAGGGACGGCGCCGGAGGCATTGGCAACCTAGGCCAACGGCGCTGCCTATGATGTGGCAGACAGCCTTCAGCCAGGAACGTGATGGAAATCCAGTATGGCCTTCAGGCCCGGTCCTGCATCTGTCAGCGACAGTTGCGCATCATGTACCTCAGCCACGGCCTTGACCAGGGCCAGCCCAAGGCCGGAGCCTTCGGTGGTGCGGCTTTTCTCCAGCCGATACAGGCGGCGCAGGACGTTTTCGCGTTCGGCTTCCGGGATGCCGGGGCCATTGTCCTGCACGCAGGCGCGGATTCCGGTGGCATCGGCTTCAACCGAGCAAGCAATGGCGGTGCCGGGCGGGCAATGGCGCAGGGCGTTTTCGATCAGATTGGCGAGGGCCTGGGTCAGCAGGTCTTTGTCAGCCTCGATAAAGGCGGGGCTTTGGGTCAAGCTGGTCAGGGTCATCGCGGCATCTTCGGCAACTTCGGCATAGACCTCCACGACCGCTTCCAGAACGACGGAAAGATCAAGGCGGCGGAACTTCTGGCGGACGGTGCCAGCCTCGATCTGCGCGATGCGGAGGAGGGCAGAGAAGGTCTGGTCAATCGCATCGCTTTCCGCAAGGGCAGCGGCAAGGTCGGCGGCGGCGGGTTGACCTTTGCCTTCGGCCTCGGCGGCGGCCTCGATCTTGATGCGCAGCCGGTTCAAAGGGGAGCGCAGGTCGTGCGCGATATCGGCGCTGACCTGGCGCATCGCCTCGACCAGCCCACCCAAGCGGGCCAGCGTGTGGTTGATGGCGCGGAAGATCTGGTCGAGGTCGTCGCCCTTGGGCGAGACCGCCAGCCGCGCCGTCAAGTCGCCCAAGGCCACACGGTGCAAGGTCGCCTCCACCGTGTTGATGCGGGCCTGAATCCGGGCGGCGATCAGGGCCCCTGCCCCGATGGCCGCAATCAGAACCCCAAGGGCAGACCAGCCAAAGGCACCAAAGCTGATCTCGGCCAGATCATCCAGATCGGCGTCGGTCAGACCGACCACAATGGAATAGCCGTGCACGGAAGCTGCGAACATGCGGTAGGGGTAGTCGGCGGGCACATGCAGGCTTGCAGCCTCCACCGTGGACCAACCCGGCTTGAACCACATGTCAGGGACGCTGGCGGCCAGAACCTTGCCCTCCAGTCCGCGCAAAAGGTAGACGGTGGCGAAGTCTGGGCTGGCCTTGATGCGGGTGGTCACGGCCTCCACCAAATCGGTTTCATCGCCGGATTGGCTGGTTTCTTGCAGGGCCGTAAAAATCTCGGTCACGCGGGCGTCTTGCCGGGCGACCAGTTGTTGGCGCAAGAGGCTGTAGCCGATGGCCGAGGCCAGCACGATGGCGGTCAGCACGAACAGCGTCACCCCCAGCGCCAGCCGGAACGCCGTGCGGCGCATCAGGTCAGCGGGGCGCATGCAGCATGTATCCGGCGTTCTTGACGGTGTGCAGCAAGGCCACCTCGAAGGGCTTGTCGATCTTGGCGCGCAGGCGGCTGATATGGGTTTCCACGACCGAGGTCTTGGGGTCAAAGTGGAAATCCCAGACCCGCTCCAAGAGCATCGTGCGGGTGACCACACGGCCCGCGTTGCGCATCAGAACCTCCAGCAAGGTGAATTCCTTGGGCAGAAGGTCAATCACTTGGCCCCCGCGCCGGGCCTGACGGCGCATCATGTCCAACTCCAGATCGGCCACCCGCAGCACGGTCTGCACGTCCTGCACCGGGGGTCTGCGGGCCAAGGCGTTCACCCGCGCTATAAGTTCGGCAAAGGCGAAGGGCTTGGTCAGGTAGTCATCCCCACCCGCCTCCAGCCCCTCCACCCGGTCGTCGATGCCGCCAAGGGCTGTCAGGAACAGCACCGGCACTCGCCCGCCCGCCGCCCGCAAGGCGCGCACCAGCGACAAACCGTCGAGGCCGGGAAGCATCCGGTCCACCACTACGACGTCATAAGCCTCTCGCGTGGCCTGAAACAGCCCGTCCCTGCCATCTGCCAGCACATCGCAGACATGCCCGGCCTCGGTCAGCCCTCGGGCAACATAGGCCGAGACGGACAGGTCATCTTCGATCAGCAACAGGCGCATGGGGACTTTCTGCTTCAGGGTCGATCAACTGCGGGATGACATCCGGCAATCGCAGCCATCTTTCCGCCAGCTTACAGATTTGTAAGGCCGCTGACATCTGCCGGTATGGCCTTGGCCCTATCTCGCAGGGGCAAGCTTCCCTTCGGAGAGACCGATGAAACAAATCCTGCTGGCCATCGCCCTGATCCTTGCCCCGGTCGGGGCCTTTACCGCGTTCGAGATCACCTTTGTCGGCTCTGCCCAAGCCGATGCCTCGTTGGGCGATCTGTCGCCGATGAAGGCCATCATAGCAGATGTGCAAAAGATCGTGGCCACGGGCGATCTGGCTGCTGCGGCCACCCGCATCACAGATTTCGAAACCGCGTGGGATGATGCCGAGGCTGGCATGCGCCCCCTGAATCCCGATGCCTGGACCAAGATCGACGATGCCTCTGATGCCGCGTTGAAGTCGTTGCGCAAGGGCAAACCGACGGCTGACGTCGTCAACCCGGCCTTGGCCGCGCTGATGGGCGCCCTCGACAACCCGACCGGCAAATAGGAATACACCGCATGACAACGATCCCCTTTGCCCAAGCGGTGACCTCTATGTCCCCGCCGCTGAACCGGGTGCCCAAGGTCACTGTCGACTTCTGGCTGATCAAGCTGATGGCCGTGACCATGGGCGAGACAGCCGCCGACTACCTTGGCGTCAACCTTGGCCTTGGCCTGACGACCACCTCCATCCTGATGACCGCCGTTCTGGTCGTGGCGCTGGTGCTGCAATTCCGCCAGAAGCGCTATGTCCCGTGGAGCTATTGGCTGGCCGTGGTGCTGATCTCCATCGTCGGCACACTGGTGACGGACAACCTTGTCGACAACTTCGGCGTCAAGCTGATCACGACGACATGGGTCTTTACAGTCGCCCTCGCCGCGACCTTCGCGCTTTGGTACCGGGCGGAGGGGACTCTTTCCATCCACTCCATCCTCTCGACCCGGCGCGAGATCTGGTACTGGCTGGCGATCCTGTTCACCTTTGCCCTTGGCACAGCAGCAGGCGATCTTGTGTCCGAACAGTTCGGCCTTGGCTACTTCAGCACGGGCATCCTGTTCGGCCTGATCATCGCATCGCTGTCGATCGGGTATTACTTCCTCGGCCTTGACCCGATCCTTGGCTTCTGGCTGGCCTATATCTTCACGAGGCCGCTCGGCGCCTCGATCGGTGACCTCATGTCGCAGCCGCACGAATATGGCGGCTTCGGTCTTGGCACCATAATCACCAGCGCAGTGTTCCTCGGCACGATCATCCTGATCGTCGCCTACATGACCGTCACCCGCGAGGGTGAAGAGCCGGCGATTGATGTCTGAAACGCTAGGCAGGCAAGCCTTCTACCAGCCATGAGAATAGGTCACGCTCTTCTTCCCAGTTCTATGCTTTAGCACCGCAACAGGCTTATACCCCCGCTCTATCATCGCTGTCGGCGGCACTCCTACAGGGTGCCGCCGGTCTTATCCGGAGGACACGTCCTTGATCCAAGCCGCAAATCGTTCAACGACGGGCTCTCGTGCCGTGCCGACTTCCATCTCCAAAGTGCCGCAGATCACTGTGCTGTTCTGGGTCGTCAAGATCCTGACCACTGGGATGGGCGAGACGACCTCGGACTTTCTGGTGCATCAGATGGACCCGCCCATCGCGGTAGCGATTGGTTTCCTGATCTTTGCGGCGGCTATGGTCGCCCAGTTCGCCTTCCCCCGCTACAACACTTGGGTCTATTGGGCCGCAGCACTCAGCGTCAGCATTTTCGGCACGATGGCGGCGGATGTTTTGCATGTCGGGCTTGGGGTGCCTTATGTTGCCTCGACCATCTTCTTTCTGGCAGCGCTTGGCGGGATCTTCGCCATCTGGTTCCGGGTTGAGGGGACCTTGTCGATCCATTCCATCACAACCCGGCGGCGCGAGGTCTTCTACTGGGCGACCGTGCTAACCACCTTTGCCTTGGGCACCGCAGCGGGCGACATGACGGCCAGCAGCCTGGCCTTGGGCTATTTCGCCTCGGGTCTGATGTTCGGCGCGATCATCCTTGTTCCGGCCCTCGCATGGTGGCGGTTGGGTCTGGCCGAGATTCCGGCCTTCTGGTTCGCCTGTATCGTAACCCGCCCGCTTGGGGCTTCATTTGCCGACTGGATGGGCGTCAGCCATGAACGGAGCGGACTGGATTGGGGAACCGGGCCGGTCAGTCTGGTTCTGGGCTGCCTGATCCTTGGGGTTCTGGGATATTTGTCTTGGACAGGGTCGGATGCGGACGCTCACGCT
>CANBRQ010000034.1 GCA_947371955.1 Paracoccaceae bacterium | reverse complement strand
GCCTCTTCGGCGCCGATGGCCTGCGCGAGGCGCTTTCGACCGCCGCCATCGTCGTCACCCTGCTGCCCCGCACGCCCCAGACCGAGAACCTCTTGAACGCGGAAACCCTCGGCTACCTGCCCAAAGGCGCCTTCCTGCTCAACCCCGGTCGCGGGCCCCTGATCGACGATCAGGCCCTGCTGGCAGCCCTTGACTCTGGCCAAGTCGCCCATGCGACGCTGGACGTGTTCCGGGTGGAACCTCTGCCGAAGGATCATCCCTTCTGGTCACACCCCCAAGTGACCGTCACCCCCCACATCGCCGCCGACACCCGACCGCACTCCGCCGCCCGCGTGCTGGTGGAAAACATCCGCCGCGCCGAGGCCGGCGAACCGTTGGCCCATCTGGTCGACCGAAGCCTCGGCTACTGACGCCTATCCGGTCGCGCGCTGACGGGCGGGGAGGCCAGCCTCCCCGCGCCCCTCCGGAGTATTTCCAAAGGAGCAAATGCAAGAGGCGAGACGCCCGACCGGGAATGTCGTTTCCGGAAGGGCCACTGCCGTGCAGCACCCCTAGCTTGGCATGAAAAACCCAAGGCCCAGAAGCAGAGGCCAAGAATCCGAGGGCAGGCATGAAGTATCTGACGGGGGCGGCGCTGATCATCCTTGCGGGGGTGGTCTGGTCGGTGCAGGGCGTGCTGATCCGCCAGATCCATGAGGCGGGAAGCTGGGCGGTGCTGTTCTGGCGATCCTTGGGGATGCTGCCGGTGCTGGTGCTGTGGATCGGGCCGGGCCGGGTGGCCCCTGCGGTGCGCAGCGTGGGCTGGGCTGGCGCGATTGGCGGCCTTGGGCTGGTGCTGGCCTTTGGCGGTGCCATCGTGGCGCTGCAATCGACGACGGTGGCCAATGCGGTGCTGCTGTTCTCTGCCTCGCCCTTCTTCGCTGCTGTCTTCGGACTTGTGCTGCTGGGTGAGCCGGTGCGGCTGCCGACATGGGGTGCCATCCTGTTGGCCATCGCGGGCATCGTGATCATGGTCGGCGGGATCGGCAACGTCGGGGGCGGCACAGCCTTTGGTAGCACGGCGGCGCTTCTGTCGGCGGCAGGCTTTGCGGCCTTCACGGTGGCGCTGCGCTGGGGCCATTTGACCGACATGCTGCCCGCAGTCCTGCTCGGTGGCCTCTTTGCCGCCTGCGCAGGCGGCGCTGCCGCCCTGATCGGCGGCCAACCCCTCCTCATCCCGCCCCTTGAGGCCGCCATCGCCGCCGCCATGGGAGCGGTCACCCTGACCGGCGGCATGTTCCTGTATACCACCGGCAGCCGAGTCGTGCCCGCCGCCCAAGCCACGCTTCTGTCGCTGGTCGAGGTTCTGCTGGCCCCGATCTGGGCCTGGGCCGTGCTGGGTGAGACCCTTTCTGCAAACACCGCCTTGGGTGGAGCCGTCCTTTTGGGGGCGGTCGCCCTGAATGCGCTGATCGGCATGGGCAACCGTGCCCGTTAACCTTTACGCCCGAGCGTTGCGTTAACCAGACCCCTCGGGACGGTCTGTCGGTACAGATGCCATACGCAAAACAGACGCAAAACCGACGGATACCATACGGGCGCATCCCGCTGATTTCCCGCGTTAACCCTGTTTCACAAGGCCGATTCGCGAACGGGGCGCCGATTTCCTAACACCGCATTAACCCCTACCGATGCCGCCGGAAGAACCGCGTCCTTGCGTACAACTCTTCCAGCCGCCGCAAGCGGGGTTCCGTCATGGCCCAAGTCGCATTCTGCACCGCTGCAAGCAGGGTCTCGACCAGCACCATCAGCACTGCGTTGCTGTCCCAAGCCGAGGGCGCCTCGACATGGGCGCACATCGTGTAGCGGGCGTGGGACGCCGCTGGCGAAACCCAGCGATCGGTGATCAGAATGATCTCGGCCCCCTGCTCTTTGGCCATCTCGGTCACCTGCAGCACCGCGTTTTCATAGCGGCGGATGTCGAAGACCAAAAGCACATCGCCCGGCCGCATATCCAACAGCGCAGGAGGCCAAGTGGCTGAATTGTCGGACAAAAGCACCACTTCCGGCCTTATCACCATCATCAACGACGTGAAATAATCCGCCACCGCATGGGTGATCCGCCCGCCCAAGGCGAAAACCCGGCGGGCGGGATCTGCCAGAAGCACGGCAGCAGCATCAAACTCACCCGGATCAATCTGGTTCAGCGTCGCCTGCAGATTGGCCACCACCGCTTCGGCAAACCGCGTCAGGATATGGCCGTCCGGCATCGCCCCGGCGCGGGTCGCGTGCTTGGTCAGGGGCGTGACCAGCATCGCCTCGACCTCCCCGCGCAGCGAGGCCTGAAAGTCGGGATATCCTTTGTAACCAAGCTTTTGCGCCAATCTGACCACGGTCGGAGTCGAGACCAGGGCCGCCTTGGCCAGGACGGTGATCGACCCCAAGGCCGCCACAGGGTAATGCGACAGGACATGCGTGGCCAGTTGCCGCTCGGCCCGTGTCAGGCTGGGCAGGGCGGTGCGCAGTTGGTCATCCAGCGTCATCTCATCCTCCGCAATCAGAAAACATCGTAACAGGAAACCGTGAACGGAAACAATCTTGACAGTTTTTCGTCAAAGCGCCAGCGTGATCATGGCCTGAAGCCCAAACCACAGGAGATGACTCGCCGATGCGATCCAGCGCACCAGAGGCCGAATTCTTGCCGACCATCGAGAATGCCGAAGCCAAGGGCCGCGTCGTTCTGGTCTGCGAGCATGCCTCCAACGCCTTTCCCGCGCGCTGGGGCGACCTTGGCCTGACCGAGGCGCAGCGTCAGGCCCATATCGCCTGGGACCCCGGCGCGCTGAAGCTCGCGCAGGGCCTGATGCGGCGTCTGGACGCTGTGCTGATCCACGCGCCGGTCAGCCGCCTGATCTATGACTGCAACCGCGCCCCCGACATGGCTGGCGCCATGCCCGCACGGTCAGAAGTGCATGATATCCCCGGAAATTCCGCGATTTCTCCGGCCGAGCGTCTTGCCCGGACCGAGGCCATCTATCTGCCATGGGCCTCGGCCCTGCACGGGGTGATCGCCCGCCGCATCGCCCTTGGGTTGGCTCCGGCGATCGTCACCCTGCATTCCTTCACGCCGCTGTACTTCGGCAAACCGCGCACCGTGGAATTCGGCATCATCCACGACGCCGACCCTTCTTTCGCAATGGCCATTCAGGACGCTGCGCGGTCGAAGACCAGATTGCGCGCCGAGATCAACCAGCCCTATTCCGCCGCCGATGACGTCACCCACACGCTGCGGGTCCAGGCTACCCCCTATGGTCTGCCCAACGCCATGCTGGAACTCCGCAACGACCTGATCGCCACCGATGCCGCCTGCGAGGCGATGGCAGAGACTCTGGCCCCGGTGATCAACATGGGTCTGGAGGAGATTCAACGGCAGGCCAAGGCCAGTTGAACCGCAAGATAAGCATCCGGGGGGCCAACCCCGACCGCATTGCCCACAGGGCACCAACACATAAGGGAGACCGGACATGCCCGGCAATCTGACATTCGATCACCTGAAAGAGGCCGTGGACGCTGGCCGCATCGACACCGTTCTTGTGGCGGGCGTGGACATGTGGGGCCGCCTGATGGGCAAGCGCTTCCATGCCGCCTTCTTCGTCAAAAGCGGCTGGCAGGAGACGCATTGCTGCGACTATCTGCTGACCGTCGACCAGGAGATGAACACTGTGCAGGGCTACAAAAGCTCATCCTGGCAGACCGGCTACGGCGACTATGTGCTGAAGCCCGACATGGCGACGCTGCGCCTGATCCCCTGGCTCCCGGGCACCGCTTTGGTGCTGGCCGATCTGCTGGACCATCACGCCGGGCAGGAAGTCACGATCTCCCCCCGCGCCGTGCTGAAAAAGCAGGTCGCCCGCGCCCGCGCGATGGGGTTCGAGCCGATGATGGCTTCGGAACTGGAATTCTATCTCTTTGAAAATTCGTACGAAAACCTGCGCGATGGCGGGTTGAAGGCGCTGCACGCGGTCTCGGCCTATAACGAAGACTACCACATCTTCCAGACCACCAAGGAAGAAGACGTGATGCGCGCCGTCCGCAACGGGCTTTATGGCGCAGGCATCCCGGTGGAGAATTCCAAGGGCGAGGCGGATGCGGGCCAGGAGGAGTTGAACTACAAATACTCCGACGCTTTGGACACCGCCGACAACCATTCGATCATCAAGAACGGCATCAAGGAAATCGCCTGGACCAAGGGCAAGTCCGTGACCTTCATGGCGAAGTATGATCACAAGAAGGCCGGCTCCTCCGCCCATATCCACCAAAGTCTCTGGAGCCTCGACGGCAAGCCCAGCTTCGAAGACCATGACGACAAGCACGGCATGTCTCAGATAATGAAGCACTATATCGCAGGCCAACTGGCCCATGCCCGCGACATCACGGCCTTCCTTGCGCCTTACGTCAACAGCTACAAGCGCTTCACCGTCGGCATGTTCGCCCCCACCAAAGCGGTCTGGAGTGCGGACAACCGCACCGCAGGCTTCCGTGTCTGCGGGATGCATACCAAGGCCGTGCGGGTGGAATGCCGCATTCCCGGCAGCGACGTGAACCCCTATATGGCCTGTGCAGCCCTTCTGGCGGCAGGCCTTGACGGGATCGAGAAGAAGATGGAACTGGAACCGGAAATGGTGGGCGACATGTACATGGCCTCGGGCATCCGCGAGATCCCCAAGAACCTGCGCGACGCGGCCACCTTGCTGCACAACTCCGCCATGCTGCGCGCGGCCTTTGGCGATGCGGTGGTCGAGCACTACCACCACGCCTGCCAGTGGGAGATCTCTGAAACCGACCGCGTCGTGACCGACTTCGAACTGCAACGCGGCTTTGAACGTTCTTGACCCGAGACATGGGCGGATCGCCCATCCTACCTTTGACCATGGGTAGGATGGGCAATCTGCCCATGCCACCCGACCGAACATGGGCAGATTGCCCATCCTACGAGGTAACGCGATGAACCCCATCCAACTGATTTCCCCGGTCGACGGCTCGGTCTATGCCGAGCGCACGCCGCTGTCCCCCGAAGCCGCCAAGGCTGTCGCCGCCGCCGCAAAGGCCGCGCAACCCGCCTGGGCCGCCCGCCCCCTGTCCGAGCGCATCGCCCTCGTCCGCCAAGGCATCGCCAACCTCAATGCCGTCAAAGAGCGCATCGTCGAGGAACTCGCCTGGCAGATGGGCCGCCCGACCCGCTTTGGCGGCGAGTTCGGCGGTGTCAACGCCCGCACCGGCTATATGGCTGAAATCGCTGAGAAAACCCTTGCACCCACCGTGATTGAAGACAGCGACAAATTCCGCCGCTATTTGGCCCGCGAGGCGCTTGGCGTCGTCTTTATCGTGGCCCCCTGGAACTACCCTTACCTCACCACGATCAACACCCTCATCCCCGCCCTGATCGCGGGAAACACGGTCGTCCTGAAAGCCGCCAGCCAAACCATGCTGGTGGGCGAGCGCCTGGCCGAGGCCTTCCACGCCGCAGGCGTCCCGGCGGATGTGTTCCAGAACGTCGTCCTTGACCACGCCACCACGGAAAGCCTCATCGCCGCCCGTGCCTTCAACTTCGTGAACTTCACCGGTTCCGTCGGCGGCGGCCAAGCCATCGAGCGCGCCGCCGCGGGCACCTTCACGCCCTTGGGCCTTGAACTTGGCGGCAAGGACCCCGGCTATGTCCGCGCCGATGCCAACCTTGACGCCGCCGTCGATACCCTGATGGACGGTGCGATGTTCAACGCCGGCCAATGCTGCTGCGGGATCGAGCGGATCTATGTCCACGAAAGCCTCTACGACGCTTTCGTCGAGAAATCCGTGGCTTGGGTCAATGCCCTGAAGCTCGGCAACCCCTTCGACGCTGACTCCACCCTCGGCCCGATGGCCAACAAGCGCTTTGCCAAACTCGTCCGCGAGCAGACTGCCGAGGCCATTGCCCAAGGCGCCACTCCCCTGATCGACCCCGCGAACTTCCCCGCCGATGACGGCGGCGCCTACCTTGCGCCGCAGATCCTTGTGAACGTCAACCACTCCATGCGGGTGATGATGGAGGAGAGCTTCGGCCCGGTCGTCGGCATCATGAAGGTGAAAGACGACGCGGAAGCCTTGGCCCTGATGAACGACAGCCCCTACGGCCTGACCGCCTCGATCTGGACCGAAGATTACGACACCGCAGCCGCCTTGGGCGCGCAGGTCGAAACCGGCACCGTCTTCATGAACCGCGCCGACTACCTTGACCCGGCCCTCTGCTGGACCGGCTGCAAGGACACCGGACGCGGCAATTCCTTGTCTTTCCTTGGGTTCCACTCGGTAACCCGCCCGAAATCCTACCATCTGAAGAAGGTGTGACCCCATGACTGCCGCTCACAACGTTCCCAACCGGAACTGGAACTACCCGACGCCGATCAAATTCGGCGTCGGCCGCATCGCCGAATTGGCGGATCATGCCAAGGCGGCGGGCCTGAAGAACCCGCTCTTGGTGACCGACAAGGCGCTCGCGTCCCTGCCGATCACCGCGCAAGCGCTGGACATTCTGGACGCCGCAGGCCTTGGCCGCGCCGTCTTCTCGGAAGTCGACCCCAACCCGAACGAGAAGAACATGGCCGACGGCATCGCCGTTTACCTTGCGGGCGGCCATGATGGCGTGATCGCCTTCGGCGGCGGCTCCGGCCTCGACCTTGGCAAGATGATCGCCCTGATGGCGCACCAGTCCAAAGACCTGTCGGTCTGGGACCTTGAGGATGTCGATGACTGGTACACCCGCGCCGACGCCTTCAAGATCGCCCCCATCGTCGCCGTGCCGACCACCGCTGGCACTGGGTCCGAAGTGGGCCGCGCCGGGGTTCTGACCAACTCCCTGACCCACAAGAAGAAGATCATCTTCCACCCCAAGCTGATGCCCGTCGTCACCATCTGCGACCCGGCCCTGACCGTCGGCATGCCGCGCTTCATCACCGCAGGCACCGGCATGGATGCGCTGGCGCATTGCCTTGAGGCCTACTCCTCCCCCTTCTACCACCCGATGAGCCAGGGCATCGCCCTCGAAGGCATGCGTCTGGTCTTTGAAAACCTGCCGAAGGTCTACGACAACCCCAACGACCTCGACGCCCGCGCCCATATGATGTCGGCCGCCGCCATGGGCGCCACCGCCTTCCAGAAGGGCCTTGGCGCGATCCATAGCCTGTCCCACCCGATTGGTGCTGTCTATGGCACCCACCACGGCACCACCAACGCGGTCGTCATGCCCATGGTGCTGGACTTCAACCGGGCCGTCATCGAAGACCGCATCGCCGCTGCAGCCGCCTACCTTGGCTTCAATGGCTTTGACGGCTTCCGCGCCGCCATCATGGACCTGCGCGCCAAGCTGAACATCCCCGCCAACCTGACCGCGATGGGGGTCAAGCCCGAAGACCTCGACATGCTGACCGACATGGCGCTGGAGGATCCCTCCTGTGGCGGCAACCCGGTGGCGATGACGCGCGAAAACACGCGTGCGCTGTTCGACACCTGCATGTAAGCTTTCCCCTCTCCCTGCACCAAGACGGGGAGAGGGGATATCGAGGTCCAATGGTTCAGCACATATCCAGTGAAATCGCAGTAGTCGGCGCTGGCGTCGTAGGCCTTGCCATCGCCGAGGCCCTCGTGGCCGAAGGGCTGGAGGTCATCCTCGTCGACCCGCAAGCCCCCGGTTCCGGGGCCAGCTACGGCAATGCCGGCACGATTGCCGATTACGCTGTGCTGCCCGTAGGTACCCCCGATGTGCTGAAGAACCTGCCCTCGCTTCTGTTCAACCGCAACTCTCCCCTCGCCATCCGCCCCGGTGCGTTCCTGTCGATGATGCCTTGGCTGACCCGCTTCGCCCGCCAATCCCTGCCCGGCAATGCCCTCCGCAACGGGCAGGCCATCGCCGTCCTGCTGTCGGGTGCCCGCGACCACTGGCAAGACCTCGCCGCCCGCATCGGCGGGCTGGACCTGTTGGAGCAGCGCGGCTGCCTATACCTTTATGAAACCGAAAAAGCCTATCGCGGCGCCGGGGCCGACCTCGCCCATCGCCGGACCTTCGGGGTCGAGGTTGACCTGATCTCCTCCCGCGACCTTGCCCAACTGGAGCCCGGCCTGCCCGAGATGCCGGGTGCCGCCTTCTTCTCCGGCGCGTCCTTCCTCACCGACCCCGGAGCCATGGTGCAACGCCTCGCCCAATCGGCCCTGCAATATGCGGGTCTTCTGACGGCCCGGGTCGACAGCCTGACCCGGCAGTTCGATGGCGTGATCCTCGACGGGCCGGACTTCCGGCTCCATGCCAAGAAGGTGATCATCGCGGCGGGCGCCCATTCCCGACCGCTGGCCAGGATGGCCGGCGACGATGTGCCGCTGGATACGGAACGCGGCTACCATCTGGAATGGGACATGGACCAGCCGGTCCTGAACCGCCCCTGCAGCCCCACTTCGCGCGGCTTCTACCTCTGCCCCATGTCGGGTCGCCTGCGCGCCGCAGGCACCGTGGAACTGGGCGGCCTGACCGCACCACCCTCGCAGCACCGCCTCGACCGGCTCATCGAAGGCGCCCGCGCCATCTTCCCCGACCTGCCCGAACCCTCGGCAAGCTGGATGGGGTTCCGCCCCTCGATGCCTGACAGCCTGCCCGTCCTCGGCCCCTCGAAAGCCGGCCCTGAGGTGATCCATGCCTTCGGCCACGGCCACATCGGCCTGACCTTGGCCCCCATCACCGCAAGGATCGTCACCGATCTGGTACGGGGCAGGCAGCCCGAAGTCGACATCACACCCTACCTCTCCAGCCGATTCTAAAGTGATTGCACGCGTGCAATCAAGACCAAACCCTTGATTACAAACAACTATCCAGATTCAATTTACCTTTTCTTAACCCCGCATTTGCTCCTTTGGAAATACTCCACGGGAGGGTCCGGGAGGGTGTGAAACCCTCCCGGCGGCCGGCCACAGGCGCGATGACGGGGCTTAAAGCATCCCCGGCACAACCTGATCGGGCGGCCTGTGGCCATCGGCGAAGGTCTTGATGTTGATGATGACCTTCTCGCCCATCTCGATGCGCCCCTCGATCGTGGCCGAGGCCATGTGCGGCAGCAGCACCACGTTGGGCAATTCCTGCAACCGAGGGTTCACCCGGCCGTTCTCGTAAACGTCCAACCCCGCCCCGGCCAACTCGCCAGCCCGCAAGCCCCGCGTCAAGGCGTTTTCGTCAATCACTTCCCCGCGCGAAGTGTTCACGATCACCGCCGTCGGCTTCATCAACTTCAGACGGCGGGCGTTCATCAGGTGGTAGGTCGAGGGCGTGTGCGGGCAGTTTATCGACAGGATGTCCATCCGCGCCACCATCTGGTCGAGGCTTTCCCACCAGGTCGCCTCCAGCTCCTGCTCGACCTCTGGGCGCAGGCGGCGGCGGTTGTGGTAATGGACCTGAACGCCAAAGGCCCGCGCCCGGCGGGCCACGGCCTGCCCGATCCGGCCCATGCCAAGGATGCCCAGACGCCGCCCGGCCAGACGCCCGCCCAGAAACGCCATCGGCGACCAGCCCCGCCAGTTGCCCGACTGCATCGCGGCCAGACCCTCGGGGATGCGGCGGGTCAGGGCCAGAACCAGCGCAATCGCCATGTCGGCGGTGTCTTCCGTCGTCACCCCCGGCGTGTTCGAGACCAGAATCCCCCGGCTGCGCGCCGTTGCCACGTCGATGTGATCGACCCCGGCCCCGTAATTGGCGATCAGCTTCAAGCGCGACCCGGCCTGCCCGATCAGGCCCGCGTCGATCCGGTCGGAAATCGTCGGCACCAGCACATCGCAGCGCTGCATGGCGGCGGCCAACTCGTCGCGGGTCATTGCGGTATCAGGATCGCGCAATTCCACATCGAACAGCTCTTTCAGCCGGGTTTCCACCACAGGGGGCAGATGGCGGGTGACCACGACAGACAAACGACCTTGACCCAAGACACTCTCCCTCACTTCCCATCGCTGGGCTTTGGTGGCAAAGTGACGCCAAGTGCTGCGCGGCACAAGTCTGTACGGAAGCCCTTCCCCCCAGACCGGACAACAAGACGCAGCCGCATCGAGCAGGACGACCATGAAGAGACATGTCTTCGCCGCGGCACTTCTGGCCTGCATGGGGTTTGGGTGGCCCCTGCTGGTCCTGGCGCAGGATGGTGCTGCCACGCTGGAACAACAGGTCGAGGGCGCCACCGACACCGGCATGAACGGCGGCGCAAGCTCCAGCCAGCCGCATGATCCCGGCAAGGGCGCTGTCACCAACCTGCCCATCCCGCGCTTTGTCACGCTGAAGGGCAATCAGGGCAACGCGCGGCGCGGACCCGGCCTGACCCATCGCATCGACTGGGTCTTCACCCGCGAGGGCATGCCGCTGAAGGTCACCGCCGAATACGAACACTGGCGCCGGGTCGAAGATGTCGACGGCGCGGGCGGCTGGATTCACTACACCCTGTTGTCAGGTGTCCGTTCGGTTCTGGTGACGCAGGACATGGCGCAGGCCTTCGCCAACCCTGATCAGAAATCCGATGTGGTCTATCAGTCCGAACTGGGCGTCGTCGGCAAACTGTTGCAATGCGTGCCAGACTGGTGCCGGATTTCGGTGGAGGGTGAAAAGGGCTGGATCCGCAAAACCGCGCTCTGGGGCGTCGATCCGGACGAGATCTACCCCTAGCCGCCGCACCTTCCGCCGCTTGCAGCGCCCAGCGCAACAGGCTATGAATTATGCAACCGCATAACAAGGCACGTTCCATGGCGCTCGACCGCAAACCCTACCGCCGCGAGGCCGAGGACAAGCGCCGTCAGGCTTTGGTGGATGCCACTCTGGCGATGGTGGCCGAAGGTGGCGCGCAAAGTGCCACTGTCCGGGCGATTGCCCAGCGGGCCGGGGTGACGGCGGGGCTGATCCGGCACTATTTCCAAAGCAAGGATCAGTTGGTCACCGCCGCCTACCGCCATCTGATGGACCGGATGACCGCCGAATCCTCCGCCGTTCTCAGCGCCGCCCCGCGAGACCCCCTCGCCCGGCTGACCGCCTTTGTCGCGGCCAGCCTGAAGCCGCCGGTCGTCGATCCCGAGGCGCTGATCCTTTGGGCCACCTTCCTGCAGGAAACCCACCGCGACCCTGCGATGAAGGCCACCCATGCGCAGACCTACCTCGGCTTTCGCGACATGCTGCAGGCGCTGATCGCGGCCCTTCCCGGTGAGCGGGATGAGGTCAGCCAGCGCCGCCTTGCCATCGCCTGCAATGCCGTGATCGACGGGCTGTGGATGGAGGGCTGCCTCTTGCCCGAAGCCTTCGCCCGGGGCGAGTTGGTGTCCATCGGCGTCACCTCGGTCGGCGCCATTCTGGGCATTGATCTTGCGCAACACCTTCACCTCGCTGACCCCAACCCGTCAGAACCAGTCCCGGACGCCGCATCATGAAATACGCTGCCATCACCGAACGTCTCGCCCATCTTGGCGGAGCCAAATGGGAAGTCCATGCCATGGCCAAGGCGATGACGGCGGCCGGGCAAGAGGTCCTGTCGCTGACCATCGGCGAGCCTGACGTGCCGCCACCGCGTGACCTGCTGGCCAAGGCGCAGGCCGCGATGGATGCCGGCCGCTTTGCCTATTCCAATGGCCGGGGCGAACCCGGCCTGCTGGCGGCCCTTTCGGCGCGCTACACCAAGCGCAGCGGGCGGCCGATCGGCCCCAACCAGTTCATGGCCTTCCCCGGCACCCAGACCGCCCTCTTCGCCGTGCTGACCGGGCTTGTCGGCCCGGGCGACGAGGTTCTGGTCGGCGACCCCATGTATGCGACCTACGAAGGGGTGATCACCGCCCCCGGCGCCACCGCCGTGCCGGTGCCCTTGCACCCCGAACACGGCTTCCGCATCCAGGTCGCCGATATTGAGCCTTTGATCACCCCTGCCAGCCGCGTCCTGCTGCTCAACACGCCACACAACCCAACCGGCGCCGTCCTGACCCGCGACGATCTGACAGCACTCGGCCGTCTGGCCCGCAAGCACGACCTCTGGATCCTCAGCGATGAGGTTTATGAGGAACTGATCTTCGGCGACGCCCCTTTCACGTCGCCACTCGACCTGCCCGAACTGGCAGAGCGCACGATTGCCGTTTCCTCCATCTCCAAATCCCACGCGGCCCCGGGCTTCCGATCCGGTTGGGCGGTGGGGCCGGGTGAGTTCACGTCCCGCCTGCTGCCGGTGGCCGAGACCATGCTGTTCGGCAACCAGCCCTTCATCGCCGACATGACGGCGCTGGCCGTCTCGCGCCCCTCGACCGTGGCGCGTGGCATGGCAGATCGTTTCGCCCGCCGCGCCCGGCTGATCCGGGACACGCTGCACGGCCAGAACGCGATCCATGTCCATGAACCCGAGGCGGGCATGTTCACCGTGATCGACATCCGCGCCAGCGGCCTGTCGGGCGAGGATTTCGCCCGCAAGCTGTTGATGGAGGAAAAGGTCGCCGTCATGCCCGGCGAAAGCTTCGGCCCGTCGCTGAACGGCTGGCTGCGCCTTTCGCTGACCCGGCCCGACGAGGAAATCGCCGAAGCCTGCCGCCGTCTTGCCGCCTTCGCCGCCCGCCAGATGAAAGGGAACTGACATGAGAACCGTCGGAGAGCGTCTGGTCGAGGGTCTGGAAGCGCGCGGCGTCCGCGTGGTCTTCGGCATCCCCGGTGTGCACACGGTCGAACTGTATCGGGGCCTGTCGGGCTCCAGCATCCGCCACGTCACTGCCCGCCACGAGCAGGGCTGCGCCTTCATGGCCGATGGCTATGCACGCGTGTCGGGCCAACCCGGCGTGGCGTTTGTGATCACCGGTCCGGGCCTGACCAATGCCCTGACGGCCATGGGCCAAAGCCGAGAGGATTCGGTCCCTGTCCTGATCATCTCTGGCGTCAACCGCCGCGATTCGCTGGGCAAGGGCCTGGGCCGCCTGCACGAACTGCCCGACCAGTCCGCCCTTGTCCGCGCCCTGTGCCCCTCGCGACAGATCCTGTCACCCGAAGAGATCGGCCCGACGCTGGACTGGGCGTGGGAGCTGCTGACCACCGGCCGCCCCGGCCCGGTGCACATCGAAGTGCCAACAGATGTGATGCCGCTGCCCTGCCCGCCGCTGGCGGCCCCGGCCGGCACGGCCCCAAGGGCCCTTCCCGATGCGGCAAGCCTCGCACAAGCCGCAAGCCTGTTGAACGCGGCGCGGCTTCCGGTGATCCTCGCCGGAGGTGGCGCACGGGGGCAAGAGGCCGCGTTGAAGGCGCTGGCCGAGCGCCTGAACGCCCCGGTGATCGAGACGACCAACGCCCGCGGCATGCTGCACGGCCATCCGCTTTGCATCCCCGCCTCGCCCAGCCTTGCCCCGGTGCGTGACCTGATCGCGGCCTCTGACCGGTTGCTGGCGATCGGCACCGAAATCGGCCAGACCGACTATGACATGTATGCCGACGGCGGCCTGCCCTCGCTGGCCAACATGATCCGCATCGACACGGACGCCGCCCAACTGGCCCGCCATCCCGCCACACTGACCCTGCAGGGCGATGCGGGTGCCACGCTATCCGCCCTGTTGCCCATGCTGACCCAGCACCAAAGCGACAGCGCCACCATCGCGGCCCAAACCCGCAAAAGCGCCCGCGCCCTGCTGGGGGACCTGTCCGCCACGATGCCCGGCCAGCTTGAGATGGTCGAGGCGATCCGCTCTGCCCTGCCCGGCGCGCTGATCGTCGGCGACAGCACCCAGCCCGTCTATGCCGGCAATCTCTACTACGACCACGACCGCCCCGGTGGCTGGTTCAACGCCGCCACCGGCTATGGTGCCTTGGGCTTCGGCCCGGGCGCGGCCGTCGGCGCCGCGCTGGCCGCCCCCGATAGCAAAGTCGTTTGCCTGATCGGCGACGGTGGCTTGCAATTCTCGCCCGGCGAACTCCGCACCGCCGTCGACGAACGCCTGCCCATCACCTTCCTCGTCTGGAACAACGCCGCCTTCCGCGAGATTGCCGATGCCATGCGCGGTGCCAATACCGAGATCATAGGCTGCCACCCCTCGCCCCTGCGGATGGAGCCTTTCGCCGCCGCTTGCGATCTGCCCTTCACCTCGGTGCCCGAAGACCCTCAGGTGCTGCACTGGGCCCTGTCGCAGCCCTGCGACGGCCCAAGGCTGATCGAGGTCCGCGTCACGCTGTAGTCGCCGCAGAACCCCAAGAATTTTCGACGAAAACTCTTGGGCGCAGTATCAGGCGTTCTTTGCCAGTCGGGCTTCCAGCACCTCAAAGGGCAATCCCGGCGCATCCTTGGCGCAGCGGATTACCAGGCTGGTCTTCACGTTCGCCACATTCTCGGCCTTCAAAAGCTGCTCGGTCAGGAAGTTCTGGAAGGTCGACAGGTCGGGTGCCACGCATTTCAGGATGAAGTCGATCTCGCCGTTCAGCATGTGACACTCGCGCACCAGTGGCCAGGCGCGGCAGCGGCCCTCGAAGGTCGACAGGTCGGCCTCGGCTTGGGAGTTCAGCCGCACCATGGCGAAGACCTGCACCTCGAACCCCATCTCGCGGGCGTCAATGTCGGCGTGGTAGCCCTTGATATAGCCCGCCTCCTCCAGCGTGCGGACCCGGCGCAGGCAGGGCGGCGCGGAAATCCCGACCCGGCGGGCCAGTTCCACGTTGGTCATCCGGCCATCGTCCTGCAACTCTGCCAGAATCTTCCGGTCGATCGGATCAAGCTTGGCTACGGACATGGGACGCTCCTCTTTTGTCTTTCCTTACGCCCTCGCCCCCACACGCGCAATAATCTTTCCCATCCGCGCAATAAAAAGTCGCCAAAACGCCAGCCCTTCCCCCCGCTGCTGCCCAAGCTTATATCACCTTGGGCTGAAAACCGGATGAGGGTAAAATGGGCGAGACGCGGCACACCAAGGTTCTGATCATCGGCTCGGGTCCTGCGGGCTATACCGCGGCGGTCTATGCCGCCCGCGCCATGCTTAGCCCGATGCTGGTGCAAGGCCTGACACCCGGCGGACAACTGACCATCACAACGGAAGTCGAGAACTGGCCCGGCGACACGCAGGTTCAGGGACCCGACCTGATGATCCGGATGGAGGAGCACGCCAAGGAAATGGGCGCTGCCGTGATCTCCGACTACATCACCAGCCTTGATCTGCAAAACCGCCCCTTCATGGCCCAGTCCGACTCCGGCACCACCTACACGGCCGATGCGGTCATTCTGGCGACGGGCGCGCAGGCGAAATGGCTGGGCATCCCGTCCGAGACCAAGTTCAAGGGCTTCGGCGTATCAGCCTGTGCCACCTGCGACGGGTTCTTTTATCGCGGCAAAGAGGTCGTGGTGATCGGCGGCGGCAACACAGCCGTGGAAGAGGCGCTGTTCCTGACCAACTTCGCCAGCAAAGTCACCCTGATCCACCGCCGCGACACATTGCGGGCCGAGAAGATCATGCAGGACCGCCTGTTCAAGCACCCGAAAATCGCGCTGGTCTGGAACTCCGAAGTGACCGAGGTTCTGGGCACCGACACGCCCATCTCTGTCACTGGCGTGCGCACCCGCAACCTCCTGACAGGCGAGGTGAAGGACATCCCCTGCCACGGCTTCTTTGTGGCCATCGGCCACGCCCCCGCCTCGGAACTGGTCAAGGACCAACTGCCGCTGCACAACGGCGGCTATGTCCAGGTTGAACCCGGCACCACCCGGACCGCGATTCCAGGCGTCTTTGCTGCGGGCGATCTGACCGACCATGTCTATCGTCAGGCCGTCACAAGCGCGGGCATGGGCTGCATGGCCGCACTCGATGCCGAACGCTGGCTCTCCGGGCATGGCTGATGCTGGTGCTGGAGGGCACCTTCTACCGGGTGATCTTCGCCGATGATCTGCGCTATCTGCTCTCTGGCACCAATGCACCCGAGGGGCGCTTTCATCATGGCGGGCAAAGCGCCCTCTATCTTTCGGCCAGCCCAGAGGGCGCCCGGGTCGCAATGGCGACCTATCAGCGCCCCGACGATCCGCCGCGCGTGACGGTGCCCGTGGCGGTCAGCGCCGCCCGGGTTCTGGACCTGCGGCTGCCCGGCACTCTGGCGGCTATGGGACTGTCAGGCTACGAACCCGCGGCGAAGTGGCAGGAGGAGCGGGCGACGGGTCTTCGCGCAACCTCGTGGCGCGCTTCGGATGCGGTCAGGGCTGCGGGAGCGGATGGCATGATCTATGCCTCACGCAAGGCGCCAGAGCTTTGGCATCTGGTGTTGTTTCACTGGAATCTGCCGGGCCACGCGCAGGTTGTGGCTGCGGGCGAACCGGCGGCCTTCCAAGCCTGACGCGTTGGAACCGGGGGCCGGGGCCCCCGATGCCATGCCTCAGCGCAGCGGAACCATCTTCTTCAGCAGGCCGTCTTTCAGGACATAGTGGTGGAAGATCGCCATGGCGGCATGGCCCAGAATGACCAGCATCAGCGCGTTCATCACCAGCACATGCAGATCGCCGGTGCTGTCCAGCTTGCCGAACCACGTCAGCGCGCCCAACGCCGGGGCGGCGAGCATCAGGCCGTAAAGCACCCAGTGCCCGGCATCAGCAGCGCGTTCGGCGAGGGTCTTCTGACCCGGAATCTGCGGCGCACCGGTCAGGAAACGCACGGCCAGCCGCACGATCACCAAAGCCAAGAGCAGGGTGCCAGCCCAGACGTGCCAGACGGGCGTAAGGCCCAAGACCGGATCACCGGCGATATGGGCGTCCAGCGCCTCGCCCATGCCATCAGAGATGAAATAGTTCGCGGCGATCAGCAGGGCGGTCGCCCAGTGCAGCCCAATTTGCAAACCGCTATATGCCGTTTTCGAAGCCATGAGTCCGTGTCCTTTCGGTGCCAGCATCCGGCGGCAGGTCCGCCCCTTGATGCATCATGACCGGGACTTAGGGTCATGCTGCACCTGCAGCAATCACCCGAAAGGGTTAAAACTCCGGAATTATGGGCAGGTATAACTGAAGGTCTAGGGCCGAAATCTGCCTAAAACCCGAAGGATCCGGGCCTCTGGCGCACCGGCTACCGGCGCCAGAGACCAAGGCGTCGGTCAGTGCACCCAGACCGGTGCCATGTCATGCTCGCGGGCCAGCGCGAAGGCCAGTTTGCTTTCGGCGACCAGTGCCACCCTTTCGCCGTTCGGACGATGCACGGCATAGATCGTGGCAAAGCCCTCGGCCTGCTCCTGCAGTTCGGTGGGCAGGTCCGAGACCAGAACGGGGCGGACATAGACGATCGCGCCTTCGGCTGCGGATTTGGCACCCGATTTGGTGCCGGGCAGGTTTGCGTATTTGGTATCCATCACTTTTCCCCTTTGAAGGCAGACGTTACGGGCGGCCGATGCGGATGGTTTGCACCACCGTCTCGGGCGCCTGGCGGCGCAGATCGACATGCAGAAGGCCATGCTCCAGATCGGCACCACCGACCTCGACCCCGTCGGCCAGCACGAAGCTGCGCTGGAAGGCGCGGGCGGCGATGCCGCGGTGCAGATAGACGCGGTCCGTGATATCCTCGGCCTGTCGGCCGCGGATCACCAGTTGGCGATCCTCGACGGTGATCTGCAGATCCTCCTCGCGGAAGCCTGCGACGGCCAGCGTGATGCGATAGGTGTTTTCGGACGTGGCCTCGATGTTGAAGGGCGGATAGCCTTCCGAGGCAGTTTTGGCGGTGCGTTCCACCAGCCGTTCAAGCTGTTCAAAGCCCAGAAGATGCGGATGGGCGCCGAAGGTCAGTTTCGTCATGGTCATGTCCTTGTGACAAGCGACATCTGGGAAGCGGACCCCGAAGGCACCCGCAGAGATGAAATATGGGGCGGCAAGGGTCGCAGCACAAGCCCCGCCACCCGGCGATTTGCCGGCAGATTTTCGCACGGGGTCGTTCTTTTCCTTGCAGAATTTTTTCCGAAGGACAGCGAATCGTTATATGCTGACCGGAAGCCGTCCTTACCCAAGATCTGACCCATGTACGCCTCCAACGAGCTCAACTTCGAAGACATGCTGCGCATCAAGCTGGAAGTGCTGCGGCGCGAGCATCGCGATCTGGACGAGGCCATCCATGCTTTGGAGCATTCCGGCCGCCCGGACCAACTGACACTCCGCCGCCTGAAGAAGCAGAAGCTGGCGCTGAAGGAGCAGGTGGTGAAGCTGGAAGACGAGCTTATTCCAGATATCATCGCCTGAACGCGGCTGCCGGGAGCATGGGCCGACGGCCCATCCTACGGGGGCCGTTCTGCGGTTGCCTCGGTTTGGGTTGGCCGCGGAGCCTCCGGCGGGAGTATTTGGTCAAGGAGCAAATGGGGGGCTTGGTTCTTGCCCTGAGTGCCCTGCCAGTATAATCCGCGCGGATGGTATTTGGGGGCGCGCATGGCTGTTCAGGTCGGGATCATCATGGGGAGCCAGTCAGACTGGCCGACGATGAAGGAGGCTGCCGGGATTCTGGATCAGCTTGGCGTGACCTGGGAGGCGAAGATCGTCTCGGCGCACCGGACACCTGACCGCTTGTGGGACTATGGCAAGACCGCCGTGGCGCGGGGGTTGCAGGTGATCATCGCGGGCGCGGGCGGGGCTGCCCATCTGCCGGGGATGATGGCGTCGAAGACGCGGGTGCCGGTGGTGGGTGTGCCGATCCAGACCAAGGCTTTGGGCGGGGTCGACAGTCTGTATTCCATCGTCCAGATGCCGAAGGGCTTTCCGGTGGCGACCATGGCGATCGGGTCGGCAGGGGCGGTCAATGCCGGGCTGATGGCGGCCGGGATTCTGGCCCTTCAGGATGCTGAACTGGCAGCGCGGCTTGAGGCGTGGCGGGAGGCCTTGTCAGCCTCGATCCCAGAGGAGCCGAAGGATGAGTGAACTTCCCCCCGGTGCGGTGATCGGTATTCTGGGCGGCGGGCAACTGGGGCGGATGCTGTCGGTGGCCGCATCCCGGCTGGGATTTCGCACGCATATCTATGAACCTCTTGCGAACCCTCCGGCGGCCGAGGTCGCCCATGCGGTGACCACTGCACCCTATGAGGATGAGGCGGCGCTGCGGGCCTTTGCGGCTTCGGTCGATGTCATCACCTATGAGTTCGAGAATGTGCCCACCTCGGCGCTGGACCTGCTGGAAAGCCTGAAGCCGATCAGGCCGAACCGGCGGGCGCTGGCCACCTCGCAGGACCGCCTGCTGGAGAAAGAGTTCCTGTCCGGTCTGGGCATTGTCTGCGCGCCCTATGCAGCGGTGCGGACGGCGGCGGATCTGGAGCCTGCCGTGGCCGCAATCGGGATGCCGGCCATCCTGAAGACCACGCGGCTTGGCTATGACGGCAAGGGGCAGCGGCGGATCATGTCCTTCTCGGACGTATCGGGTGCGAAGGCGGCCTTCCAGCAGGAGTCCGTGCTGGAGGGGTTCGTCGACTTCACCCATGAGGTTTCAGTGATTGCCGCCCGCGGCTTGGATGGGTCCATCGCCTGCTTTGACCCCGGTGAGAATGTCCACCACGACGGCATCCTGCGCACCACCACGGTGCCCGCCAAGCTGGCCCCAAGCCAGCGCAGCGATGCCATCCTGCTGGCCGCCCGCATCCTGAACGCGCTCGACTATGTCGGCGTGCTTGGGGTGGAACTCTTCGTCACGCCCAAGGGTCTGATCGCCAACGAAATCGCGCCGCGCGTCCACAATTCGGGCCACTGGACGCAGAACGGCTGCGCGGTGGATCAGTTCGAACAGCACATCCGCGCCATCACCGGCTGGCCTTTGGGCGATGGTTCACGCCACTCCGATGTGGTGATGGAGAACCTGATCGGCGATGACATCCTGAAAGTGCCCAAGATCGCACGCGAACGTCATGCCGCCCTGCATCTGTACGGCAAGGGCGCGCCAAGGCCGGGGCGCAAGATGGGGCATGTCAACCGGGTGAAACCTCAGACGAGGTAGTTCCAACCGTCAAGCCACTGCTGCGCCGCCGCCCCGGCGACGCCGATATGCGGCAGGGCGTTGGCGAACTGAAAGCTCGTGGCCGTAACTGTGGCGTCATCGATGCCGTCCAGCGTGATCTTGACCGCGCCGAAACGGATCACCGTGTCAGAGCCCTCTTGCGTGATGGTCAAAGCGGCGAAATTGGCCGCACCGGACTCGATGGCGATCTTGTCGGAACCCACGGTAAAGCCGCGGATATGGTCCTGACCGGCGCCTCTGGCAAAGACGAACCTGTCCGCCCCGCCGTCACCCACCAGAATGTCATTGCCCGCGCCACCGACAATCGTGTCATTGCCACCGCCGCCGAAGATCCGGTCCGAACCGGCCTCCCCTAGCAGAATGTCGGCACCCAGACCGCCGATCACGGTATCAGCCCCCGCACCAGCCATCACCAAGTCCGCGCCGCTGCCCGCATTGACCCGGTCATTCCCGCCGCCCGAGACAATCCCATCCTTGCCCGCACCGGAGTCGATCCGGTCTTTGCCAAACCCGGCGGAGAACAAATCGTTGCCTGCAAGAATCCGGGCAAAAAGTGCCGCGTCGTCCTGCAGGCTGGCGCTGTGGGCCGCACTGTCAAAATCCACCGCCGGCACCGAAAAGCCGACGATCCCAAAATCTATATGGCTGCCGTCGCTTTTGCCAAGAATCATGCTGGCCGACCCTCCGGTCAGGTGTTCCGCCCCGGTGTCGGAGACGAAATCCGTTCCAGCCAGGACGGTCGCCGCCAGACCGGTGTCAGATTGTACGGTCCATGCTGTGTTGAAACTGACCTGCCCGCCCGGGATCGTCACGGTGGAGCCGCCCACATTGATATGTTGTGTTTCAAGAACCTTGTTAAACGTCGCTGCAAGGATTTGCGCAGTGTGAGCCGTCCGAAAGGCAAGGTTCAGATCGACGGAGGAAAGGTTGAGGGTCGTTTCCGAATAGACAATCGCCATGTGAAAGCACTCTCTCAAAAAGGCACATCAAGACGGCCATCATGGCCCTGCAGTTTGGCGATCCGGTCCTTTTTTCCACGCCACAGGCGGGCGCATTTTGCCGTCACGCGCAAAGAAGAAAAATGCCGTATTTGATATCGCCCGGTCAAATGATTCCGGGTTCACCTCTGCTCCCTCACGCCTCGGGGCGCAGCAAACCCGCCAGCGCCGCGCGCCACGTCATCCCGGGCGCAAAAGCGCCCTTGTCAAGAAAGTTCAAGGTCTGGGCGATGACCTCGGGGGAGTTCATCATGAACGTATGGCTGACCGGCAGCGTCAGATGTGCGGCCATCCCCTCCAGCCGTGTCGAGGCGACCGACACCGTGCCATCATCCGGCCCCGGCAGCAGGCGTGAGAAGAGCGGGTTCAGGCTGCGGGTGCCGGCGATCACGCCCACGTCGAAATCCGCCGGCGGCAGTTTGCGGGGCAGTTGGTCCGGGCCGGTGCCCAGTTCCGCCCCGGCAGGCCCGTTGACCCAGTGAAACGCCGCCATCCCGCCCAGCGCATCCACCACCTCTGACCCCTGATTGGGCGGGGCCAGCATCACAACCCGTCCCAGGCCCACAGGCCGCGCATCGCGCAGGAACAACCGCAGCAGGATGCCGCCCATCGAATGCGTGACGAAATGCACCCGCCGCCCCGCAGCGCAGCGCGCCACCCGCGCCCCCACCCCCGCCGCCAGATCGGCCATCGAGGCCTTGGTTGAAGGGTAGCTGTCGTTGATCACCTCATAGCCCCGCGCCCGCAGGGCCGCGTCCATCAGCAGCATCGAGGCCTCGGTCCGCGCCAGCCCATGCAGCAGCACAACCGATTCCGCCCGGTCAGGCTTGCGCCCCTGGGCGGTCAGCGTGGCAAGAAACTGGGCAGCGGTCTGGCGCATCCCTATCAGATGCGGCCAAACCGCGTATGGCGCAAGTCAGGCCAGCCGGGACAGATCGCCACAGCGGGCGAAACCGGGGGGAAAATCAGCTGACCCAATAGACCCAATTGTTCCAGAATGCGCCGACAGATTGCTCAAACGGCGAGTCGCTGAACGGCGGCGTGGCCATCAGCGGCGCGAAATCATCCGCCGTCAGGGTCTTGGCATCGATCCCCTGCAACAGCATCCGCAACACATATCCGCCATTGGGATCGGCAAAGCGGATCATCGCCCCGTCAGCCGTCTGCCGGATTTTCAGGTCGGCAAAGGTCAGGTCATGGAAGCCGGTGTCGTCGTGCCAGCTGGCGTTCAATGCGACATGGTCGGTTCCCTGCACGAAGTCGGTCACCGTGCTGAAGTCGGGCCCGACATTGTAGGCCAGGACAAAGTAGTCATGCCCGGCACCGCCGGTCAGGCTCTCGCTCGGACCGCCGCCACCGAACAGGAAGTCATCCCCCAGCCCGCCATCAAGGCTGTCACGCCCGGGTCCGCCGAAAAGCTGATCGCCGCCCGCTCCGCCAAAAAGCTGATCGTTGCCCTTGCCACCGTCGATGAGGTCAATGCCACCCTCGCCATACAGCGTGTCGATGCCGCCCATCCCCATCACCAGATCGCGCCCACCTCCGGCATGAACCTGATCGGCTTGGTTCGACAAGAGGATGCGGTCATTGCCCGCCAGCGCTGCCGCCATCAGCGCCCGGTCATCGGCAGCGTCAGCCGAGGTCAGCGCGGCGGTGTAAGCGGCCCCCGCAATATTTGCCCCCGCGATATGCCACGACGGGCCAGCGGTCATTGCGACATGGATCATCTGCACCTTGCCGCCGCTGATCAGCCCCGCGCCATCGAAGGTCAGATTTGGACTTGATGCGGTCACCTCGCCCGCAGCCGAGTGCACTTTCAGATCTTCGGCATAGGCCCGGTCAAATTTCGCCATCATGCGCACAGTAATGCCGGTAACATACCAGCCGCCATGCTGGCGAAACGCCTCACCCGGAGTCTCCTGCGTCAGAACAGGATCAGCCCCCGCATAGGCCAGATTGAAATTGATCTGGGTATCGTCAAAGGCCGTCGTGGCGCGCAATAGGGTCAAAGCTATCTCCTGTAAAATCATCGCCACGGTCCTATTCTTTCGGCAGATTCGTCAAGCCCGGCCGAAATGCACCAAGACCGCGCATCACCGCACCGTGCAACGCTTGCTCCACAAGGTCCTTACCGATATGACAAAGCTGCCGGGGCTATTCCCGGTATTCTCAGGGCGGGGTGCAAGTCCCCACCGGCGGTATAGCCCGCGAGCGCCTTTCGGCCCCGATGTTGCGGAGCGGAAAGGGTCAGCAGATCCGGTGTAACTCCGGGGCCGACGGTATAGTCCGGAAAAAGAGAGAATGTGTGACCTGCTCCGGCCCAGTCTTGAGGCGGAGGAGTCATGCCTATCCCCCTGATTTATGTGGTCGACAGGAGACACTCATGAATCAGACCAATGTCCTCAAAGGTGCGGCCTATATGGTGCTTGCGGGCATCTGCTTTGCCACCGCCAATGCCATCACCTACCATATCACCGCGCCCGCCGACTGGGGCGGGCTGGGGTTCCGGGCGCAATCCGATACCTTCTGGCAATATGCCATTGCCACACTCTTCTCGGCACCGTTCATCCTGCGCCACGGGCTGGCCGGGCTGAAAACCGCGCGCCCCGTTTTGCACCTTGTGCGGGTCATCATCTCGGCCCTCGGCGTGCAAGCCTTTGTGCTGGCCGTCGCGGCGCAGACACCGATCTGGCAGATCATCGCCCTGGTGATGACCTCGCCGATCTTCGTGCTGGTGGGCGCCGCGCTGGTCCTGGGCGAGAAGGTCTCTCCCCCCCGCTGGATCGCAGCCGCCATCGGGCTGGCCGGGGCCACGATCGTCTCGGGCCTCTGGACCTCGGGCCTGACCTGGTCGATGGTCTATCCGGTGGCCGCAGCGGTGCTGTGGGCGGGGTCGTCGCTGATGACCAAGGTGCTGACCCGGACCGAGTCGGCGCCCTCCATCACCCTCTGGCTTCTGGTGCTGTTGACGCCCATCAACGCCGGGCTTTCGGTTCAGGCGGGGTTCGAGCTGCCCTCGACCCAGATCCTCGGCTGGCTGGTGATAGGCGGCATCGTCATGATGTCGGCGCAGTACCTGCTGACATGGTCCTATGCCGCAGCAGATGCCGCCTTCGTGCAGCCCTTCGACGACTTGAAGCTGATCAGCAACATCCTGATCTATGGTCTGGTCTTCGGCTACTGGCCCGAGGGCAACATCTGGGCCGGGGTCGCCCTGATCCTTGCCGGCACGCTCTACCTGCTCTGGTCCGGACGCGGCACGACGCAAGCTGCCGCCATTCCGGCGTAAGCACTGGACATTCATGCGCCAAGGTCTAGCCTTGGCGCATGGCCCCCAAATCCCCTCGCCTCGCGACCCGCGCCCTGATCCTGCAAGAGAACAGGCTTCTCTTGGTCAACGCCTATCCGGGCGGCAGGTCTGACCTGTGGTGCGCCCCGGGCGGCGGCGTCGAATCCGGCACCTCCCTGCATGAAAACCTGATGCGAGAGGTGCATGAGGAAACCGGCCTGCGCATCTCCGTGGGCCTGCCCGCCCTGATCAACGAATTTCACGACCCCTCCACCGGCTTTCATCAGGTCGACATCTTCTTTCGCTGCACGGTGACCGAGGGCACCCTGTCGCCGCGCTGGCGCGACCCGGCCCATGTCGTGACCGAACGCCAGTTCTTCGCGCAATCCGACCTGGTCGCGGGACGCATCCGCTTCAAGCCCGACAGCCTGACCCACGCGCCCTGGGAAGACGGTGTCACCTACGACACGCTGGAGCGTCTGATCCGATGAAAGGATGGCCCACGTGAGCAGAGCCTTCGTGAAAGAGGGCGACGGCGCGCTGGACCCCCTGCCCGACCTGCCGCTGTCGGCCCATCCGAACTACGTGACCCCCCGCGGCCTTGCGGCGCTGCACGCCCGGCTGCAAACCCGCCAGACCGACCTCGCTGCGCTGAAATCCCGCCCCGACCGGCTCGACAAACTGCCCGAGGCGGCGGCGGAACGCGACATCCGCTATCTGGAAGCCCGCCTGCGCTCGGCGATCCCGGTTGATCCCGCAACACATTCCCTGACCTCAGTGGCCTCGGGCCTTGCCGTCACGGTCGAGGATGAAGCAGGCCAGACCCAGACCTACGAGATCACCGGCGAAGATGAGGCCGACCCGGCCCGCTTCCGCATCACCCCCCACGCCCCCCTCGCCCGCGCCTTGCTGGGGGCAGAGGTCGGCGATAGGGTTACTTGGCGCAAACCCTCCGGCGCCACAGACCTGACCGTGGTGAAGATAGAATGCCCACCCGCCTGATCCGCCCGCTTGACCCCGCAACCGACCGCGCCGCCGTGGCAGACCTGCTGCTGGAAGCTCAAGACTATTATCACCTCTGGCTCGGCCACGCGCCGGGGCCGGAACAGGTCCAAGATGTCTTCACGTCCGGCCCGCCGGGCTGCGACCCCGCCAGATCCCACCGCCTCGGCCTGTACCTCGACGACCGCCTGTCTGGCGTGGTAGAGCTTTCCTTCGGCTTCCCGCTGCCCGAGGACGCCTACCTCGGCCTGATGATCCTCGCCCCCCGCGCCCGCGGCCAAAGTCACGGCGCCGCCTTCACCGGCCATATCGAATTGCTCGCCCGCCCCAGCCCGAACCTCTACCTCGCCGTGCTGGAGGCGAACCTCAAGGGTCGGGCCTTCTGGGAACGCCAGGGCTTCACGGCCACCGGCATCTCCCGCTTCGACGCAGAGACGGGCCACACGATTCACCGCCTGTTGAAACCCTTGTAACAAAAAGGCGCTCTGCGGACCCGCGTTGGGGGGCTGCCGCCCCCCAATCCCCCTGCCTCAAGGGGAGGCACGCCTCCCCTTGAGAAACCCCGGTGGATATTTGTGCCAAGGTGAAAGGGGTAAGGGGAGCGCCTTGCATTTGCTCTTTGCCAAATACTCCCGCCGGAGGCCCTAACCCCGAGCCGGTTGGCGCTTGCGCCAGAGGCGAGACAAAAGACTCGCGCGCTCTTGCGCGCTCCGTTTGGCTAGAGGTGATCAAAAGCGCGCGGGTAAACCAGCTTGCGCTCCGGAACACCCGCCCCCGCCCGAGCAATCAGCCTATGCGAGATCGGATAGGACGAGATCAGCCGCACAGCCCGCTCCAACGAGAACCCGGCGCGGGCGTAGAAAGAGGGCGAGCCCAGGACGACGAGGGTAGGTTCTGGCACAGCAACGTGCGGCATGCCCATCCGCACCGCCTCGACGATCTGACGGACCAGCCTGCTGCCGATCCCTTGGCCCTGCCGGTCCGGCCAGACCGCTACGGGGGCAAGACACAGCCAGCCTTCGGGCGCCACCATCCGGCTGAGGGCTGCACAGGCGACGCCGTTGGTCACGTCCCAAACCATGTCGCCGTCAGCCCGCAACCGTTTCACCAGTTCGGCCTCCTCCGGCCCCGGAAAGGCCGCGCGAAGAAGGGCGTCTACCGTGGGTAGATCTTCTGGCTTCACCTGCCACGCATCGTCCGGCCCCACCACCATCCCCACCTCCCAAACAAAAAGGGCGCTCCAAGCGGAGCGCCCTTTCCGACCAGCCCTAGGGCCAGATTACATCATGCCGTCCATGCCGCCCATGCCGCCCATGCCGCCGCCGCCCTGGCCGCCCGACTTGGGCTCCGGACGATCCGCGATCATGGCTTCGGTGGTGATCAGCAGCGACGCGATGGACGCTGCATCTTCCAGAGCCGTACGCACGACTTTGGCCGGGTCGATCACGCCGAAGGCGAACATGTCACCATATTCTTCGGTCTGCGCGTTGAAGCCAAAGGTCGGGTCATTGGACTCGCGCACTTTGCCAGCCACGACAGCGCCATCGACGCCAGCGTTTTCAGCAATCTGACGCAGCGGAGCTTCCAGAGCGCGACGCACGATGGAAATGCCGTTCTGCTGGTCAGAGTTGGCGCCAACCAGGTCATGCAGCAACTTTGCCGCCTGAACCAGGGCCACACCACCGCCAACCACGATGCCTTCTTGCACGGCCGCACGGGTCGCGTTCAAAGCGTCGTCAACGCGGTCCTTGCGCTCTTTCACTTCGATCTCGGTCATGCCGCCGACGCGGATCACTGCCACGCCGCCAGCCAGTTTGGCCACGCGCTCTTGCAGCTTCTCTTTGTCGTAGTCCGACGTGGTTTCTTCGATCTGGGTGCGGATCTGCGAAACACGCGCTTCGATCTCGGCCTTGGCACCGGCGCCGTCGATGACGGTGGTGTTGTCCTTGGTGATCGAGATTTTCTTCGCACGGCCCAGCATGTCCAGCGTGACGCTTTCCAGCTTCATGCCGAGGTCCTCGGAAATCACCTGACCACCGGTCAGAATGGCGATGTCCTGCAGCATGGCTTTACGACGGTCGCCGAAGCCCGGAGCCTTGACGGCTGCGATCTTCAAGCCGCCGCGCAGCTTGTTGACAACCAAGGTCGCCAGCGCTTCGCCTTCAACGTCTTCCGAGATGATCAGCAGCGGGCGCTGCGACTGGATCACCGACTCCAGCAACGGAACCATCGGCTGCAGCGAGGACAGTTTCTTCTCGTGCAGCAGGATGTACACATCCTCCAGCTCGACCGTCATCTTGTCGGCATTGGTGACGAAGTAGGGCGACAGATAGCCGCGGTCGAACTGCATGCCTTCGACGACTTCGACTTCGGTCTCAAGACCCTTGTTTTCTTCGACGGTGATCACACCCTCGTTGCCGACGCGCTGCATGGCGTCCGCAATGAAGCGGCCGATCTGTGCTTCGCCGTTGGCCGAGATGGTGCCGACTTGGGCCACTTCGTCGGTGTCCTTGACGGGACGCGACGCTGCCTTGATGGCTGCAACGACCTTGGTGGTCGCCATGTCGATGCCGCGCTTCAGGTCCATCGGGTTCATGCCGGCCGCGACGGCCTTCATGCCTTCGCGAACGATGGCTTGGGCCAGAACGGTGGCGGTGGTGGTGCCGTCGCCCGCTTCGTCATTGGTGCGGGAAGCGACTTCCTTCACCATTTGCGCGCCCATGTTCTCGAACTTGTCCGCCAGTTCGATTTCCTTGGCAACCGTCACACCGTCTTTAGTGATGCGCGGTGCGCCGAAGGACTTGTCGATGACAACGTTGCGGCCTTTCGGGCCCAGCGTCACCTTGACGGCGTCGGCGAGGATGTTGACGCCACGCAGCATGCGGTCGCGGGCATCGGTGTCAAAACGTACGTCTTTAGCAGCCATTGTGCTAACTCCCGTTTGAATGGATGGATCGTAGGGTGGGGGTATTTCCCCCACCTAACCGGAAAGGGCGACTTAGGAGATGATCCCCATGATGTCGCTTTCCTTCATGATCAGCAGCTCTTCGCCGTCGAGCTTCACTTCGGTGCCCGACCATTTGCCGAAAAGGATCCGGTCGCCAGCCTTGACCGACGGTGCGATCAGCTCGCCCGAGTCCTTGCGGGCGCCTTCGCCCACGGAAACGATCTCGCCCTCAGCGGGCTTTTCCTTGGCGCTTTCCGGAATGATAAGCCCACCAATGGTTTTTTCGGTGGCGGCGATACGCTTGACCAGCACACGGTCATGCAGCGGTTTGAAAGCCATCTGGTAACACTCCCTAGGTTCCAGGTTAATCTCGATTAGCACTCGTATTGGCTGAGTGCTAATGACGGGTGAAGTAGTCACCGGGCGCGAGTCTGTCAACACCTCGGCTGTCGAAAATCTGATCAAAGAACCGCACAGGCGAAGGTTGGCTTGGGCGGGCTGCGGCGACACGGCGCGGAAACTCACACAGGACGCGTTGTAGAGGTCCCGGCCATCCCGGGCCAGAAGCTTGTCTGCCAAATCCTCGTCAAGACCGGCAACGAACCCGGCTTCCGCTCAGCGCGCCGGTTGTCGGGATCGGCCTAACATATCAGGCCAAAGGTCTGAACAAAGGGATTTGCCCCCATCCGCGCCGCGATGCCGCGCGCTTGGCGGCTGTCGCCCTCGCCGCTTCCATTTGCCCGGCAGCCGACTGCCCTCCCTGATCTGGCGATGCACGCATTGCCGAACATGCCGTGGCACAAGGGGGCAGAGGTTCGAAACTCAACTCCCCTTCCCCCACCCCCCTCGCCATGTCATGCTGCCGCCATCTCAGCCCGCAGGCCCCCCATGTTCCGCGCTTTTGCCTTAGCCTTGCTTCTCGCCCTTCCGGCCCATGCTGAAACCTGTCACGGCCAGAACCTCATCACGGCCCTGCCCCCCGCCGATCTGGCGGCGCTGAAGGCCAAGGCCGAGGTGCCCTTTGCCCATGGCAACCTCTGGCAAGCGACCAGGGACGGACAAGAGATCATCCTTGCCGGCACCTATCACCTGAACGACCCGCGCTTTGCGCCGATCCTTGCGCTTCTCACCCCCCGCCTGGCCGCCAGCACCACCCTTCTGGTCGAAGCCGGCCCGCTGGAGGAAGAAGCCCTCAAGGCCAAGATCGCCCGCGACCCCAGCCTCATGATGCTGACCAAAGGTCCCACCCTGCCCGAACAGCTTGCGCCCGAAGACTGGGCCCGCCTCGCGGATG